>NZ_MSHA01000023.1:0-76589 GCF_001940965.1 Bacteroides sp. Phil13 | reverse complement strand
AGTTCCCGGAACAGATTTCATGCCGTTACAGGTAGAGTACAAAGAAAAATTCTCCGCATTCGGACGTTTTCCCGGCGGTTTCACCAAGCGTGAAGGACGCGCTTCGGATTATGAAATCCTGACTTGCCGCCTTGTAGACCGTGCTCTCCGCCCCTTATTCCCCGATAATTATCACGCAGAGGTATATGTAAACATCATCCTCTATTCTGCCGACGGCGTTGATATGCCTGATGCCTTGGCAGGACTTGCAGCTTCTGCTGCCCTCGCTGTTTCAGATATTCCTTTCAACGGACCGATTTCCGAAGTACGTGTAGCACGCATCAACGGAGAATTCGTTATCAACCCGACTTTCGATCAGTTGGAAAAAGCAGACATGGACCTTATGGTAGGTGCCACTTATGAAAACATCATGATGGTAGAAGGTGAAATGAGTGAAGTTTCCGAACTTGACTTGTTGAACGCCATGAAAGCAGCTCACGAAGCAATCAAAGTACAATGTCAAGCTCAGAAAGAATTGGCAGAAGCAGTGGGTTCTACCGTAAAACGCGAATATTGCCACGAAGTAAATGATGAAGAACTGCGTAAAGCCGTTCATGATGCTTGCTACGCAAAGGCTTATGCCATCGCAGCTTCCGGCAACAAAAATAAGCACGAACGCATGGACGCTTTCGATGCTATCCGCGAAGAATTCAAAGCACAGTTCAGCGAAGAAGAATTGAGCGAAAAAGCAGCACTGATCGACCGTTACTACCATGATGTAGAGAAAGAGGCTATGCGCCGTAGCATCTTGGACGAAGGCAAGCGCCTTGACGGACGTAAGACTGACGAAATCCGCCCTATCTGGAGCGAAATCAGCTACTTGCCCGGACCTCACGGTTCTGCAATCTTCACTCGTGGTGAAACTCAATCTCTGGCTACTGTTACCTTGGGTACCAAACTGGATGAGAAGATCATCGACGATGTACTGGAACATGGCAAAGAACGTTTCTTGCTTCACTATAACTTCCCTCCATTCTCTACCGGAGAAGCAAAAGCACAACGTGGCGTAGGCCGTCGTGAAATTGGTCACGGACACTTGGCATGGCGTGCACTGAAAGGTCAAATTCCAGCAGACTATCCGTATGTAGTACGCGTAGTATCCGATATTCTTGAATCTAACGGTTCTTCTTCCATGGCTACCGTATGTGCCGGAACACTGGCATTGATGGATGCAGGTGTGAAGATCAAACAACCGGTATCAGGTATCGCTATGGGATTGATTAAAAATCCGGGTGAAGACAAATATGCCGTATTGTCCGATATCCTTGGTGATGAAGACCACCTGGGCGACATGGACTTCAAAGTAACAGGAACCAAGAATGGTATCACCGCCACTCAAATGGATATTAAGGTAGACGGTCTGTCATTCGATATTCTGGAACGTGCCTTGAACCAAGCCAAAGAAGGACGTATGCACATCCTCGGTAAGATTCTGGAAACCATTCAGGAACCACGTGAAGAACTGAAACCTCATGCTCCACGTATTGAAACGATGACTATTCCTAAAGAATTCATTGGTGCGATAATCGGCCCTGGTGGAAAGATTATCCAAGGTATGCAGGAAGAAACAGGTGCTACAATCACTATCGAAGAGGTAGACAATATCGGAAGAATCGAAATCTCCGGAACCAACAAGAAGAGCATTGATGACGCTATGCGTCTGATTAAGGGCATTGTTGCTGTACCGGAAGTTGGCGAAGTATACAAAGGCAAGGTACGTTCCGTAATGCCTTATGGTGCTTTCGTAGAATTCCTCCCGGGTAAAGACGGTTTACTCCACATATCTGAAATCGACTGGAAACGTCTGGAAACAGTAGAAGAAGCCGGTATCAAAGAAGGTGACGAAATCGAAGTGAAATTACTCGATATCGACCCGAAGACCGGTAAGTTCAAGCTTTCCCGTAAAGTATTGCTTCCGAGACCAGAAAGACAGGAAAGACCTGAAAAGAAATAAGAAATTCCTTATTCTTTAGTATACAAAGCCCGACGGAAATCCGCCGGGCTTTCTTTTTGCAAAAAGAAAGAGGGAAACCAGAAAAATCTTTTCATACTTTTGCGTATTCCGAAAAGATTATGTTACTTTACAATATTAACCTTAAATAAGAAAGAGAATATATAAAAATGCCTTTAGCTGGAAGCCTACATACTATGGATTTATTTTCTCGTTTCTTTCGGGAGAACCAGGAAAAATTCCTTGCCTTTGCCTACTCCTATACCAGAAGTTGGGCAGAAGCAGAGGATATTTTAATGGAATCCATGATCTCTCTGTGGGAATGTCGCGACCGTTGGGAAGAAGATAAAGGTTTGCATTCCCTGCTCCTTACCATTATCAAGAATAAAGCTCTCAACTACCTGGAACGTGAACAAACACGTCTACGTATTGAGGAAGATCTGCATTCGCACCGTCAGCGCGAACTGGACTTGCGCATTGCTACTTTAAAGGATTGCGAACCCGACAAAATATTCAGCACAGAAATACAGCACATCGTAAATAAAGCTCTGGAAAAGATGCCACCTCAAAGCCGCGAAATATTCATGCTCAGCCGTTATAGCAACCTACCGAATAAAAGAATAGCGGAACAACTGAACGTTTCCCTCAAAACAGTGGAGTTTCATATCACTAAAGCTTTACGTATTCTTCGTGTGGAACTAAAAGATTATCTGACTTCTATTCTTCTCTGATAAAACTCTTCTGCTTTTCTTTGATAATATAAATAAAAGGCATATGTTTGCAGCATCAGTAATATTGCTGGCTATTAAACATGGTAGTTATGAGATATATTGTAATAATATACTACGTGCTTATCGAGGGAGAACAAATTTTTGAAACCCTGAATGTCAACAAGAATATTGAAGCAAATTCCCCGGAGGAAGCCATAGGCATTGCTTACAATCTATTTAAAGCCGAAGCTTCGGACGAATGCTACATTGTATCCATCATTCCCAACGCAGTAGATTGATGCAGTAAATAGCTTTATTATTTCATAAAACAAAAAAAGTTTCATTTCCCGTTAGGGTAGTGACGAACTTATCTGTATTAATTATAGAAGGACAGGAAAAACCTCCCTTATTTAATTAACCATTTAAGTACGTCATGAATCAAGAACTATTATATAAGTATTTTAGAGGAACTGCCACCATTGAAGAAGAAAAGCGCATCCTTGATTGGGTGGAAGCCTCGGAGGAAAACCGAGAAGCTTTCCTGAAAGAGCGTATGATATTTGATGTGGCCCTATTCTCTGACAGACAGAGCAGCAAGAAAAAGACATTCCGTCTGGCTCCGATACTCAAATGGGGAATGCGCATAGCTGCCGTTATCATCATAGGTGTATGCGGCTACTTCATGACAAACGATTACCTCTATAATAAACTCGCCCAACCGCAAACCATTACTGTCCCTGCCGGACAGCGTGCACAAATCACCCTTGCTGACGGTACACGCGTATGGTTGAATGCACAATCTACATTAACTTATGCTTCCAACTTCGGACGTCGTGAAAGAAATGTGGAACTGGATGGTGAAGCCTACTTTGAAGTAGCAAAGAATAAAGATATCCCCTTCTATGTACACACCGAAATGAATAAAGTAAAGGTAGTAGGTACCTGCTTCAATGTTTGTGCCTATAAAGACAGTAAAGAATTCGAAACGACCCTCGTAGAAGGTATTGTAGACATTTATCCCGCCAATAACAACAAAGTCATCACCCGTTTGCAAAAAGATGAATTCTTTGGAAACTATGACGGGAAATGCAAAAAGGTTATACTTCCTTCTTACGAATACTTACGGTGGAAAGAAGGATTATATTGCTTTGATGATGTACCGTTCAGCTGCATCCTTACCAAACTTGAAAAATACTATAATGTAAAAATAACCGTTTCCGACCCCAAACTGCTGAATTATGATAGTTGCACCGGAAAATTCCGCGAGCAGGACGGCGTAGAGCATATTCTTCGAACCATTTCAAAAGATCATCCTTTTGAGTTCAGCATCAATGAAGAAAAAGACTCGATTTTTATTTACGAGAAATAATTTGATATCAAAGATAAAACCTTAAAATTTAGTACTAACCCCTTAAATAGAAAAGCATTATGAAATAGAAGAAACAGTCTACTAATTACCCCCACAAAAAAGATCGGAAAGTACCCCCATACTTTCCGATCCGAAACAGTCAAAAATCGACCTTAATCAATTTATTAACTTAACACATTACAAAGATATGAGAAAAATTTCTTTGAATGGGCTTTTTTGCCCAAAAAGTTTAGTATTTAAGCAAATATTACGAACTATGAAGATCACACTATTCCTTCTTTTGTTTGTAACGTTCCAGGCATACAGCCACGCTACCTACTCTCAGAGTGCAAGAATCAGCATCCCCCGTTCTGAGTTACGAGTAGGCGAAATCCTCGATAAAATCGAGGCTCAGACCGAATATTTGTTTGTCTACAATAAGAAAAGTGTGGACGTGCGCCGCACCGTAAATGTAGATGCAGACAATCAACCGGTGTCCGAAGTTTTGGACGAAATCTTTAATGGTACCGACATCAGATATGTAATGGAAGGCAAGAATATTGTGCTGACCAAACAAAATGAAAAGGCAAGTGAAATCATTACTGCCGTACAACAAGAGAATATCTCTGTGAAAGGTGTTGTTACCGATACGAAAGGTGAGCCCATTATCGGTGCCAATGTCGTGGAAAAAGGAACTACAAACGGTTGCATTACCAATATAGACGGTGAGTTTACACTAAACACTCCAACCAATGCAACGCTGGTTATCAGCTTTATCGGATACCAGCCTGTAACGATTGCTCTCAACGGGCAGCAAACTCTCAATGTACAGATGCAGGAAGAAGCCCTGTCACTGGAAACGGTTGTAGTAACCGCTATGGGTATCAAGAAAAAAGCTGCTTCACTGACTTACTCAACCCAACAGGTGGGCGGCGACGAACTGACACGTGCCAAAGATCCGAATATGATTAATGCATTGGCCGGAAAAACCGCCGGTGTATCTATTACACGCAACTCCTCCGGTTTAGGGGGTTCTGCCAAGGTTTCCATCCGTGGTATTCGTTCTGCCAACGCCGACGGTAATAACCAGCCATTATATGTCATTGATGGTGTGCCTATGCTGAATAACACATCAGAACAAGCCTTTTCCGCCATGGGTGGCAATAATGATACCGGTAACCGCGACTCCGGTGACGGTATCTCCAACCTCAATCCAGACGACATTGAAAGCATGAGCATCCTGAAAGGTGCTTCCGCTGCCGCTCTTTACGGTTCGCAAGCTGCTAATGGTGTAATCCTTATCACTACTAAGAAAGGAAAAGCCGGCATGCAACGCATCACCTTCTCTTCCAACCTCACTGTAGATCATGCCATCAGCCTGCCCGAATTCCAAAACAGATACGGCGCCAGTGGCGAAACCAGTTGGGGCGCAGAAAACGCAAGTATGAAAGCTTATGACAATGTGGGCGACTATTTCAGTAACGGAGTGACAGCCACAAACTCCTTATCCGTCACAGCAGGAAAAGAAAAGATGCAAACCTACTTCTCTTATGCCAACACCACCGCCAGCGGCATTGTTGATGTAAACAAACTTCAGAAGCACAACATCACTTTCCGCGAAACAGCTTCCCTCTTCAACGAACGCTTGACACTGGATGCCAACGTGAACCTGATGACCCAGAAAATCAAGAACCGCCCTACTTCCGGTGGTTACTATATGAACCCATTGGTAGGTTTATATTCCTTTCCGCGTGGCGAAGACATGAGTGTTTACC
Source organism: Bacteroides sp. Phil13 (assembly GCF_001940965.1). Lineage (NCBI taxonomy): Bacteria > Pseudomonadati > Bacteroidota > Bacteroidia > Bacteroidales > Bacteroidaceae > Bacteroides > Bacteroides sp. Phil13. The sequence continues at coordinate 70,766 of NZ_MSHA01000023.1, read as the reverse complement.
GCGACAACAACGGTTACGAAAAGTTTGATGCCAACAGAGCCATGCCCTTACAGAACTGGTATACTGACATCAGTGGTTTCACTCAGAACCCTTATTGGTTAAACAACAGAGTTACCAGCAACGACAAACGCTTCCGCACAATGGCTTCACTGAGCGCCAACCTGAAGGTAAACGATTGGTTCACCATCCAGGCACGTGGCAATGTAGATTATATCAACGATAACTACGACCAGAAAATGTACGCCGGTACAGCAGCCGATGTAGCCCACGAAAACGGACGTTACATCAAGCTGAACCGTCAGGAATTCATGATGTACGGCGACGTGATGGCAATGTTCAACAAAACCTGGAACGACTGGTCACTGAATGCAGCCATCGGTAGCAGCATCAACACTACGAAAGTGAACTCACTAAGCCTCGACTCCGGAAAATCCGGCTTGTACAAAGCAAACGTATTTACAGTCGCCAACATGAATCTGGGCGGCGCCGGAACTTCCTTCATCGACGAACTGAACGATCAAAGACGCACCATCCAATCCCTCTTTGCAACAGCACAAATCGGCTGGAAAGAAAGCCTTTACTTGGATCTGACCGCCCGTAACGACTGGTCGTCTACACTGGCCAACACGAAGAGCGAAGGTTCCGGTTTCTTCTACCCCTCAGTAGGTGTATCCTGGATTTTGAACCAGACACTCAACCTCCCGTCATGGATCAGCTTCGGTAAAGTCCGCGCATCTTGGGCACAAGTAGGTAACGACCTTCCCATCGGCATCACCAGTCCGGCACAGACTATTACAGCCGGTGGCGTAGTCAATCCTATCGACTATTACTTTGCCGAAGACCTAAAACCGGAGATCAGCACCTCTATCGAAATTGGTACCGAGTGGAGATTCTTCAACAGTCGCTTGGATTTCGACTTTACGTTCTATCGCACCGATACCAAGAACCAATTGATCCGGGTGAACACGACTGCCGAAAAGCGCCGTTTCCGTTGGATTAATGCAGGTAAGATTCGCAATACCGGTATTGAAGTCACTGTAGGAGCCACTCCGCTGATGAACGACAACTTCCGTTGGAAAACTCAATTCAACTTCGCTACCAATAAGAATGAAATTGTATCTCTGGGCGGAACACCCAGTTTCCAGTATGCTTCCGGCAACGTAAGTATGCCTTATAAGATGATGGTTGTAGAAGGTGGTTCATTGGGCGACATCTACGGCAACGTATTTGTACGCGATGAAAGCGGCAAAATTCTTTTGGAGCCGGCAACGGACAAAGATGGTAATGAGAACAAAAAAGCCGGCCTGCCGCAGGTAACCACTGACAAGGCTGCCAAGATTGGTAACTTCAATCCCGACTGGACCCTTGGCTGGAGCAATACTCTGACTTATAAAGGTTTCTCACTTTACTTCCTGATTGATACCCGCATGGGTGGCGACGTTATCTCACTGACGCAAGCCGGTCTGGATTATGCAGGTGTAAGCAAAGCAACCGGTGATGCACGCGCAGCAAAGCACTACATGCTGGAAGGTCAGGAAATCAAGAACGTACAAGGTTTCTATCAAATGGTAGGCGACCGCGGTAACGGTACTACCGAATTCTACAGATATGATGGAACTAACATCCGCTTGCGTGAGCTGTCATTGGGCTACTCCTTCCCGCAGCAGATGCTCGAAAAGACAGGATTCATCAAAGGTGTAGACCTCTCACTGGTGGCCCGCAATCTGTTCTTCATCTACAAAGATGCCCCGTTCGACCCGGACGCAACAATGTCCGTAGGTAATGATAACCAAGGTTTGGATACCTATGGTATGCCTTCAACGAGAAACATTGGATTCAATATTAAACTCACTTTCTAACACCTGAACGATATGAATAAGATAAAATATACAGCCGTACTACTTTTGGGTGGACTTTTAAGTCTTTCATCCTGCACCGATAATTTTGCCGGATTCAACGATACAAAAGGAGCTTATACAGACGATTTGCAGAAATATGACAACCAGACTAACCTGGTACCTTTCTCTACCATCCAAAAAGGTATTATTTACCAGACGGGTGTAGAAGGAACCGACTGGCAATATCAAGTGATACAGAACCTGGTAGCCGATATGTATGGCGGATTCTTCCACGACATGAATGGTGCGTTCAACCAGAACAACTCTACCTACAATCTGAACAATGGTTGGACAAGCGCCATGTGGACCTATTCCTACGGCAACGTCATGCCTTCCATCGCTGATTCCGAAGAGTTGAACACAGCCGAAGACTGGCCCTTGTATCATGCTCTTACCAAAGTGCTGAAAGTAACCCTCCTGCATCGTGTAAGCGACTATTATGGTCCTATTCTTTATGACGGTTTCGGCACTGCCGCACAAACTCCCCAGTCCCAGCAGGAAGTTTACAAGCGTTTCTTCGAAGACCTGGCAACAGCCATCAATATTCTGAAGGACTATAAAGGCGGCGTATCTTTTGAAAGCGCCGACTTCATGATGCCGGAAGGCAAACGTACGCCTGCACAATGGTTGAAGTTTGCCAACTCTCTTCGCTTGCGCCTGGCAATGCGTGTATCCAATGTGGACCCCGATTTAGCCAAAGAACAAGCTCAGGCTGCATTAGACGCACAGAATGGCGGTGTATTGGAAACATCTAACGAAACTGTAGGCCAATATGGAATCCGCAACCCGCTGGGTGGTGTTTCCGGTTGGGGCGAAGTATTTATGAACGCCAGCCTAGAGTCTTTCCTGAAAGGATATGACGACCCGCGCTTGAAGTCCTACTTCAGTGCCGCACAAGATGGTAGAGACAATGATGGCAACATCACGCAAACTGTGGCGGGTGTGAAACAACTGACCAGCATCGAAGGCAAGTTTAAAGGTGTGCGCCAGGGAACAGGTGTAGGAGACAACCGTTACTCCACCCACTCACGAACCACCATCACCACCAGTAGCAAGATTATAGTAATGGCTGCTGCCGAGGTATGGTTCCTTCGCGCAGAAGCTGCCTTGAGAGGCTTCACGTCTGAAGACGTGGAGAGTTGCTACAAACAAGGTGTCACTACTTCCTTTGCACAATGGGATGCCAGTGGCGTAAGTGAATATTTGGAAAGTGAAAACACTCCTGCTGATTACGTAGATACATTCGATAAGAACTTTGATGCCAAAGCAACTACCAGTATCACTCCAAAATGGGATAATACCGCCGATAATGAAACAAAACTGGAAAGAATCATCACCCAAAAGTGGTTGGCTATCTACCCCGAAGGTTGCGAAGCTTGGGCAGAACAACGCCGCACCGGCTATCCGAAACTCTTCAAAGTAGTAGTAAATAACAGTAGTAACGCCATTAGTACAGATGATATGATTCGTCGTGTATTCTTCAACCAAGACTATATCACGAACAACAAGCCGTTATATGATGCATTGGTTAGCAAGTTAGGCGGTCTGGATACTGGTGGTACCCGTCTTTGGTGGGATACCGGAAAGAACAATTTCTAATCCTAATAAAAGAAAACCAAGGTATAGAATTTTGATTAGTGGTGTTTTCTCCGTATTAGTTACGAGGGAAAAAGATTGGAAGGAGTAAAGTCATTTGGGGGGCTTTACTCCTTTTCTATCAGCGCATTACATTTACCGATCATTTACCGCAAGATGTAAAAGCATTTACCGCAGGATGTAACGACCTTTACCACCTATTGTAACGCTCTTTACCTCGGTATGTAACGGCCTTTACCTCGGCGTGTAAATGGAGTTACCATTTGGGGTAAGCAGAATCTTCATGGAATGAAAACAATCGTTGGGTTCGTATCTTTAATTATCACTTATAAACCTGTATCGGCAACTCCCCGCGCAATGCTCCCAAAACATTCACAGCAAGTGCCTCCAGTTCATCTTCCCCGGGATAGACATGCACCGGAGCAAGGAAAGAAACCCGTTCCTTCAAACGGGAAATGACATACTCTGAATGGGCTATGCCGCCCGTCAGCAAGATGGCATCTACTTTACCGTAAAGCACAACAGCAGCGGCACCCACACTTTTGGCAACCTGATAAATCATAGCATTCAGCACCAGTTCCGCTTTCGTATCTCCACCTTCTATGGACTTGATAATAGCAGGTATATCCGTAGTGCCCAGATGTGCCGCCAGACCGGCATGACCGGAAATACGCTTCTTCAATTCATCTTTCCTGAAACGATGGGAGTAACAAAGATCAATCAATGGGCCGGCAGGCAACGTCCCCGCCCGCTCGGGAGAGAAGGGACCTTCTCCGTCAAGGGCATTGTTCACATCGATGCAGCGACCGTGATTATGAGCGCCAACGGATATGCCGCCACCCAAATGGCAGATTATAAGATTCAGGTCTTCGTAGCGGACCGGATGGTCGGGAGAAGCGGTTGTAAGTTCGGCAGCATAGCGGCGGGCAATGGCTCGCTGGTTCAGCGCATGCCAGATGGTGATGCGCGGCATCAGGGGCGAACCTGTGATGCGGGCTATCTCATCCAATTCATCCACTACACCGGGATCAGCAATGAAGGCACGGCAACCGGGAAGCAATGCAGCCAGTTCGGCAGCAATGAGACACCCCAAGTTACAGGCATGACTGCGCATGGCATGGGCAATGTCGTCCAGCATGGCATCATTCACTTCATATACTCCACCCGGAATGGGTTTCAACAATCCTCCACGCCCTACGATGGCATCAAATTCAAAAGGAATACCATTCTCCTTCAGGGCTTCTATCACCAGATTCTTGCGGAATTCAAACTGGTCGATGACACGAGGAAAATGGGAAAGTTCTCCTACCGAATGGCGGATGTTACGCACCAGAAGCGGAGTTGTGTCTTCATATACCGCAATCTTCGTTGAAGTAGAACCGGGATTGATAGCGAGAATTTTCATAATTTACAATTTGACGATTTACAATTTACAATTGGGATTGACCGCTTTATCATCCTGCCACCTTAGTCACAGGCACAAGTGAGGCATGCCATGGCAATGCTATAATACTTAGACAGGCCGGAATCGCTGCGCGAAGGCAGTACCACCGGACAAACAGGGCCTTGCAACAAGCCCGCCATATCGGCATGAGCAAACAGGGAAACAGCCTTATAAAAGGCGTTTCCCGACTCTATATTAGGGAATATCAGCACGTCCGCTTCTCCATTGATGGGAGATGCAATGCCTTTAATGTCACCACTTGTTTTCTCACAGGAAGTCTTCACATCCAGCGGACCGTCGATTATCACATCTCCGAATTCTCCGGCCTCTGCCAATTCCACGATGTTGACGTAATCTAACGAATGAGGAAACTTGGCACTCACCTTTTCCGTGCAGTGGATAAGAGAGATACGAGGTTGTTCGATACCGAAATGGCGGCAGGTATGTATGGCATACCAGATCATCTCTATGCGCTGCTGCAAAGTAGGCCGTGGAATTACGGCGGCATCCGAAAAGAAAAGCAACTTATCATACGTAGGAATCTGCATCACAGCCAGGTGGGTGAGGATTTTACCTTTAGGCAACAAACCCTTTTCTTTGTCGAGAATAGCACGCAAGAGGTTATCGGTATTGATAATCCCTTTCATCAGGATATCAGCCCCACCCTCGCGTACAATGCGGACAGCCTCACGCGCCGCCTCATCGGAATCTTCTATATGCACCGTCTTGACGTACTGGGGGTATTTCTTCAATGTAGGGTATTTTTCAAGAATAGCAGAGTCACCGATCATCAGGAATTCCGCAATTCCTTCTTCCAGAGAACGGGCAATGGCATATTCCGTATTGGGATCATTGGCACAAACTACGGCAATACGTTTCCTCTTGTTTAAGGATTTCAAGTGTGAGGTTAATTGATCAAAGCTTCGAATAGGTTCCATAACGTTAGATTTTTAGCAAATATCTGAAAAAATGTCGAGAAATACAGCATAACATCCTTGGAAATTTCATAATCTCAATTTCATTTTGATAGTTTTTATCACAGACTACATCGATTTACACAGATTATCACTTTTTCCCACTATTAGAATAAATCTGTGTTAATCTGTGTAATCTGTAGTGTAAACTAAATTTCGTTTTGAGTTATTTTATGTACTTTTGTCCCCATACGCAAAATATTGAATTATGAGCAGCCTTATTTTTCCACCATACGTACAAAAAGGTGATCGCGTCATCATCCTTTCTCCTTCCAGCAAGATAGACAAGTCTTTTTTGAAAGGAGCCCAAAAACGTTTGAAGTCCTGGGGACTGGAAGTAGTAATGGCTAAACATGCCGGTAGTTCACACGGAACGTATGGGGGTAGCATCAAGCAACGGGTGGAGGACTTGCAGGATGCCCTGGATGATGAAAAAGCCAAAATCATTCTCTGTAGCCGTGGTGGATACGGGGCAGTGCACTTGTTAGGGAAACTTGATTTTACCCGTTTCCGTAAACATCCCAAATGGCTGATTGGTTTTAGTGATATCACTGCATTGCACAATGTACTGCAGAAAGAAGGTTTCGCATCACTCCATGCGCTGATGGCACGCCATCTGACGGTGGAACCCGAAGATGATTTCTGTGCACTGGCACTCAAAGATATTCTGTTCGGACATTTTAATCCGGAAACAGCAGAATCTGTAGAAACCTTGGAAAATGGCTTCAACTATATTTGTCTGGGACATAAACTAAATCACAAAGGAACTGCCAACGGTATTTTACGAGGTGGTAACTTGTCCGTATTTTATGGATTGCGCGGCACACCTTACGATATTCCTGCCAAAGGAACCATTCTTTTTATAGAAGATGTAGGCGAACGTCCGCATGCGGTAGAACGTATGATCTACAACCTGAAATTGGGCGGTATATTAGAAAAACTCTCCGGACTCATCATAGGCCAGTTTACGGAATATGAAGAAAATAAGTCGCTCGGTAAGGATTTGTACGGTGCCATTGCCGATCTTGTAAAAGAGTACGATTACCCCGTCTGCTTTAATTTCCCGGTAGGGCATGTCAGTATGAACCTACCCATGATAAACGGAGCAGAAGTTACGTTGGAGACCGGAAAAAAAGAAGTGAAACTAAGTTTTAATTTAGATAAAGAATGAAACGGAATTATACTCTCATCCCTTTATGCCTGGTATTGCTTGCATTCATAGCATGCAGCAACAACACCAAGAAGGCAAGTGACGACACGGAAGCAACTGCCGAGAACACTGTCAATGTTCCACAGTTCAATGCAGACAGTGCTTATCAGTATGTAAAAGCACAGGTTGACTTCGGTCCACGCGTTCCCAACACGAAAGCACACGTGGATTGTGGTAATTATCTGGCAGACAAATTGACCGAGTTTGGTGCAAAGGTCACTAACCAATATGTAGACTTACCTGCCTATACCGGTACGTTACTAAAAGCCCGGAATATTATTGGTTCCTACAAACCGGATACGAAAAAGCGTATCGCCCTCTTTTCTCACTGGGACAGCCGCCCGTGGGCAGACGCTGATCCGGATCCTAAAAATCATAATACTCCGATCTTAGGTGCTAATGACGGTGCCAGCGGTGTAGGCGTATTATTGGAAATAGCACGCCATTTGCAGAAACAGTTACCGGAAATGGGTATCGATATCATTTTTGTAGATGCTGAAGATTATGGGACACACCGTGCTTACAACGGTCCGCATAAAGAGGAATACTGGGCGCTCGGTTCACAATATTGGGCACGCAATCCGCATGTGCAGGGATATACTGCACGCTTCGGTATACTGCTGGATATGGTAGGAGGCAAGAACCCGGAGTTCCGTTATGAAAGTTTGTCTCATAATGTGGCTCCCAATGTGAATGAAAAAGTCTGGAAAACGGCCAATGCTTTAGGCTTCGGACGTTATTTTGTGCAGAAAGAAGGTGGCTTCGTAACAGATGACCATACATTCATCAACAAATATTCCAAAGTCCCGACCATTGACATTATTCCTTATTATCCCGAAGGTGATTTCTTTGAGCATTGGCACACCGTGAAAGATGACATGGATGCCATTGATAAGGCTACATTGCAAGCAGTAGGACAAACAGTAATGCAAGTCATCTACAACGAAAAATAATTCATAATTTATAATTCACAAAGCATGAGTATCAACGAACTGCAAGACGAGGTGATTGCCGAATTCAGCGACTTTGACGACTGGATGGATCGCTATCAACTCCTCATAGATTTAGGAAACGAGCAGGAACCGCTCGACGAAAAATATAAAACGGAACAGAATCTGATTGAAGGGTGTCAGAGCCGTGTATGGTTACAAGCTGATGAAGAGGATGGAAAAGTAATCTTCAAAGCAGAAAGCGACGCCTTGATTGTGAAAGGTATTATCTCATTACTGATAAAAGTACTCTCTGAACATACACCGGACGAGATACTGAATTCCGACCTTTATTTCATCGATAAGATAGGACTGAAAGAGCACCTCTCACCTACTCGCAGCAATGGTTTGCTGTCTATGGTGAAGCAGATGCGAATGTATGCGCTGGCCTTCAAGGCGAAAGATAGCAGTAAATAAAGTGAAAACCTAAATAAAAGATTGCCCGAATAACTATATAGTATATTCAGGCAATCTCATTAATAGCCTAGCACAATCATTTAGCCACATTATAGAACGCGATAATCGGGTTATCTGTATCGGGATTATAATTACGAATTATATCAGGATAGTCCTTATTCGGTTCTTCCGACAAGGCATAATCAACAGTTTCAGGAGTGATAATCCCCCAAAATTTACCCTTATATACCCCATCAATTAAGCGAAAAACAGGGACTGACTTACCAACTTTATCCGTTAACCTTTTACCACAATAGATTTGTTTTTTCTGAGCTAAATCATAGAGCCCTAACTGTAAGAAGCCATCTTTAGAAAATTGAAAATAAAGAAGATCATTACACCTGCATATTTTCTCTAATCCTATAGAATACTCCGATTTCATTAAGTTCCACTCATCCGCTTTATCCTCTATTTTAGAAAAGGGCAAAGGATTAGGCAATTCTATCTCATACAGAGCTTTCAAGCCCTCCGGACTTAATTCATAGACCACCGAATCAAAGGCTTTGCAATAATACAATACTGAATCATTATAACTAAATGGTTGCCCCGGAGTAAAATGATAAGAAGACTCTGCTTCATTATGCGGAAAATAACGTTGCCCCATACGAGTACCATCTTTCGATATCAATAAGGAATAATAAAGAGTCGTATCATTCGCATAATTATTATGATATCTATTATCATAATAATAAACTCCTCTCAATGAAGCCATTGCTGTAGGATCAGGTTTCCCAAGCTTTTGCATTTTAATATATGCTCCATTATCTGCATCATAATAAAGAAGAGATTGCCTGAAATTATCAAATATGACTAATTCTCTATTTTGCTCATTGACAACAAAAGCATTAACATTCGTATATTCACCAGGACCGGCTCCTTTAGCATCTATTATATAAATAACATTGCCTTGCATATCATAACAGATAATTCTGGAAAGTCTATCATGCACGTAAATTTTCTCGTTTTTAATTTGCACTTCCTGTATGGAGGTAAGTAACGGTTCAGCAGCCAGTTGAATATAAGAAGTGGTCTCAAGAAAATTTCCTAATTTCTCAAAATCAAAATCTTCTACTTCCACCACTATAGTTTGCAGATTCTCTGTAACGATATTCTCTATTTGAGACAATCCATATTCTTTTTTACTCTTGCTTTGGCAGGAATAAAAGAAAATAAGGAGTATTATAATACAATAGATATGTTTCATAATGGATTACAAACTAGAACCGTTCTCCACATTGTACAGGAGTGCAGGAATAAGGAACCGCACAAAACACACAAACCCTTTCTACACTACTTGTAAACCAGCCACCTCCCAATTGAAGTGTGCAGCGTTTTGTTTCAGGTTGTAGCCAACAATCATCAGGTCCGATCTCATCCTGCGCAAGAGACTCTACACTCGCCAATGTAGAATTAATAAAATCCGCCAACTCTGAGTTCCGATTAAAATACTGTTGCAGAAATGCGAACATAAAACAAATTGTAAATAAAACAACAACCTTCTTTTTCATAATAACTAAAATTTAAAATTAAACATTAATTCAGGTATTTATCTTGTACTATTTGATAAAATTCAACTGCCAAATCTGGTAATTCTGACATCGGGAAAAAAAGATCCTTAATATATAATTCTCTATCCGTAACAAAATAGAAAGGCAATTCCGCCTCTTCCAATATTGGTTTTTCTATTTGAAATACTTTAGCTGTATCAATATGATTAATGGCTATGAAAGCCTTAAAATCTCTCAAACTTTGAGTCTCAATAAGAATATTAACAGACTTCATTTTTCCCTTAATATTCTTCAATTCGGATTCAATACAGCTACTGCAATCCGAAAGAGAAAATTTATAGAAAAGCTTATATCCATCATTCAATTCAAGACTAAAAGGTCGCTTTTGCCTATCAACTATCAGATCTAAATCTTTAATTCTCTCATTAGTGTATTTATGACATTGAGTTATTGCCCAAATAGCAGAACCCAATGCAATCTTTTTCTCCAACAGTTTCAGATTGCACTCCTTTAACTTACTATTAATTTGATAGTTATTTCTAATCATTACTATCAGCCCTATTGAAAGAACAAACAATAATGTAATTAGAATACTATTCTTCTTTATTCTCATCCATTTACTATTTATAAATTACAAACATAGGTATCTCTCCTCAATAAATCATCATTATCAAGATGGACAAATTCTCTTTTATACTTATAACACAATCTTTTATATATCAATCAAATACAAGTTTATCACCATAATTATAGTGGACAAATACACCCACAAAATAGTATAAACTGACACTAGCTATACATAAATAGAAGGAGGATTCAGAAATTCCAAATCCTCCTTCTATTTAACAAACACCTATATCAGTCCTAAAATGCTATTTTATTCGTCTCCTTCCTGATATTCCAGAATATCTCCCGGTTGGCAATCCAGAATTTTACAAATAGCCTCCAGTGTAGAAAAACGGATAGCTTTCGCTTTTCCCGTTTTCAGAATAGATAAATTAGCGGGTGTAATATCCACCTTTTCGGCCAGCTCTCCTAAAGATATCTTTCGCCGAGCCATCATTATATCAAGGTTTACTATAATCATATAAATCACTTTTATCAAAGTTAGGATTAAATGGTCAGATCTTGTTCTTCTTTCATCTTCACACCCACGGCAAATATCTCGGTAAACAATGCCAGTATCAAGTACGAGAACCAAGAGAACGTTAACGCATAAGATGTCAGCTCATAACCACTAAACTGAATCTGGGATACAGCATCCTTGTGCAGAAGATATTCGTAAGTCTCCATACAAATGCCGAGGAGTATTATCGAATAGACAAAAAGATGCATGCGGTTTACATTTTCGCGTGTGAATACCTTCCCACGGCTCACTGAAATAACCACCCTAATCATACAATAAAATCCATAAAAAGCAAAAAGTACAAGAGGAAAAGCCAACATCAAAATCAGTTTATTAATAAATGACGGTTGTATTTCCGTCTCCAGAGAAGACATCCTGCAAGGTACATTCTGTTGAATGACACTATTAAACAAGGAATCAACTGCTATGTTTTTTTCAGCTTTAATCGAAATATCTACGGTTGAGAATTTAAGTTCCCTACTATTACCTGCACTGTTCCAGCCACGTCTGAAATCGGCTGTTCCGTTTGACATTATCACTTCGGCAACGAACACTACTATCACCAATAAAGCTAATATTCTAATTTTTTTCATAACTCACCTTTATTTAAATCGTCAAATCCTGTTCTTCCTTCATCTTCAGTCCAATAGCAAATACTTCTGCCACAATCAAGGCCGAAATCCCCAATACCAGCGAAGTAATATGCACCATATCTGCCATACTCAATGAATAACCTGTCACTGAAAAGACCTTTTCCACGTTATGAAAACTCAGAAACGCAAGAAGGAAGGTACATACAAAACCAATAATAAGCAGTACTCCTAAACGTCTAAGCCGGCGGACATTCTTCCAGTTGAATATGTCGGATTTATTAATTGACACAATAAGACGGATAAAAAGTACTACAGCCCAGACAATAGCAACATAGTTTACAATAAGAATCAGGAGAGAAACAATTCTTGATAAGACACTCGGTTGAGTATTCACACTTACAATCATTTGTCCGTAAGCAGCAGGCACATATTTACCGGATTTCTCATTGTAAACAGAGTCAATCAAGATATCTCCACCCAAATCTTTTGGTACCAGCTGCACGACTTGCACATTGCTAATCTCTTCTTTAGCTTTTGCATCAATCTTGGAGTCAATACCTTTCTCGATCCCGGTTTTAATTCCCAAGCCGACATAATAAGTAGTCTCTAAAACCGAATAACCCAGCACAAGTAATACGATCACGCAAAGAATATTCAATCTTCTTTTCATACTTCAATAGTTGTATTAGATAATTTATAGGAATTCATCATTCGCCAGGACAATATAAACAAAAGGAAAGTAATTACGAGACCTGTCAGATAAGCTTTTTCTCCAATCAATTCACTGCTATATTCCACATCCGGAAATTTGAGAGCAAGATAAACAGAAAGACTGTTGTTCATAATGTGAATCAAGATACAAGGTATCAGACTATGTGTCTTGTAATAGATCCATGCAAGAATAAAACCGATCAGCGTCGCTCCTACCACCTGTGCCGGATTCATATGAAAGATACCGAATATCAAACCGGATATCAGAATAGCTGTCAACGGATTATACTTTTTCAAAAGAACTTTAGTGACTGCTCCACGAAATAGCAGCTCCTCCAAAATGGGTCCCAATATAGCTACACAAAGAATACCTAGCCAACCGGATTGCAGTAAGTCAAAAGTATTACTCAGCCAGTCAGGCAAAAATGTGAGATGAGACATTAGAAAGTCAATCAGGTAAATCATGGAAATCCCCATTATGGCACTCCAGAATAAATAGCTTGCAGACACAGGTGAATACAATTGCTTATCTTTCGTCAGATAACCTTTTTTCCATAAATAGATCAGCATAAAAACAAATCCTGCCAGCAGAGTAGGAGCTAAAGCAAATTCATTTGCTCTGTCTATAGTACCGTATTTTACGTACGCATAAATCATAGTAAACGGCCCCACTGCCAATGCCCCGAGAATTTGCATCGCCAAGTAGATAAAAGCCAGTTTTATTGCAGTTTTCATCGTTGTTGTCCTTTTAGAGTCTACAAAGATATATTTTCTCTATTAAACCATCAAACTGTAGCTCCTATACCACAAAGAACTGCCATCAACATGGAGAGGGAAATCACTAACAAAGAGATACTCATAAATGCCTTTTTCATAATCGTCAACCTTTATATGTTTTGTTATTCAATAATAATTTATCGTTTTTCGATATGCAAATAAAAAGGTATTTTTTGAGACTAACAAGAAAAACAGAAAATATTTATCGAAAAACAATAAAATAAGTATGTTTTTCGATAATAATGCAAAAAATATAGAGGTAAAAGACTATTCTTTACGGATATTAAAGATAGCGGGAAGCATTTTCAGCATCCTTATGGAGCTGAGCAATTAGTTCGTCTATGGAATCGAACTTCAATTCGGAGCGCAGGTAGCGGACAAAAAAAAGGCGAATATGCTGTTCGTAAATGTCCGAATGGAAATTAAAGATATTCACTTCAATGCTACGGTCGGTGCCATTAGCCATTGTAGGACGGTAGCCGATACTAAGCATACCGCCATAAGTCTGCCCCGCAACAATGACACGGACAGCATATACCCCATCGGAAGGAACCAATTTATCAGGATCATCCACCCGAAGATTTGCGGTGGGGAAACCTATTTTACGTCCGACGCGATAACCGCTTACCACCGAGCCATTCAAAAAGTAATCATAACCCAGACAATCGGCCGCTTCCGAAACATTACCTTCCAATAACAGTTGGCGGATGACAGAGGAACTTACCGTAGTCTCCTTATTTATATATGCACGCGCAAGAATAACTTTTATCCCCAATTCCTGTCCATAGCGCACATAGTCATCAAACCCTTCGCTACGGTTGTGTCCGAAACGATGGTCGTAGCCTATGACAAGAGCACGTATGTTATAATGATTACGAAGGAAAAGCATAAACTCCCGTGCCGACAATATAGCAATTTCAGGAGTAAAATCAAGCATCATGCAGTAATCCAAACCGGTTTCAGCAAGTAAGGAAACCTTTTCTTCATATGTAGTCAGTAGTTCGGGGCGATACTCCGGCTGCACAACTTTGCGCGGATGCACCGGAAAAGTCACCACCCCCGAAGCAAAACCGCATGCAACAGCTGCTTCACGCACCTGTTCTATCAGGTAGCGATGTCCTCGATGCACTCCGTCAAAAAAGCCTATGGTAGCAACACAAGGCTGAGGAAGCACTTCCGGTATGTTACGAAGCAACTGCATTTTAACTCTCAATTTTCAATTCTCAACTCTCAACTAAATAAATGGCTCCAGTCTTCACATGCTTTCGGCGTATAGGTAGAAATACCCAATGTTTCCGCCACACGGCAATTCTCGGCAGAATCATCTATAAAGAAAGTCTCTCTCGGATCTATGCCTGTTTCTTCCAACAGTTCCTCAAAAATAGCAACGTCTGGCTTTACCATCTTCATTTCATAAGAAAGGAAAATCTTCTCAAAATAATCTTCTACCTGGAAAGCCTTGTAGTGGAAAGCATGCTTACACGACCACTTCCAGTGAATTTCATTGGTGTTGCTCAACAGATAGACCACATATTTCTCACGCAGTTTCAACAACAAATCCAATTTATAGGTAGGAATACCTCCCAAAAAACTATTCCAGGCAGCATCTATACGGGCATCGGTCACAATCTTCCCTATTTGCTCGCGGATCTCATTCCGGAACTCCGCACTGGTAATCAATCCTTTTTCATGCTGCAAGAAGAAACCTTGCTGATGACAAACATCAAGCATAGCCTCTACATTAGGCATGCCTAACTTTGCAAAATTCTCGATACAACGCTGACGGTCCAAGTCGATCAACACACCGCCAAAATCAATAATAAGGTTTTTAATTCCTTTTTCTTTCATTTTACTTCTGAGTTAAACGTCGGATGAAACGTATCGCCTCACCCACCCATAATACCAGTGAAGTGGAAGCAATAATAATCACCCAAGTGACTAAATCAAGCGGCACAGTACGGAATACGGCACCACCGAATTGTACAATAAGGAACTGTCCTATTAAGATAGCAAGTACTATCAGTTCCATACCATACGATTTGGAAATCCCTTTGAAAGCGGAGTCTGTAGTACCAAACACACGCGCATTGAAAAGGTTCCAGAATTGCAGCATCACGAAGAATGTGAAGAATATGGTCAGGCGTTCCGGTGTCATACCGCCCTCGGCATGATTAAACCAGTACAACATTCCCATGAGTATAATCAGGAAAGCACCACCTACACCTAAAATATAGGAGCGCATGGCTTTCGAAATAATAAAGTCATTGCTACTGCGAGGCTTCTCTTGCATGACACTCTCGCTGGGCGGAATAGAAGCCAGAGCCAAAGCGGCAAAAGTATCCATAATAAGATTTACCCATAACATTTGAGTTACAGTAAGCGGTAATTCCGTACCTATCAATGAGCCAAGCAAAACGATAAGCAAGGCCACAAAATTAATAGTCAACTGGAAAACGATGAAACGTTGGATATTCTTGTACAGCGAACGTCCCCACATCACGGCAGTGCCGATACTATTAAAAGAATCGTCAAGCAGAGTTATATCACTGGCTTCCTTGGCCACTGACGTTCCCGTACCCATAGACAGACCCACCTGTGCATGGTTCAATGCAGGGGCATCATTCGTACCGTCTCCCGTTACGGCTACCACCGCACCTTTTTGTTGTAACAACTGTACCAGGCGTTGCTTATCTGTAGGCCGCGCACGCGACATAATTTTCAGATCCATCACACGGTCGAGTGCTTCTTCATCTGCCAGTTCCGCAAAGGCAGCACCTGTTATCCGGTTACGTTCCGTATCTTCCGGTTTCCACAGACCAATCTGGCGTGCAATTTCCGTAGCCGTACCCGGTGTATCTCCCGTTACAATCTTGATATCGATACCGGCCGACTGGCATTTCGATACCGCCGCAGGCACATCCTGACGAATAGGATCACTGATAGCAACCACACCCAGGAATGACAAATCATGATCGGCAACCAATTCCACACAATCTCTTGTATCCGTATCTTCTACGATCTTGAAAGCAAAACCAAGGGTACGCATCGCCATGTTCTGATAACCCAGCAATTGTTTTTCTACCGTAGAGCGATACTCTACCGCATCGACCCGTTTGCCATCCAGAATAACATCTTTACATTTGCCTAAAACAATTTCAGGAGCACCTTTCACGTACAATACCTTCTTACCCATCAAAGGAGACTTCACCAAAGTCGCCATGAATTTACGTTCGGTAGAGAAAGTCAACTGATCCACAACCGGAGCATTCTCACGTAATTCCAGATAATCCCTGTTCCTGCTGTTCAACCATAAAAGCAAGGCTACCTCTGTCGGATTCCCTACTCCTTTCGGTTTTTCACCTTCGGCTATCTCTTCCAGAAAAGCTGTAGAATTGGTACTAATACCTTCCACCACCAATTTGCTGATATCATCTTCACCGACTTCTCCGCCATTTTTCAAACCATAGAAACTCGGTTCATAAACTTGCATCAGATTTTGAGTCAATGTACCTGTCTTATCCGTACAAATCACAGTGATGGCACCCATCGTCTCGCAAGCATGCATTTTCCGAACCAGATTGTTGGTAGAAAGCATACGGCGCATATTCAATGCCAGACTCAATGTCACACTCATCGGCAACCCTTCGGGCACTGCAACCACAATCAGGGTTACTGCCATCATAAAGTATTGCAAGGTAGCTTTCAATGCCGGAAGCCAGTCTGCAAAAGTATGGAAAGTAGAGAAAGGATATACCAGTATTACATCTTTAATAAAGAAAATGGCAAATGCCAATCCGGCTACCGAGAAACCGATCTTACCAATCAGATTGGCAAGCTTGGTAAGCTGTATGTTCAGCGGAGTAGGCTCCGTACTCTGTTCCGTACTCTGCCGGGCTACCTTTCCGATTTCCGTATCATCCCCCACACTAAGCACCCGCATTGTTCCATGACCGTCTACAACCGTAGTACCACGCAACACACGATTGGAAGCATATGTAGCTTCTTCATCAAAATCTGCTTCTACAGTCGTTTTACTAACTACAGGTTCACCAGTCAGATTGGATTCATTGATTTGCAAAGAAATAGCTTCCAGCAGTTCACCGTCAGCAGGAATTTCTTCTCCTGTTTCCAGAACGATAATATCTCCTACTACCACATCTTTCCGGGGAATCTCCTGCACGCGACCATTACGGATAACTTTCACCAAAGTTTCCTCATTGACCGCATTCAGCAAATCAAATTTTTTATTAGCATCATATTCAAAGAAGAAGCCGATTCCGGTAGCCAGCAATATGGCGGCAATAATACCGATTGTTTCGGCATATTCATTCTCTATGATCGAGATGATCAAAGAAAATAGTGCAGCAACTAAAAGCACCCTGACAACAGGGTCTTCAAACTTTTCAAGATATAACTTCCATAGGGAGGGACGCTTGGGAGGCGTTAACAGATTGACTCCGTACTTCTCGCGGCTTTTTCTTACTTCGTCGTCAGTAAGTC
This sequence comes from Bacteroides sp. Phil13, assembly GCF_001940965.1. Classification (NCBI taxonomy): domain Bacteria; kingdom Pseudomonadati; phylum Bacteroidota; class Bacteroidia; order Bacteroidales; family Bacteroidaceae; genus Bacteroides; species Bacteroides sp. Phil13. Next base: position 52,984 of record NZ_MSHA01000023.1, on the reverse strand, counting down.
CGCCATGATAAAAATCATCCTTCATTGCAGTCATGCAAATTGTTAGCTTTAATTAAGAGCCACAAAAGTACAATATTAATTTGGGATACCGAATGTTATTAAATCTTTTTATAAGTTAGTCTTGCCATCAATCTCTGTGCCCTGTTCCTTAATCTGACGACCATTGATCGGAAGTGTAAACCAGAATGTAGATCCCTTACCATATTCAGATTCCACACCAATCTTCCCCCCCAGTTTACGGATAATCATTTCACAAATAGCCAATCCCAGACCAGTACCTTTTTTATTCTGTTCCACCCGAACAAAGCGTTCAAAAATATGATTAACCTTGTCTTCCGGAATACCGCTACCGGTATCTTTTACGTAAAAGTAAAGCCCCTCTGTACAACATTTATAGCCCAAAGTAATGCTACCTTCATCCGTAAACTTCACCGCGTTGGTCATAAAATTGGAGATAACCTGTTGCAAGCGGTTTCTATCTGTATACATAATACATTCATCCGCAGGAGTTTCTCTGATAATCTGGATAACAGCAGCTTTATCTTCCAGTCTCATACGGAACAATTGTTCTATATCAAGCATCAGTTGCTTGACGTCCACCTCAGAGAACGTAAACTCCAATGTACCTGCTTCTATTTTAGAAAGGTCAAGAATATCAGCAATCAATTGCTGCAATAACTCGTTATTAGAATGAACTATTTCCAAAAACTGTGTCTTCTCCTCTTCCGTACCGGCAGAAGCCAGCAATTCGGAAAAGCCGACGATAGCATTCAGTGGCGTACGTATCTCATGGCTCATATTAGCAAGAAAAGCAGATTTGGAACGATCTGCATTCTCCGCTTTTTCACGGGCTTTATGCAATTCCACTTCCGCTTTCTTCAAGCGTGTAATATCATGTACAGTAATTACCATGCCTTCCTTGTCATCTATCTCCATATATTCGCCGGAAACATACGTATCACATTCAGATACCTCTCCTCGCCTATCCCGTATATTGAGTGTAGCCTCCAAGTCTGTAAAACTACTTTTTGCACGATAAGTCTCTTCTATCTTTCTCCGGATAGGGCAACTGCCGCAAAGTTCATGCGTTCCGCATCCTCCTTCGGCGGACAATGCGTTATTACAACGCAGCAAATCTCCTACACGGGGTAATCTACCTTCCGGCTTACGGGCTTTGGTGATATCATAATAGTTTGTCCGGGTAACAACAAAATCCCTGTTTATCAAAAGAATAAAAGCATGAACATTTTGCATAATGGAACGAAACAGTTCTTCTGAGCTGCGCAATGCTTTTCTGGCGTTTCCTGCTTTAAGCAGCAGACGTCTACTTCTACCGAGTTCAAACACATACAATAGCAATACTCCCACAAGTACCGCCATACCGATCAGAATTAGTATCGTCATAAAGAGTTCATTTACAATAAAAACGAAACAAATATATCTCTTTCAAATCAAAACCGGAAACAAAAGAGCGGTATTTATTGTTATTTATAAAGAAAACCTAAAAAATAGTTTTATGGACAAGTACATTTGCACAGTTTGTGACTACGTTTACGATCCCGAAATGGGCGATCCGGAAAACGGCATTGAGCCGGGAACATCGTTTGAAGACCTTCCTGAAGATTGGGTTTGCCCGCTATGTGGAGTCGGAAAAGAAGAATTTGAGAAAGCGTCTTAAGACGCTTTCTTTTCTTTTACATCACTACTTGCTTCTACTACATTTACCACATAATCGCCCAGCTTTTCGCACTCTGCGATAATATCCATATAGTAAACGCCCATCTGATAATCATATTCTTTATTATTTACATCCAGAATATTCTGATTCTTCAGCTGATTGCGATAGTTATTAATTTCATTCTCAATATTGAATGACTTATTCACGTCAATACTTTGGTGGTCGGAGCGTTCCACAACGACAATCATTTGTGCCAACGCATCATCCGTCAGTTTCATCATAAAGTGAATATGATCATATTGCTTTTCTGTGAAGTCCTGATTGGTCTGACGTTTACGATTGATAGTACGAGCAAGATTATAGCAACTATCACCAATACTTTCAATTTCCGTGACCTCACGAAGCATGGCACGAATCTGCAGCTTACTTTCTGAACTCAAACGTCCGTCGGACACCTGGTTCAGATAATTGGCTATCTCCAATTCCATATTATCGCTGATATTCTCATATTTCTCGATACGGCTGAACAGCTTATTATAATCGTCGTCTTTATCCGTATGCAGCAAATCTTGCACCATATTGAACATACGATGAGTGCGCTCTGCAAAGAGGTGAATTTCCTTGCGTGCCTGCAATATGGAAAGCTCCGCTGTAGAAAGCATACCACCGGAGATAAAGCGGAGACGATATTCCTCGTCGGCTTCTTTCTGTGGAATAATAGCGCAAACAGTACGCTCTATCAGTCTCACAAACCAGATAAGGATCAATACATTGCAGATATTAAAGCAAGTATGGAATGCTGATAACTTAAATGAAACGGCTACAGCAGGATCTTTCGTTCCCATCACGTTTTCCACAAACCACGATACACCACTCGTGAACGGTGTAAAGAGACAGAGCACCCAGATAACACCGAAGACATTGAATACCAGGTGAGCCAATGCAGCCCTCCTCGCCTGCGTATTACCGGTTAAAGCAGCAAGATTGGCAGTAATAGTAGTACCGATATTCTCGCCCAATACTAATGCCGCCCCCAATTCAAAGCTTATCCATCCATTGGCACACATGATAAGCGTAATAGCCATCGTCGCTGCCGATGCCTGCACAACCATAGTCAAAATAGTACCAATAAACACAAACAACAGAATAGAAATATATCCCATATCGGTATAGCTTTGTACAAAAGCCAGCATTTCCGGATTTGCTTTCAAATCCGGTGCATTGGATTGTAACATAGAAAGTCCCATAAAAAGGAAAGAGAAACCGAAAATAAATTCACCGATAGACTTACGATGACTTTTTTGAGAGAAGAGAAGAGGGATGCCAAAGGCAAGTAGAGGAAGTGCGAAAGCGGCTATATCAACTTTGAAGCCTAATGCCGAGATAATCCATGCTGTAACGGTAGTACCGATATTGGCTCCCATTATTACACCAATGGATTGGGATAAAGTGAGTAGTCCGGCGTTTACAAAACTCACCACCATAACGGTAGTTGCAGAAGAAGATTGAATCAGTGCTGTGATCAGCACACCCGTCAGCACCCCGGTTACCCGGTTGGTAGTCATTGCCGTTAGAATTTTCCGGAGCCTGTCGCCGGCAAACTTTTGAAGTCCTTCACTCATTATCTTCATTCCGTACAAGAATAATGCCAGTGAGCCAAGCAGCTTTAAAAAATCATAAAAAGAATATTCCATCTTTAATTAATTAGAAGGTTTTATGCCACATCTGTTATTATATCTATATTTAACGTATTAATCACCTAAAAAGGAGACGTCATGAAACACATGTTACAAATTTGTTGCAAAAATAATAATATTTCTAAAGAATTCCCCATCGGGAGTTCACTTTTGGATATTTATTACGGTTTTAATCTTAATTTTCCCTATCAGGTTGTCAGTGCGAAAGTTAATAACCGGTCCGAAGGATTGAATTTCCGGGTATATAATAATAAAGATGTAGAATTCCTCGATATACGCGACTCATCCGGCTTGCGGACATACGTACGCAGCCTTTGTTTCGTACTTTATAAAGCTGTCAGCGAACTGTTTCCCGATGGCAAACTTTTTGTGGAACACCCTGTCTCCAAAGGATATTTTTGCAATCTCCGCATCGGACGCCCAATTACCCTGGAAGATGTATCCGCCATTAAAAAGCGTATGCAGAAAATCATAGATGAAAATATCACATACCGCCGCACAGAATGTCATACCACCGAAGCAGTACGCATCTTCAATGAACGGGGAATGACGGACAAAGTGAAACTACTGGAAACCTCAGGTTCTATCTATACCTATTATTATTCGTTAGGCGACACCATCGACTATTATTATGGTAACCTGTTACCCAGTACCGGTTTTATCTGGCTGTTCGATATCGTAAAATACTACGATGGCTTGTTACTGCGCATACCCAACAAAGCAAATCCCAATGTTTTGGAAGAAGTTGTCAAGCAAGAAAAAATGCTCGATGTCTTCAAAGAACATCTCCGTTGGAACTACATCATGGGATTGGGCAATGTAGGAGACTTCAATCTTGCCTGTGAACAGGGGCATGCCACCGACCTGATCAACGTAGCCGAAGCACTGCAAGAAAAAAAGATAGCCCAAATTGCCGATGATATTTATCACCGTGGTGAAAATGGCAATCGTGTGAAACTGGTACTTATCTCCGGTCCCTCTTCTTCGGGTAAGACCACTTTCAGCAAACGTCTTTCCGTACAGCTTATGACGAACGGACTTCGCCCATATCCTATAGCCTTGGATAATTACTTTGTGAACCGGGAAGATACCCCAAGAGATGCGAATGGCGATTATGATTACGAATCACTTTACGCACTCGATCTCAAAAAGTTTGAGGAAGACCTGAAAGCTCTGTTAAGAGGTGAAGAAATAGACTTGCCGAGTTTCAACTTCACCACCGGGCAGCGTGAATATAAAGGTGACAAGTTACGGATAGACGAGCATACCATCCTTATTCTGGAAGGTATTCATGCACTGAATCCTGAACTCACCCCGCAAATACCGGCAGAGAATAAATACAAAATCTATGTGTCCGCCCTGACTACTATTTCCCTGGACGACCATAACTGGATTCCCACTACGGACAACCGTTTGTTGCGCCGTATTATCCGAGACTTCAACTACCGCGGCTACTCGGCACGGGAAACCATTTCCCGCTGGCCCAGTGTACGAGCCGGAGAAGACAAATGGATATTCCCTTATCAGGAAAATGCTGATGTGATGTTCAACTCCGCACTGTTGTTTGAATTTGCCGTACTGCGCTGCCATGCCGAACCCATATTGACCAGTGTGCCTCGCAACTGCCCTGAGTATGCCGAAGCGTACCGTTTGTTGAAGTTCATCAAATATTTTACACCCATACAAGACAAAGAAATACCGTTTACCTCATTATTACGTGAATTTTTAGGCGGAAGTAGTTTCAAATACTAAAAGATTATTTTACTTTTGCTTGCAAATTCATATAAATAGTTATGCTCATGAAACAATTTGCTTTCATTCTATCTCTCGTATTGTGTTTAAGCACAGTGACTTTCGCGCAAAGCACCAGCCGCGCCGATGAGCTAATGCAACAGGCACAAACTAACCTGAAACAAAAAGAATATATTAAAGCCCGTTACCTTTTCCTGCAAGCTTACAATGCTTTCTCCTCGCAAGAAAAGTATGACAAAGCTGTAGAGTGCGGTGTTAACGCCAGTGCCCTCTATCATCGGGAAAACTATTATAAGGAAGCTTTCGAGCTGTTGCGCGGTGCGGAACTATTGGTTACAGGAGGCGAACAGAAAAGTGGCAAGGCTATGCCGGATCTGCGCTTCCGTATCAATAAGGAGCGCCTGCAAATGTACATCAACCTTAAGAACCCTGCCCGAGCCAAAGAGCAACTGACCAAGCTGGAAGAAACTGCTAAAGCAGCCAAAAATGACTCTCTCAATAATGATTTGCTCTATACTCAGGCCAATTATTATTATACTTTCGGCATGAATTCGCAAGGAGATGCCTATATCAACCGCCTGATCGGTCAATATAAGGAACAGAAAAACTACGCTAAAGTAGACGAGTCTTATAAGACATTGATCGACATTGCCCGCAAAGCAAATAATGCCGGACTGGTGGCCCGCACTTACGACAAGTACATTCTTTGGACGGATTCTGTAAAAGCACTTACCGCCCAGGATGAACTGAATGTTCTGAAACGGAAGTATGACGAGAGCCTGCAAACTATCGAAGAGAAAGACAGCTCTCTCTCCGCCAAGCAGTACATCATCATTGGTCTTTGCATCCTCGCCGGACTCCTTGCTGCTGTATTAGTACTGGCCGGCATCGTATTGCTGCGTTTCGTTCTCCTTACCCGGAAGCAAAAGAAAGCCATCCAGATTGCGAACGAGCACAATGAACTGAAAACCCAGTTTATCCAGAATATCTCAGCACAAATGGAACCAACTCTGAATACTCTGGATGCAACGCAACCGGGCGTTCGTGCCCTGAAGGGTTTTGCAGAACACATCCAAGAACTGTCTGACCTGGAAAATACGTTATCAGAGACTTACGAAATGCGTGAAATCAACATCAATACTTTCTGTGAAAGTGTTATGGATAAGATTAAAAGCGGCTTAAAACCAGACATAACTACTGCCGTCAATGCACCGAAGCTCAGCGTAAAAACGAATCCGGAACAACTTGAGCGCATTCTTCTCCACTTGCTGAACAATGCAGCCGAGTTTACTCCCGAAGGTGGTAAAATCTGGCTGGATTTCAAAAAACGTGGAGCACACACTCATCAGTTCATCATAAGCGACACAGGAACCGGCATTGCCGAAGAAGAACAGGCAGACCTGTTCAAGCCTTTCACCAAAGTGAAAGACCTTACAGAAGGTGACGGTTTGGGACTACCTATCTGTTCTCTAATTGCTACTAAAATGAATGGTAGCCTGACGCTGGACAGCAGTTATACCAAGGGGTGCCGTTTTGTATTGGAACTACATACCTGATAAAAAATACACCTAAAATTAATAAGCCCCTATTTCTGATTTATTTTCAGGAATAGGGGTTGTTTATTTTCCACACCTACATTACATTGTTTTATCACCAGAAACGGGTACTTTTGCAGGCTGCAACAACAAATGATAAATCAATGAAAACCACTATCTTAGCTATGTTATTACTTGCATCTTGTATATTAGCGGCTTGTACTCGTTCCAGCCCGAACATCCAACTTGTACAAGCCGATTCTCTCATACAAAAGTTCCCTGACAGCGCCTTACATTTCTTACAGGGTATTCAACCAAAGGGATTACACTTAGCAGCCGACCGCGCATATTATGCACTATTATTGACACAAGTCAAAGACAAGAATTTCATCCATCAAACTGAGGATTCTCTAATACGTATTGCAGTGCAATATTATGATTCCACTAAAAATACAGCCATGCAGGCAAGGGCACATTATTATTTAGGATGCATTTGGAGAAACAAAGACGATCATCCAGAAGCTCTAAAAGAATTCTTTAAAGCCATAACCTATTCAAAAAGAATCTTTGACAATAGTTTAACAGGGCATATATACAACAATATAGCCTATTTATACTATTTACAAAGATTAAATGAACAAGCCGATTCAATCTATCAAATAACAGAAAAATTAGCAATATTGGAGAAAGACTCTATCCTTTGGGCTGATGCACTATCCCAACGAGGGATGATAAACATAAGAAAAGGAAGAGAATGCTATCAAAAAGCAGAAGAAAAAATACTCCATGCTTTCAATATTTCATGTAACATGAATCAAAGAAGTATGATAGCCAAAACAGCTTATTCATTAAGTCTATTATACGGACGTATGAACATGGGGGAAAAAGCTGTTGAATTCGCAAAACTCAATATCAACAATCAAGATAATTCAAATGCACTGGACAGGGCCTATCTGGTTTTGGGTGACGCTTATTACAAAATATCTCAATATGATTCCGCCTCAATTTACTTAAATAAAAGCCTTCATAGCGAAGACCACTATACCAAAGCAGGTGCCTATATGCGTTTAGCTGATATTGCCAAAAAGCAGGGATTATTGGAAAAGGCACTTGAGATGGAAAGAAAATACTCTTCTTATCTGGATAGCGCCCAACAAAAGCAACAGAGTGCTGAAATCGTTACAGCTGAGAAAAATATACTAATACAGCGCAAACAATCAGAATTCAAAGCAAACTTAGATCAAGTTTATTATTATATAGCCATAGGAATAGTGATTTTCTTGACACTATTTCTCGCATTATGGAAAAGACACAAAAAAGAAGTAATCAACTTCAAACGAAAAGAAATAGAAATAAACAAGCAGACAGAAGAACTGCTTCAACAGAAAAATGAGCAAATCAACTTTCTACAAAAAGAGATCACCCTACATAACTACAGCCAAACAGAAAAACAAATCCTAGAAGAAGAACTATACACTTTAAAAACAGAACGTCAAGCATTACTTAAAGAATCCTATGAACACTCTGAAGTATATGTAAAAATGAAACGAATCATCCAATCATATAAGAAAACAGATAAATCGAGCGAGTATTTCGATGAAGAAGATTGGAGGCAGCTAATTGCAGAAACTGATATACGCTGGAATAACATAACTATCCGTCTTGCTACAAAATATCCCCTGTCGCAAGATGAAATACACCTTTGCTGTCTATATCTGACAGACATACCTACCAGCCATTTCAGATATATTATGGAATGTAGCAGAGATGCCATATATAAAAAGACTAAGAAAATATTAGAACAGAAAATGAAATACACCGATAAATCAATGTCACTTCGTGATATTCTGGAGAAACTTCTATAAAAATAAGAGCAAATTCCAGATTATAGAACCTTTTCCCTACATTTCTACACTTTTTATACACTTTCATTGGATAATTTCTCTCTAAATTTGCCACCGTCGTAACAAATTAAAAGTATATCTTATGAAAAAGTTATTATTTGCATTTTTTGTATTAACTGTAGTATTGGGCAGTATTTCATTGCAAGCCCAGGATCGTTTTTCATTTGCCGATGATGATGAAAGGGAGATTCCCTTAGACCCGGTAGGATCTAAAGAAGGTGGTCCTATAGCTCGGAGCATCATCATCCAGCCCGCCAGTGCCTATGTCGATAGTGATATAGTCACTATAGTTTTCAACAAGGATTTGCCTTCTGCAAGTATTACCATTACAAATGTTTCTACAGGAGCAGTCATTTATTCTGAGATTTATTCCATGCCTACACTTATCACAATCAATGTAAGTGCAGAAAATTCCGGAGAATATCAGATAGAGATTGTATCAGATGAAATTCGCTTAAGCGGATACTTTACTCTTTAACAAAGAACCTAACCTAAACTTTAACTATAAATTCAGACTATGCTGGGAGATGATTATGCCACCAGTGAAGTAGTCCATCACTTTTTACGGTCATTGACCGTAAAAGTGAGCAGGACTACTATATGCCGTCTGCTCGACAATCCGTTGGGCAACACCATGCAAGGTATTAGTGACGCTTTAGATGCACTTCATGTAAAGAACGTAGTTTACCAACTTCAACCCCAATATCTGGAGAAGCTGCACGGCCCGTTCATTACCCAATTGGAAACAAGCCATTCTACATTCTGTCTTGTTGAAAAGATAGAACAGGATCGGCTCATTATCACTACTTCCGAAGTCAGCCACATGCCCATAAGTAGAAAATTATTTATTCACCAATGGACAGGAGTTGTCCTGTTGGGTGAAACCACTCGGGAAACCATCTGTGAATCTCATTGCCTGATCAAAAATATTAATTATATGTGTCGGCAACACAGAATACTAATTGCCGGGATCATATCTGTCCTCTTAGTTTTCTCTTCAATCTGGAGCAGAAATTATCCCCCCGGATTACCACTCTATCTCTCTGCATTAACTTGCGGTATTCTCATTTCTACTATAATCCTATACAAAGAGATGGTAGACCATCATTTTCTACACCGTTTCTGCCATATAGGCAAAGTTATAGATTGCAATGAAGTGCTCAAATCCAAAGGTGCAAGTATTGCAGGAATAGGAATTGGAGAGCTATCGTGGATGTATTTCACCACGATGTTCTTCTTCACAGCCGTCTGTCCCGAAGAGTTTCATCTTTTGGCTGCCCTGTCTGTTTTCATAGCAATTGCATTTACGCTATACTCTATTATATATCAGATATTCTTTATTCATAAAGCCTGTCTATTTTGTATGCTCACCACCTTCTCGGTCTGGCTGACAGCAGCATCGCTTTATATCATACGGAATAACTTTGAATGGAGATTTTCCATCCGGATTCTCTTTTCTATGATTGCAGTCAGCGTTATCTGCCTGATATTCTGGATACAGGCAAAAGCACTTGTTTCTTCGGACAAGGAGAAGCGTTTCATGAAGGTCAAATTATCCGGTCTACTCAATCCAATCACTTTCCAGAAGCTACTGGCGTTAAAGCCTAAAGTCAGAACGATGATCCATCCTGATATAGCTTTACACAATTCTGCCGATCATACAAAAGACAGACTGATGGTAGTTGTGAATCCCAACTGCAAGGCATGCGCCAAAGTTCACCACCACATTCGGGAGATCTCAGCGGATATATCCATCTCATTAGTCATATACACCAATGATCGTCTGGGAGCACATATTGCACAGACAATTCTCTCCGCCTATCTCTCCGAAGGTTGGGAAAAGGCTACTTATTTACTGGAGGAATGGTTCGAGATTCAGGAAATACCGGGTGTAGAGAAATACTACATCAATGACGTTGCACAGCTACTTTGGAGACAGCAACAAGAATATTGTGAGCGAAATAATATCAGTCATACACCAGCGGTTATTGTCAACGGACACTATATGCCAAGCGTTTATCAATTGGCCGAATTGAAGTATTTATTAGTATCCTCGGATAACAGATAAGAAGCAAATAGAAGCTTTATAAAGAAAGTATTCTCCCTTTATAGAGAATCTTTTCTCAATACGGTGAGAGTTTCTTCTCAATACGATGAGAATAAACTCTTAATTATGTGAGAAAAGATTCTCAACGTGTTGAGAAAGATAAGAAGAAAGAGAACTCAAAAAACATACAGTTGACTTGGTAATATTTCTCAAAAGAGATACCTTTGTATACTACTAACCAAATACTCATCAAAATGAAGCAGGGCATTTATGTTACAATATGGCTAATAAGTTTTCTTTTACTAAACTCATGTACACGACAGCACAATCACAATATACTGTTAGTACAAGCAGATTCGTTAATGGAAGAATATCCAGACAGTGCATTGCATATTCTGGAAAGCATAGAATCTCAACAACTGACAGTACACGCGGATCGCGCTTACTATGCTCTGCTACTGACACAAGCCAGAGACAAAAACTACATTGTACAAACGGATGATTCACTGATACGGACGGCTGTGCAGTATTATGATTCTATTGGAGATGTACAGATGCAGGCGAAAGCGTATTACCATTGGGGAGGAGTTTTAAGGGATCAAAGGAACTATTCTCATGCACTAAACCTATATGTAAATGCAAGCTATTATGCTAAGAACAGTGAAAGGTCAAAACTATTATCATTGATATATAATAATATTGGCAACATTTACTATCAAGAAAACCATTATAACAATGCGGATTCCATATATCAGTTGATGCAGCAGCAAGCGACCTTGCAGAAAGACACAATCAACTTGGTTGAAGCCTTATCCAAACGCGGAAGTATAAATATAGAAAAAGGAAAAGCACATTACCAGCACGCTGAATCATTACTATTACAAGCCTCAGAACTTACAAAACACTTTCCCTACAATATGTTGAAAGCTGACATTGCATCTTCCTTAAGTGCTTTGTATAGTAGAATGCAAAAAGGTAAAGAGGCTATAGAATACGCCAAAGAAAACTTTACCCTCTTAACTGACACTACATTATATACCAAAGGATACCTCTTGTTAGGAGACGCCTACTATAAAGCACAACTATATGATTCTGCCCAGTTCTATTTCAATAAAGCCTTGCATACCCAAGAATACGTCACCAAAGCCAATGCTTATATGCGCCTTGCCGATATTGCAAAAAAATTAAACGAATTAGAAGAATCGCTTGAACTGGAGAGGCTTTACTCTGCCTATCAAGATAGTGCACACAATCAAAATCTCTATATATTGTCGACAAGCACGTTTTATTCTCCTACCCCACCCCAATATAGGTCTGATATCCCCATAAAAAGATGGATATTATATATCAGTATATGCATACTTATAGTAGGGAGCTATCTATTTATAAGACAATATAAATACAAGAAAGTATCATCTGAGAAAAATAATATAAGGACAATGGAAATAGATATAGAAAAAGTAAAAGGCCAATTACAAGAAACGACCTTCTATATGAAAGCACAAAGCATATTGAATCATCAAAATGACATTAATGCCAAGCTAACAGAAAAACCGGAATTAACAAATGATGACCAGAAGTCCTTAATAAAGGAGATTAATTGTTTGATTCCCGAATATACTTCACACCTGAGAAAGAACTTTCCATTACTGACTGATAAAGACATTTTCTTTTGTTGCATCCACTTGTCAGGCTTTTCCATACAGGAACTTGGAGCCATTTTAAGCAGAACCCCTAATAGCATATATAAAAGACGGAGTAGCATTCTTGAAAAGAAAATGCAACTTGACAAAAATGATAATTTCATTAAAGCTATCACTTCTATCTGAAAAAGAGGCTTCATATTACACAGAAACTACATCTGAGAAAGCAAAACTACACAAAAACTACACACCTCCAAAGTTGTTTTTATGAATAACAATCTCTTAATTTGCACACATAACATAATCAAAAAAATAATTTTATGAAAACACTTTTGATCATATTAATCACCGCATTTACTATTGTTTGCTCCATCCAAGCACAGGAAAATGGAAGTACGATGGAATATAACAATACAGAAAGAGAAATTCCACTAAAGGATTTTAAACCGAACAAACCTATAAATAGAAGTCTTATCCCACAAGTTGCACATGCTTACTTATATAATAAAGTAGTATCCATATCTTTTGAAGAAGTGATGCCAGCAGTCACCATCAAGATTACCAAAGAATCTACCGGTGAAACTATTTACTCACAGGAATATATAAGCCCGGCTGCACTCTCCGTAAACCTGACTATGCAAGATTCAGGAACATACTATATAGAAATTGTTTCAGATACTATTTCTTTAGAGGGTGAATTTATGCTTTAAATTTAAAAGAGGGACATTATGTTGGGAGTTGATAACACCAGTGAAATACTCTATCACTATTTACGCGAATTACACGTAAAAGTGAGTAAGATGACCGTACATCGTTTGCTCGACAATCCGTTGGGCAACAGTATGCGAGGCATCAGCGATGCACTGGACTCACTTCACATCAATAATGCGGTATATCAACTTCCCAAAGAATATCTTGAAAAATTGGAAGCTCCATGTATTGTTATCACTAATGATAATGATTCTCCTTTTTGCTTGGTTGAGGAGATAGAAGAAGCATATATCACTATTACTATACCTCATTCCCAACACATGAGAGTAAGCAAACAACAATTCTTACAAAAGTGGACAGGCGGTGTATTAGTTAGCGAAGTAACAGAGAGAACCAATCAAGAAAAGAACTGTTGGCTGAAAAATGCAGTCGATTGGATTCAGCGATATCAATTACTATTAGCTGCCACCGCTACTATCCTGCTTATATTATACAGTACAAGTAGTAGCTACTCAACGGGAATGGTACTCTACTTATTTACGTTATGTATAGGAATTCTCGTATCTTCCGCGATTCTCTATAAAGAAACTGTCAATAGTAAGTTCTTGCACCACTTCTGCCACATAGGCAAAGCTATTGATTGCAATGAAGTATTACATTCTAAAGGTTCACATATTATAGGGATAGGATTAGGAGAATTATCATTATTCTACTTCAGCACTTTATTGCTATTTACCCTTATCCGCCCATACGACTTTTACTACATCAGTTTAATATGTAATATTACCGCAATAGGATTTACTATCTTCTCCGTAATCTATCAGATCTTTATAATCCGTAAAGGATGCATGCTCTGTATGGTTATAAACTTGATAGTATGGAGTAACTGCCTTACTTTATATTTAATAAAAGATCAATATAATCAGGTACTTTCTATACAAACAGTATTTCTCATTATTACTATAAGCTGCATTTATTTAATAATTTGGATACAACTAAAGAAATTGCTGAGCTATAATGAAGAAAGAAAGCAGCTCAAGACTCATTTCTCAGGCTTACTAAACCCTCAAATATTTCAAGCCATTTTAGCCCAAGAACCCCAAATTAGAGAAATGCCGAAGCATGACATTACTTTACACAATGATGTAACAGGTGAGAATCAATTATTATTTGTCACTAATCCTAATTGCAAGAACTGCGCAAAGACACTTTTACAAGTTCAAAAAATTGCTGATGAACAGCCTATATCTTTAGTGCTATTGACTTTCCCGGGAGATGACACGGGGAAACAAGTTGCACAAATAATAATCTCAATCTATCTTACAGAAGGTTGGAAAAAGGCCATGGATTCATTATTAAAATGGCACAAAAACCACCACATAGAAAACCCTAATCGTATAACGGATAAATCGAAGGAAATATGGAAACAACAACAGTTATATTGCTTACAACAACAAATAAATGAAACGCCCACTATAATTGCAAATAAACATTACTTACCATACATATATCAGATAGAAAATCTAAAGTATGTATTAACATAAAGATATTGTTCTCGAGACACAATAGCCGATAAGAGTGACGGTTGCAAAATATCACTCAAGTTATTTCACTTAAAATGCTAAATGATATGAAAGAAGAATTTCTAAAATTTCAATTATGCAAAGTGGCTATGAATGGACTCCGAGGAGGAGGAGCCGGACATGTAGAAAACTGTCATTGCGCAGGTGGTTCAACATTTACCATAATAGTAAATGAGACAGTAAATGTTGCAAATGTAATGGCCAAAAGATGCAATGGCGGCGACTGGGCTTGTAGCAAGCAGTAGACGATCCTAAGTAAAAACTCTTAAAGAGAGTGTGCCAAAAGTTACACAGTATGTAGATAAACAATTATTTGTTTGTGATATACTAAATAACTTCTGGCACATCCCCTTTTTAAACAGATAATTATGAAATACAAACTCTTCTCTCTTTTTTTCATGCTCTTATTACCAATAAGTGGTCATGCGCAAAACGCAACTATTCTATTTTCAACAGAACAAGATTGCGAAATTTCTATCTATGAGCCTATAGATGGAGGATACAATAATCAACTACCAACAACAATACTTAAAGTTACAACAAATAAGCCATGTATTTATAGTACAGACATCGTCTCATTTAATTTTATATATTGCCAATTCTCACAAGGAACGAAATGTGAGGTTATTCTTTTTCCAAATGACTCTTTAAAGATACACATCAATAATAAACAAATAACATTTGAAGGAAGCAATCAAGATGGATTAGAATACTTACAGGACAAATTCACAAACGCCTCCCATTATGACCTCTATATGGGACCAATGGAAGAACTAATAAACGAATATGTTGGGCAAAAAAGAGAATTCAACACGATTATACCGGAAATACAGAAGAATATCATTCTTCCGACAATGAAAGCCATAAACGAAATACCACTAAGCACAACCACGTCTCAGGACTTTATCGATAAATTAGGAAAAGAAATTCTACTACAATACAACAGCTATCTAATTTTGCTCCTAAGAAGTATATTAGAGATAGAAGATTATAAAGTCACTGCTATTAAAGATAGTACAGAAATAGTCAATCAAATAGATAATCTATTTAAAACCACTGCACTACTTAGCCGGGAAACATTAAAATATGATTATGATTTATTCGTCTCCCAATATCTGGTGTTCTACTACGGGGAAGAAGCACCAGAAGAATGTGAGGAAAACATATTCGGACCTTATAGAAATATTTTATATGCACCTATAGATATGCATCCTGTTTTATTGGGGAAAGCATATCTCCGCCAATTGGAACGCAACACGCCAGTAATGAACCTTCCTAAAGTCCGAAAATATTTCAATGAGAAATTCCCTGATAGTCAATATACCGCTATTATTAATGATAAAAGCCGAAATGAAGAAGATTCAAAAGACTTCTTTTGCTCGTACATCAAACAGAACATAGATTCCTTATCACAACTCAGAACTATATCGGAGCTTAAAAACAAATATATATTCATTGATTTATGGGCAAGTTGGTGTATGCCATGTAGACATGAATTCAAGTATAAAAAAGAGTTGAATGAACTACTAAGTACTTATAAAGACATATCTGTAGTATATATATCTATCGATAATTCCACACAAAAAGACAGTTGGCAACAATGCATCAATAATTATAAATTAAGCGGCTTTCACTTACTGGCAGCCTCCGAATTACAAAAGAGTATTCAGAAACAAATATATGGAAGTGATGAATTTACAATACCCCGATACATATTGCTTAACTCAGATGGTAAAATTCTGCATAGGAATTTACCACGTCCCAGCCATATTTCAGATTTAAAAGAAGTATTAGATAAGATAATGCAATGACATTTGTTCCTTACTATCCTCAGCATGACGCCATGGACTGCGGCCCCACCTGCCTCCGCATGGTAGCAGCCTTCTATGGCAAACGCTATTCGCTGGAAGGGTTAAGGGAAAAGTCATTCATCACCCGTGAAGGGGTATCCATGCTTGGTATCAGCGAAGCGGCAGAAAAGATTGGTTTTCGCAGCATTTGCGTACAAGTGGGTTATGAAAAGCTACAGGAAGCTCCTTTACCCTGCATCATACATTGGAACCAGCAGCACTTTGTCGTAGTATATAAGCTCAACGATAAGCATGTTTGGGTGGCCGACCCCGGTGCAGGAAAACTAAAATATACCAAAGAAGAATTTTGTAATTGCTGGCTGAGTTCCCGAAAGAACGAAGAAGACACAGGTGTGGCGTTGTTGCTGGAGCCCACACCCGAATTTTATACAATAGAGGACGAGGGAGACGAAGTGAATCGCAGAGGTTTTAGCTTCCTCTACTCCTATCTCCGCCCGTACCGGAGGTTGGTGGGGCAACTACTTTTAGGTCTGCTACTGGGCAGTATGATACAGCTCATGTTACCCTTCCTCACACAATCGGTAGTAGACTTCGGCATCAACAACCAGAATCTCGGTTTTATCTATCTGGTGCTGATTGCCCAGTTGATGCTGTCTTTCAGCAGCAGTGCCGTAGATTTCATACGGGGCTGGATATTGCTACATCTGGGCACACGCATCAACATCGCCCTCATATCAGACTTCCTTATCAAGCTAATGAAGATGCCTATCAGCTACTTCGACAGCAAAATGACAGGAGACATCCTGCAACGCATCAACGACCACAAGCGCATACAGGATTTCCTGACGGGAAGTAGCCTCAGCGTTATCTTTTCCGTATTCAATATTATCATCTTCGGCATTGTACTGTTGGTGTACAGTGGCATGATATTCCTTATCTTCATGGGCGGAAGCGCCCTGTACGTGGCATACGTCTGGCTATTCATGAAGAAGCGCGCCGAACTGGATCACAAGCGTTTTGCCCAGCAAAGTGCCAATCAAAGCACGGTAGTGCAACTGGTGAACGGTATGCAGGAAATAAAACTCAGTGCCTGCGAACAACAGAAACGTTGGGAATGGGAGCGAATACAAGCAAAGCTATTCAAAGTAAACATCAAAAGCCTTGCCCTACGACAGTATCAGGATTCGGGAGCGGTGCTGATTAATCAAAGCAAGAACTTGCTGATTACCGCACTCGTAGCGAGCTTGGTAGTGAAAGGGGAAATGACACTGGGTATGATGCTGTCCGTGCAATACATCATCGGACAGTTGAACAGTCCGGTAAATGAGCTCATCGCCTTTGCCCGCGATATGCAGGACGCACGGCTCAGCATGGACCGCCTCAGCGAAGTGCGCGACAAGCCGGATGAAGAAGACCCCACCCGCGAATTACTGCGGGAAATACCGGAAGGAAAAGAAATAAGACTCCAAAACCTTAACTTCAAATATGATCCGCTAAGCGAATACCCGACGCTGGACGACATCAACCTAGTGATTCCGCCGGGCAAGCAAACGGCCATCGTGGGTATGAGCGGAAGCGGAAAGACAACACTCGTTAAACTACTGTTAGGATTCTACCCGCCCGCAAGCGGCGATATCTTCATCGGGGATACTCCACTGGGAAGTTACAGTATTCGCGAGTGGCGCAAGCGGTGCGGCGTAGTAATGCAGGATGGTTTCATCTTCTCCGACAGTATTGCCGGTAACATTGCACCCGGAGTAGAGCATATCGACAAGAAACGTCTGCGCCATGCTGCTGAAGTGGCAAATATACACGATTTCATAGAAGAATTGCCTTTAGCATACAATACTAAGATAGGACAGGAAGGGCACGGATTAAGTCAGGGACAGAAACAACGCATACTCATAGCCCGCGCCGTGTACAAAGACCCGGAATTCATCTTCTTCGACGAAGCAACCAATGCACTGGATGCCAACAACGAACGCACTATCATGAACAACCTGCAAACCTTCTTCAAAGGCAGGACATCCGTAGTGGTAGCCCACCGGTTGAGCACCGTAAGGAATGCGGAACAAATCATCGTCATAGAACAGGGCAGGATAGCAGAGACCGGAACGCATGAAGCGCTGATTGCTCTGGAAGGAAGATATTACAAGCTGGTGAAGAACCAATTGGAACTTTAATAAGTGGAGAGTTGAAAATGGAGAGTTGAGAGTTATGAAGAAACAAGAAGAAAAGGACATAGAATTGAGGTGTGAGGAGGTGCAGGAGATATTGACGCGACCGCCACACGCATTGATCAGGTGGGGAATAACCGTATTCTTCGGGGTATTGGCACTGCTCTTCATCGGCGGCTCTTTCTTCAAATACCCGGATATAGTAAGTGCCGGGATCACCATCACCACAGAGCATCCGCCCGTATGGATCGTGGCAAGAGGAAGTGGAAAAATTCAGGAGGTATATCGAAAAGACCGTGAAACCATAAAAGCAGGAGATATCATAGCTGTACTGGAGAATCCTGCCATCACTGCCCATGTATTGGAACTGAAAGAAAGGATTACTTCTTTCATTCTGACGGATAGTTGTATCTGCCAAACCGTGTTTCCAGAGAAACCGGAACTCGGAAACATTCAGAATGCTTATGCCTCTTTCATCAAATGCTTGACAGATTATCGTAATTTTCTGTCGATAGACCTCTACGCCCAGAAAGAGCAGGCCGCCTGCAAAGAACTGCAAGAGTATCAGAAGTACATCCGGCATCTGAATAAACAAGCAGAACTTGATGAAGAACAGGTACAGATAGCTTCCGCTACCCATAGCCGGGAAAAGAAACTCTTCGACAAAGGATTAATATCGAAAGCTGATTATGAAGAAGCACAACAAACCTATCTGAATCGCAGGCAAGGGAGAGAGCAACTAATGACTTCACTTTCATCTGCCAGAATACAAGAGGCGCAATTACAACAGAATATTGTAGAAATCCGTATGGAACGTAATCGGGAAGCCAATACAATAAGCACTTCGTTAAAATCAGCCCTCAATGATTTACAGGTAAGCATCAGCGATTGGGAGTTGGGATATCTCTTTACCAGCCCTGCCAGTGGTATATTATCTTACAATAATATCTGGCAGAAGAACCAGAATGTCAATGCGGGAGATAAAGTGTTCTCTATTGTAGCCTCTACTCCCGGTGACATTATAGGAAAAATAAAATTACCCGTCAGCGGATCAGGCAAAGTATGCCCCGGACAAAGAGTGAATATCAGTGTGACAGGGTATCCATACATGGAATTCGGCTTCCTCACCGGAGAAGTGCTGTCTGTTTCACTATTAGCAAGCGAGGACAATATGTACACTGTCACGGTAAGTCTGCCACAAAATTTATGCACCTCATATGGCAAGCAGTTGGACTTTAAAGGAGAACTTTCCGGCACAGCAGAGGTCATGACAGACGAACGGAGCGTAACTGCACGTCTACTCAGTCCGCTCCGCTATCTGTGGGAAAAATATCTATAAAAAATCTTTTATTTCAACCAAGTCGCTCGTTTCCACAAGTATTCCAGCGGACCGTGTGCATGACGGCTCATCCACCAACGGCAGAAAGCAAGCTGCACGATGAAGAGCACTACTCCTACCAGGAAGCTGGCTGTTATACCCAACTGAGAGTGAAGTGCAAGACCCCAATTATAGAACAACAACGAACCGATAATACTCTGAGTAATATAATTTGTAAGACTCATCTTACCGTAAGGAGTAATCTTCATCAACCAGTCATGCAGGTTTGTCCGATAGAAAGCAAAGATAACACCCGACACCAATATCAGCATAAATGCAAATTTGGACAAGGAAGTTATGATTAGTAACAAAGGAGTAAGAATAGACTTACTAACGATGAAACCCGGCAACATATTACCCAATCCATATAGGGGGAAGAAAGCGATAAGAGCGCCACAAAGTACCTTATTCCAGAATTTCAGATTTTCCTTCAGGAAAAGTCCCCGACGTCCTATCAGCAAGCCGAACAGGAAAAGAGCGGCAGTCTGGAATACACGTCCGTGATCCCAAGCCCATGCAAGACTGGCAATCTGCCCTTCCCATAAATTCACACGCAGAGTTTCAAGGAAAGTGCCGTGACTCTGCACTTGAAAAGCAGCTCCCCAGTAACTACCTGTCGGAATAGAGGGAGTCACAAAAGAAGGATCTATGCAGGCACATATCACATAATAAAGTGGTAATGGTTGTATCAGAAGTACACATGCCAGAATAAACAACCATTTATCTTTCAGCCTGCAGGTAAGTGGTAAGATGAATCCGACTAACGAATAGAGCACCAATACTTCGGCCGTGAAAAAAGCTGCATTTATATTACCAAGAATGAACAATAAGATCAATCGCCAGCAAAAACGCAAACGAAAATCATTGCCACGCATACGCTGGTTATTATCCTGGATGAAGAAACTAAAACCAAAAAGTAAAGCAAACACAGCGTAAGCCTTTCCTCCGAACATGAAAAAGAGTCCGTCCCAAATGGCTTTATCAGAAAAGTTAAGCCATGCACTTTGAGTACTTGTATCAGGAAATGAATAGAAATTAAAGTGTTCGATGGAGTGTAATACAATGATGCCCATAACGGCGAGCCCACGCAGCACGTCAGCTACGTCAATACGGGTGTGTTTTTCCAATTTCTGTACCATAATCAGTATAAATTCATTAGCAATCTGCTCTTTTTAATGTTAAAATCGCAAATATAGAATTTATTATCCACTTTTGGAGGCAAATTCCCAATTTCTTCCAGAATTGCCCGTCATCTTTGCAATAAAATCAACAATAATCAAAAACTCTAAAAAATAAGTAACTATGAAATTGAAAATGTATTTAGCCCTATTAGCTATGGGGATGTTAAGCCTACAAAGCTGTAATGACGACGACGACGATCTCCCAAGCTCTAAAGTTCCCGAAGCTGTACGCACGGCATTCGATAGTAGTTTTTCTAACACCGCTAACCTGAGTTGGGAAACAAAAACTGTCTCGCAAGAGCAATATTACAAAGCTGAATTCAACAACAAGAGTGACAACGGATATAAAACAGAAGCTTGGTACAAGGCAGATGGTTCGTGGCATATGACGGAGACAGAAATGCCATATAGTGCCATTCCACAAGCAGTAAGGACCTCCTTTGAGAGCAGTGAATACGCCACTTGGCAAAAAGATAATGAAGTGGAACGCATTGAACGTGCAGGAACCGAAAAAGAGGTTATCTACATCATAGAAGTGGAATCTGCACAGGATATAGATATGGACTTACATTATTCAGCAGACGGAATTCTTATTAAAGCCGTAAATGATGACGGTAACGGCAATAATGAATCATTGCTGCCGGATGCTCCATCCAATATGGTTACTGCCGTAACAGAACTTATACAGAAGAATTATCCTAACGCCCGTATTATTGAGATTGAGCAGGAGAAAGGAATGATTGAAGTGGATATCATACACGAAAATCAAAGTAAAGAAGTATTGCTTAGTACAAACTATGAATGGATTTCCACCTCATGGGATGTATATGTACTTCCAGTAAAAGTAACAGATGCCATTAAAGCGTCACAATATAGCGACTATGTAGTAGATGATGCCGAATATTTTGAAACTCCTGCCGGGAACTACTACTGGATAGAGCTGGAGCAAGGCGAAAAGGAAGTGAAAGTTAAGATCAACGAAGACGGACAGTTTATCTGATAACACCGATTAGATAATAAACGAAAAGGGGCAGCCATAGCTGCCCCTTTTCGTTTATTAGAGTATATGATCAGTCAGCGGAAGAATTTAATGTTTTCAGTAATTCACCCTTCACCGCATCCGTTCCCGGAAAACCGACCGACCGATAAGTTTGTTTTCCTTCACGGTCGAGTACCAGATAGGTAGGTACACCACGAACCTCAAATTTATTGCAGATAGCCGCCCATTGTGCATTGGTAAGTCGATAATGTTCACCATGAATATCGGGTATCATATTATTCCATGTTGTCTCCGGAGAATTTTCACCGGCAATAAAGACATACACGATATCCTTATCTATCAGTTCTTCCTTCATAGGCTTCATCATCTTCATTGCCATCTTACAAGGACCACACCAGGTAGCCCAGAAATCAACAAGCACCACTTTACCTTTGAACGGAGCGACCATAGCTTCAAACAGTTCATCATCTTTAACGTCTGCAGCCAAAGTACGAACCGTGAAACCACGTTTACTCTTATTCTCTTCTATCCTCCGAAGCAGTTCCGTATTCATTGCGGTCAACCGGTTCAGAAAATAGGAATTTTCAATTGCATGCAACGCAGCAAAATCATCTTCAGATAAAGGTGTAAAATCTTCCAGTTTCGAAACACATTGCATGGCTTTCTGTACATCATAATAGATACCTTGGCTACCAATCAGTTCTTCAACCGCTTTTCGGTTAGCTTCCATTCCTTGTCTACCAAATTCCTGAAAAAGAGCATCATATCTATTCCTCAGTTCTTTCATTACCGAAGAATCATACGATGACGGATTATCGCGATATTTCTTCATCGTCTCCTTATCTTTAGGGGCCACTTTAGGGGAATTGAGTAAATAATCAAAGATGTCACCTCGCTTTACAGACGGCAAGCTTATATACCCGGTATTAACTACCCTGGAAGGATAATTAAAACAATACACAGACTTGGGTGAATTGATATAACCAAGTTCACTTAGAAAATCGAAATAGTCATTTGATGGTTCAGGAGAACGATACTCTTTACTTGCATCACGCACAGACAGCCCCTTTTGCTGAGCATAAGCCTGCAATAGCTGATAATCATATCCACATAACAACCCATACAATGCATCTTTATTCAGCACCGTCAACAGTTCCGCATAAGCCTTACTTATCTTCTTATTAGCGTAGATCGCCTTGTCTGCTTCCTCATACTTCTGCATACAATATGCCTTGTACTGGTCCGGATTCATGTCATACAAGTCTTTCAGCTCAACAGAACAAAGAGGAATCTCTAATCCGGAATTCATCTCCGTATTCAATCCGGCATTCAGTCCTTCAAAATAAACCTTCTTCCCTTCAGGTTTCGCATCTTTCCGCAAACGACTGGAAGCACGCGTCATCTCACGAAGATTTACAGTAATCTTGGTTTCGCCACCTGGAGACAATAAAAAAGAAATAACAGAGCCACCCACACTTAAATAGGCAACAGAAGGATGTGAAACAGGCATTTCCGTATGAAAATTTCCTGCTTCATCCAACTTTAACTCTGTATTCTTTTGTCCATAAGCAGATAAAAAATCAGCTGAATGTAGTTCGACTTTCATGCGAAATGAAGGCTTATAATCCAGAATACGCCCACTGATGATAGCGGTTCCCTCTTTGATTTCAGGCGTCGGCAAAGCAACAGCAGTCGCTTTGCCGGCTTTCCCTAAGTCTTTAGGCAATTGGAGTTTGGGCAACTTCCCGATCAGGCTGATACCAAAAAGATTAAAGTCTCTTTCACCTTCACCTTCCACAAAATCAAACGACTTTACAGATGCCGGCAGAGGTGGAAATATCAAAGAAAAAGTAGCCTCACCCGACTCAGGCATCCAAAATTCCTGGCCCAACTCTATGCCTACTCCCTGCCGCACCTGGTAACGTTCACCATTATCTGCAACCAGACAAGTAGCAGGAGCAATACGTATCCAGTTCTTTGGAATAAATTTTGCATCCACATCAACCACGGTAGCTGTATCCGACAAATGAATAGCAGCTATCTCAATGGTTTCCGTTGCCTTTGCTATAAACGGAGGCCGATTAATCGTCTTTTGTGCATGCAATACACTCCAGGACAAAAGACAAAATAAGAATAGTAGTTTTTTCATTAGACTCATTCTTAAATTGATACTATCGCAACGCTTCCACCTCTTCCGGAGTCAACGGTATCTTCTTGCCTAAGCGGCGGGCACCGGTTTCTGTAATAAGATAATCTTCTTCATTGCGGATACCGCCGAAGTCACGATATTCTTCCACTTTGTCATAATTGATAAAGTCTGTGAATTTCTTTCCTTCTTTCCACATGTCAATCAATTCAGGAATAAAGTAGATACCCGGCTCAACAGTATGTACAAAGCCCGGTTCCAAAGGAATAGCAAGGCGTTGAGACTTACGTCCGAACTGTGTGCTCTTGGGTTGACCGTCATAACCTACCCACACTTCTCCCAAGTTTTCCATATCATGCACGTCCAGTCCCATCATGTGTCCCAGACCGTGAGGATAGAACAATGCATGAGCACCTTCGCGCACTGCATCATCTGCATTTCCTTTCATCAGGCCCAGTCCTTTCAAACCTTCTACCATTACGCGGGCAGATAAGTCGTACACTTCCATATAAGGAATACCCGGACGGAGAGCCTTTACAGATTCCAGATGCATAGCATTCTGAATTTCGTAAACGGCACGTTGTTTTGAAGTAAACGTTTTATCGGCAGGTACAGTAGACGACATGTCACCGCAATAACCCGACGGAAGTTCCGCACCGGCGTCGATCAGGAACAAGTCACCCGATTTAATTTTATTACCATGATAATGATTATGCAAAGTCTGTCCGTTGATTGTGGCAATCGTAGGGAAAGAAAGTTCGCAATTATTCATTTCGGCTACACGGTTCATCTCTGCCACAACTTCATATTCGTACATACCCGGCCGAATCACTTCCATCGCCTTGATATGCATGTCGGCAGTCACATCACATGCTTTTTCTATTTCTGCAATCTCTTCAGCAGATTTATAATTACGCTGTGCCACCACCGCACGGATAAACGGTACGGAACCTTCCTGGCGTGCAGGCGGAACACCCAGCCAATCCATGAGTTTCAACTTATGTTCGGGACGGTAAGGCGGAAGATAATGTACCGTCTGCCCCTTTTGTACGGCTTTGTGCAGATAGCTGATAATTCCGGCAGAAGGAAGTGTCTCCCGAATACCTACCCGTTCGCTCTTCTCTTTCAGAGTTGGCTGTGTGCCCATCCACACAATATGGTCGATAGTCAGTTCGTCCCCGAAAATGATTTCTTTGTTCTCATTGATGTCAATGATAGCGGAAAGTCCGGCAAACGACAAGCCGAAATAGTAGAGAAAGGTAGAATCCTGACGATAACGGAAAGCATTATCTTCATAATTCAGTCCTTGTTCGTCATTTCCCAAGAATAGTAACACTCCGGAGCCAACATTTTTTTTCAGCAGGGCTCTGCGCTGCACATAAGTTTCTTTATCAAACATAACGTTGCAATTTTTTAAGTTGATACGCACAAAGATAATGCAAACCAAAAGCAGCACAAAATAAGCTTGCTTATTTTTTAATGCTGATGTGCAGCTTATCTTCGCTTTTAACGAAGATAATGTAAATTAGGCGCCAAACTTTCATGCTTGCATGAAAAACTTATACCGAGAACATTTCGCGTTCCCGAACTATTCACTATTTTTGCAAAAAGTGCGAAGATAAGCTGCGCCTCGGCATAAAAAATGAACTCGTTCATTTTATTCTGTCTCGGTTTGCATTATCTTTGTGGCGAGTAAAAGAAAAGAATAAGTATGGCACAAGGTTCCAGACAAGTACAAACTCAAGCGCAGCAACAGGTACAGACACTGTCGCCCCAGCAGATTCTGGTAGTGAAGCTACTGGAATTGCCCGCTGTAGAACTGGAAGACCGTATACATGCGGAACTTCTGGAAAATCCGGCTCTGGAAGAAGGAAAGGAAGATACGGCAAGTGACGACTTTTCTGAAAATTCCGATACGGGAGGTTCCGCAGAAGACAACGGAGCCAATGAATATGATTCATTAAGCGACTATCTGAGCGAAGACGATATCCCCGACTACAAATTGCAGGAAAACAACCGTAGCAAAGGTGAACAGGCTGAAGAAATACCTTTCTCCGATGCTACTTCTTTTTACGAAACTCTGAAGGAGCAACTAAGCGAACGTGACCTGACCGAGCATCAGCGTGAACTGGCGGAATATCTGATCGGATCATTGGATGACGACGGCCTGCTACGTAAGTCTCTGGATAGCATCTGTGATGAACTTGCCATCTACGCCGGCATCGAATGCACCCAGGAGGAATTGGAAGAAGCACTGAAGATTATCCAGGACTTTGACCCCGCCGGACTTGGCGCACGCAACCTGCAAGAATGCCTGCTCATTCAGATTCATCGCAAGATAGAGCAACAGCACTTCACCCCGAACCCTCTACTTTATATAGAAGAAGCGATCATCTCCGAATGTTACGAAGAATTCACCCGTAAGCATTGGGACAAGATACAGCAGAAGCTCGGACTGGAAGAAGACGCTTTTGAACAGGCTATCAAAGAGATCTGCAAACTCAATCCGCGTCCGGGTGCCTCCCTGGGTGAAGCCATCGGCCGGAACATGCAACAGATCATCCCCGACTTCATTGTAGATACATACGACGACGGTACCATCAATCTGGCTCTGAACAACCGGAACGTTCCGGAACTGCGTATGAGCCGCGACTTCACCGAGATGGTGGAAGAACATACCAAAAACAGGGCTAACCAGTCGAAAGAGTCGAAAGAAGCCATGATGTTCCTGAAGCAGAAAATGGATGCAGCACAAGGCTTTATCGATGCCGTGAAGCAACGTCAGAATACATTAATGACTACCATGCAAGCCATTATCGACCTGCAACGTCCGTTCTTCCTCGAAGGAGACGAATCATTGCTGCGTCCTATGATATTGAAAGATGTTGCCGAACGTACCGGACTGGACATTTCAACCATTTCCCGCGTCAGCAACAGCAAATATGTGCAAACCAACTACGGCATCTATTCACTGAAATTTTTCTTCAATGACGGATATGTCACCGAGGACGGTGAAGAAATGTCTGTACGCGAGATTCGTAAGATATTGAAGGAATGCATTGACAATGAAGATAAAAAGAAGCCTTATACGGATGATGAACTGACGGATATACTGAAAGAAAAAGGATATCCGATAGCACGCCGCACGGTAGCCAAGTACAGGCAACAGTTGAACATACCGGTGGCAAGGCTGAGAAAGTAATTATAAAATGATAAGGTGGTAAATGATTAATGAATCCAATTGTAAAATTATAAATTAAAATGGTTGAAGAACAACATATTGTGGCAGACAGGAGCTTAATCCGGACAGCCCGGGTGATATCGGCTATATTCACGCCGTTTTCTATCCCGTTCCTGGCGTTTCTGATTCTGTTCCTTTTCTCATATCTGCGCATCATGCCTATACAGTATAAGCTGATTGTGCTGGGAGTAGTGTACTGCTTCACCATTCTTATGCCTACGCTCACCATCTTCCTGTTCCGTAAGATCAACGGTTTCAGTCCCGAAGACTTAGGAGAACGTAAACGGCGTTTTATGCCATTCCTACTTACTATTACTTCATACGTATTCTGTCTGGTGATGATGCATCGCCTGAATATTCCCTGGTACATGACAGGTATTATTCTTGCTGCATTGATCATGATGGTTATCTGTATTGTTGTCAATCTGAAATGGAAGTTAAGCGAGCATATGGCAGGTGTAGGGGCTATTGTAGGAGGATTGGTATCTTTCAGTGCCCTGTTCGGATACAATCCGGTATGGTGGCTATGTTTGTTCATCCTGATTGCAGGTGTCTTGGGCACAGCACGTATTATTTTACAGCATCATACATTGGGAGAGGTACTGGTAGGTTTTGCCGTAGGATTGATTTGCTCCTTATTGGTGCTTCATCCACTGAGTAATATCCTGTTCCGCATTTTCTTATTCTAAGATAAGTAAAGAATTAAGAGTGAACAAAGAATCGTAATTTATAATTAGTAATTTGTAATTAATATAAGTATTAACCTTTAAAAATAATGATCATGAATTTCCCAGAAAATGTAAAGTACACCAAAGAACACGAGTGGATACGCCTTGAAGGCGATGTAGCTTATGTAGGTATCACCGATTACGCTCAGGAACAATTGGGCGATATCGTATTCGTAGATATCCAGTCAGAGGGTGAAACATTGGCAGCCGACGAAGTATTCGGAACCATTGAAGTAGTAAAAACCATTTCGGATCTTTTCTTGCCCGTAGGCGGAGAAATCTTGGAACAAAACGAGGCTCTTGCCGACCAACCGGAACTGGTAAACAAAGATCCGTACGGCGAAGGCTGGCTCATCAAAATGAAACCGGATGCTGATGCAGACTTCGATTCATTGCTGGATGCTGCTGCCTACAAAGCGTTGATTAACGATTAACTATTAGTGATTAGTGATTAGCAAATTGATATTGAGAAGCTTGCTAATCACTAATCACTAAACACTAATAACTAAATAATTATGTCTCCATTAGTAAGCATCATCATGGGCAGCACCTCCGACCTTCCTGTTATGGAAAAGGCCGCTCAACTGCTGAATGATTTACATGTACCGTTCGAAATGAACGCTCTTTCTGCACACCGCACTCCGGAAGCAGTAGAGAATTTTGCAAAGAACGCCCGCGGACGCGGCGTTAAAGTGATAATCGCAGCTGCCGGCATGGCTGCCGCTCTGCCCGGAGTCATCGCTGCCAACACAACACTGCCTGTTATCGGAGTTCCCGTTAAAGGTTCTGTGCTGGATGGCGTAGATGCTCTCTACTCTATCATTCAGATGCCTCCCGGAATCCCTGTAGCCACAGTTGCCATCAATGGCGCCATGAATGCTGCCATTCTTGCTATACAAATGCTAGCTTTGAGCGATGCCGATCTCGCTGAAACTTTTGCAGCCTACAAAGAAGGGCTGAAAAAGAAAATCGTAAAAGCGAACGAGGAACTGAAAGAAGTAAAGTACGAGTATAAAACGAATTAAAAAGGAGTAATTAGTGGATTTATTCAACTATTCCCGTCGGGAAACATCAGAAGTAAATATTGGAGCCACCCCTATGGGCGGCTCCAATCCTATACGCATACAGAGTATGACAAACACCGCCACGCAGGATACAGAAGCCAGCGTGGCACAGGCCAAACGTGTTGTAGATGCCGGAGGTGAATATGTACGTCTGACAGCACAAGGCATTAAAGAAGCGGAAAACCTGATGAACATCAATGCCGGTTTGCGCCGGGACGGATATATGGTTCCACTGGTTGCCGACATTCACTTCAACCCAAAGGTAGCAGATGTAGCAGCACAGTATGTCGAGAAAGTACGTATCAATCCGGGAAACTATGTAGATGCCGCACGCACCTTCAAGCATCTGGAATATACAGACGAAGAATATGCACAAGAATTGCAGAAGATACATGATCGGTTCGTTCCTTTCCTGAATATCTGCAAGGAGAATCATACAGCCATCCGTATCGGTGTAAATCATGGTTCACTGTCCGACCGCATTATGTCTCGCTACGGCGATACACCGGAAGGTATGGTGGAATCATGCATGGAGTTCCTGCGTATCTGTGTAAAAGAAAATTTTACAGATGTTGTTATCTCCATCAAAGCCTCCAATACAGTAGTAATGGTGAAAACAGTTCGCCTGTTAGCTGCTGTAATGGAAAAGGAAGGAATGCAATTCCCGCTGCACCTTGGCGTTACAGAAGCCGGGGATGGTGAGGACGGGCGTATCAAATCTGCATTGGGCATCGGTGCATTGCTAGCTGACGGCCTGGGTGATACCATCCGTGTTTCTCTGAGCGAAGCTCCGGAAGCAGAAATACCTGTAGCACGAAAGTTGGTGGATTATATCATGCAGCACCAGGATCATCCTTACATACCCGGAGTGGAAGCAGAAGGTTTCAATTATCTTTCTCCGGTACGACGTGAAACAACTGCCGTACGCAACATAGGCGGGAATCACCTGCCTGTAGTCATTGCCGAACGCATGGACGGAAAATTCGATACGAACCCTCAATTCATTCCGGATTACATCTATGCCGGACGTGCCTTACCAGAAATTCGTGAAGAAGGAGTGGAATACATTCTGGATGCGGATGTATGGGAAGAAGAGCCCGGAACCTATCCGGCTTTCAATTACCAGCAGATGCCACTTATGGGCAATTGCCAAGCCGATTTGAAATTCATGTTTATGCCTTACATGGCACAAACAGAAGAAGTGATTACTTGTCTGAAACATCATCCGGAAGTAGTCATTATATCACAGAGTAACCATCCTAACCGACTTGGAGAACATCGTGCCTTAGTTCACCAATTGATGCAGGAAGGACTGAAAAATCCGGTTGTATTCTTCCAGCATTATGCTGAAAATGAAGCGGAGGACTTGCAGATAAAATCTGCTGCTGACATGGGAGCACTTATCTTCGACGGCCTTTGCGATGGTATTTTCCTGTTCAACCAGGGAGATCTCAGTCATGCTGTAGTAGATGCCACAGCCTTTGGTATTCTGCAAGCAGGACGTATACGCACCAGCAAAACGGAATATATCTCCTGTCCCGGATGCGGACGCACCCTGTTCAATCTTCAAAGTACCATAGCACGTGTAAAAGCCGCTACTTCACACCTGAAAGGATTGAAAATAGGTATTATGGGCTGCATCGTCAATGGTCCCGGAGAAATGGCTGATGCTGACTATGGCTACGTAGGTGCCGGACGTGGGAAAATCAGTCTGTATAAGAAGAAAGAATGCATTGAAAAGAATATTCCCGAAGAAGAAGCTGTAGAAAAGCTGATTGAGCTGATTAAAGCTAACGGGGATTATGAAGAAAAATAGTTTAAAGAAAAATGAGGTNNNNACCTCATTTTTCTTTAAACTATTTCTTCTGACTGAACAGCCAACTCATAAAGTCGGGATAATTGAAAGCCGGATTCCAGCTACCATGATTACATCCCGGGAACTCGATGTATTCCACATCAGCACCTGCCTTCTTCAAAGTCCTGTATGCCGCACGCGAACCTTCAGGTGTAACCACATTGTCAGCATCACCATGGAAAATACGAAACTTTACAGACTTGGCAGCTTTCAGGCGCGCCACATTTACTGTACCGCAAATAGGCACAGCAGCAGCAAATATCTCCGGGAAACGGACAGCCATGTCAAAGGTTCCCATTCCTCCCATAGAAAGTCCAACGATATAGATACGTGATTTATCAACCTGAGGCATTGCCAGATAAGTATCCAGCAAATCCTTCACTGTCTGAAAAATCGGAGTTATCGGTTCATTCAACGGCATCTCATTCGGCAAAAATGATTCAGGACGTGCCGAGTATGCCCAATAGCCCGTTTCGGGACACTGTGGTGCAAGCACGAATGCCGGGTATTTCTCCCGGTTCACCGGATTCAAAAACATTTGTCCACCATGGGTCAATTGCCTCTCATTATCATTACCGCGCTCCCCTGCACCATGCAGAAAAAGCACCAAAGGATACTTCTCACTCTTTTTCATATTTTCCGGTTGCAGCAAGCGATACTGCAAGGTATCTCCCCGGGAAGAGATAAAGATTTCTTTCTGGTACGTTTCCTGAGCAGGCAAAGGTAACAGGAAGAAAAGAAGACAAATAGCACTGATTAATCGTTTCATAGCATTGTTATTTTACATGTTTCACTTCTGAACGTAAAGATACGCCATTCTCATTAAATGCTTCCACACAGAAGTAATAATCCTGATCGGTAGTAAGAGATTTCATAAATAATTCATTATTGCCATATACCATCCAGGAGCTATAAAGTTTATCGGGAGCAATACCCCATAACACATTATATCCTTGTGCACCTTTGACCGGTTCCCAACTGATAGTAATATCACGACGGTCCGCACGGCGATCAAGGGCTAATTTCTTCGGTTGTTGCGGTGTTTTCCCCATACCCAATCCGAATACCCGAAGTTCAGAAATTGCCAAGTTCGGGGTCGGTACATCTATGTTCTTATAGCGGATATAACGCGCAGATTGGGATTGTCCGAGTTCAACATAATCATTCGGGGTATCTTTATAACTTTCTTTACGGTCAACCAATATATCCCAACTCTGTCCATCCAGTGACCCCTCAATCACATAGCGGTGACGAAGCCCTTCATAACGACCATACATATCACTTTGGTAATCATGATAGTTGATCTGAATAGCAGATACAGTAGCCGGTTTTTCCAGATCGATCATTACCCATTGGCGTTCATCGTTAGCCTCAGCCAACCAGAATGTCTTAGTCAGTTCATCAGTCAATGCAGAAGGTTGAAACTCTCCTTTCACAGTAGAAGCGGTAACCGGCTTGCCGTAAGAGAGCAACATCCACCCTCGGAACTGCCCTGCCTTACCCGGCACGGCAGGAGCATAACGGGGATAATCTCCAAAACGGGTATCCACATACATAATACCATCTCTATCGAATCCGGCGGGAAACATGCAGAGACGACGTTCCCAGTTCACATTAATGGAAAGAGACATCGAAGCAAAATGCCAATACTGCCCGCCGGGACCAAGCACAGTGCTTCCATGCCCGGCACCATTCATATAACCACCCGGTTTATAAGATACCGGATTATGTTTCTGGTAGGTATAAGGTCCCATCGGATGATCTGCTACGTATACTCCGTCCGCATAAACATTGAATTCCGTACCCGGCGCACCATATTGCATATAGTATTTACCATTATGTTTTGTCAACCAGGGGCCTTCAATGTAACCGCCCAATACTGTATCCGTATGATTCTCACCAAAACGCTCCCAACCATGTTTAGGCATATCCAGATTGAATAGTTCTTTCGTCTCCCCTTTCTTTGTGAAACGGTGATTTTTATCCAATTCCATACCCCGGATAGGGTAAACATTGGAAGATCCCCAGAACATATAAGCTTTCCCATCGTCATCAATAAACAAATCAGGATCTTGCAGATTATGCAGAATGGCAGGCGTAGCTTCCCAATCACCGGAAGCAGGATCATCGGTATAAAGGATGCTCATAGAACCTGAAGGATCGCCTGCAACATAAAGCACAGAGTCCTTATAATTGTGTGCAGCCGGAGCATTGCATCCCTGAGGATACCAATTCTTACCGGGACGTACAAATTCCCAGTTCAATAAATCCTTGGAACGCCAATAGCCATGCGAACGCGTTACGAACATATAATATTCTCCGCGAAAATCCACTACTGCCGGATCGGCCCCCGAACGGTAAGAAATATCCCGGTCGGAATTATAAATCATATAGGTATAATCTATATTCAAGGGATTACAATATGTATCCTGACGCATATCCTGCGCCGGAAGAGTAGTCCACGCAATCAGGCAGACTATAGTCAATAACAGATGTTTCATTCTTTCGTTCTTTATATTACTTGCACAAATTCTGAGGAACTTCATATTGTTTCTGTAAACGTGCAAGTTCTGCCATTAGTTCAGCAGTTACTTTCTCCATTCCTTGCTTTCCGTACAGATTGTGCATTTCTGTCGGATCAGTTTTCAGATCATACAGTTCCCATTTGTCTTCCACATAAAAGTGCATCAATTTGTAGCGTTCCATCTTTACACCATAATGGGCACGGACACTATGAAATCCAGGAAATTCATAATAATGATAATAGAGCGATTTACGCCAATCACGCGGTTTCTTTCCCGTCTCTACCAACTCCCGGAACGATACGCCCTGCATATCCCGTGGCACTTCGATACCACACATATCCAGAAAAGTAGGAGCAAAGTCTATGTTCTGTGTCAGTCCTGTTACCTGAGTTTCCGGCTTGATATGTCCGGGCCAGCGCATAACCATCGGCATGCCGAAAGATTCTTCGTACATGAAACGCTTATCAAACCAACCATGTTCTCCCAAATAGAAGCCCTGATCGGTAGTATAGACTACAATCGTATTTTTATCCAGTCCGGTACGTTTCAGATAATCAAGAATCTCTCCCACACTTTCGTCTACACTCGCTACAACTCCCATATAATCTTGCAAGTAACGCTGGTATTTCCATTCCGCGACTTCTTTGAATGAACGTTTTCTGGAGTGGAATTCATTATTTCTATCACGATATGCATCAAGAAAACGACGGCATTCATCCGGTTCCATTGTCCCCAGAAAAGCATGCGGCCAAGGGTCGAACAGTAAACTGTCACTATCCATACCAGTAACCATCTTCAGATCGTGTCCTTCGTACATGTCACAATAGATATTCATCTTTTGCATCTGTGCCGCATAACGACCCTCATAAACATCAAAATAATTATCAGGAAGTGGAAAAGTAGTATGCTCATACAGATGGTAATGTCTTTCTGCAGGTACCCAGTTTCTATGAACAGCTTTGTGATGCATCATCAGAAAGAAAGGCTTGTTCTTGTCTTTCCGTCCGTCGAGCCATTCTTCCGTGTATTTAGTAATCAAATCCGTCACATACCCCAAATGACGTGTGGTATCATTTTCAGTAATAAAATGCGGATTACAATATTCTCCCTGATCATCCAGAATCATCCAATGATCGAAACCTGTAGGCTTAGAAATAAGATGCCACTTACCAATAACAGCTGTCTCGTAACCATTTGCCTGCAATATCTTTGGAAGGGTCTGTTGCGTACCGTCAAAACCTTTCGCCCAGTTCTTCATGAAACCATTCTTATGGCTATGTTTACCGGTAAGTATGGCAGCACGACTCGGCCCGGAAATAGAATTGCAACAATAGTTATTCTGGAAAACCGCTCCTTCATGCCCGATACGGTCAATATTCGGAGTCGGCGCCACTTTCCCTATAGGATGACCATAAATACTCATAGCCTGACGGGCGTGGTCATCACTCATAATAAAAATGATATTGGGGCGTTCGTTACGGACTTCCTGCTCTTGACCTTGCACAATGGAGGAAGGTACAAAAGGTAAAACGACAAGCCCCAAGGATAATTTAGAAGTCATGGTACTATCGAATTGTCAGATTGGCCTGAATAGGCGCATGGTCGGATAAATAGCCATTGTCCGGCTTGTCTGCTATCACTCTGAATTTATTGGCCACCACTTGTCCATTGACAAAAATAAAATCGATCAACTGGCGTTCTTCAACCGGGATGCGCCCAAAATCATGAAAGCTCCACGTAGGACCATAAACTACGTCAGATGCGGAATAAGTATTCTGCATTCCCCCTTCCGTAAGAACAGAAATCGGATCTGAATCAACAGTACCATTAAAATCTCCCGTAATAACCACCGGTAAGTCCGAGGCTATCTCACGTATCTTTGCAAGCAACAAAACTGCACTTTCACGACGGGCAACCTTACCAATATGGTCGAAATGTGTATTAAAAGCAGCCAATTCTTTACCACTGACTTTATCTTTAAGAACAGCCCACGTCACAATGCGTTCGCAAGCAGCATCCCAGCCTTTTATTCCAATAGAATCGGGTGTTTCACTCAAACCGAAATTGCCACTCTTCATAAGATCGAAACGATCGGTCTTATAGAACAGAGAACAATATTCCCCTTTTTCTTTTCCATCGGCACGCCCCACACCTAAAACCGTATATTGCGGAAGGCGGTTCTTCAGATCGTCCAACTGGTTCTTTAATACTTCCTGCATACCTACTACATCCGGAGCATAATAAATAATCATTTGTGCCGCAGCATCTTTACGATACTTCCAGTTGTTCAAACTATCCGCTACATGATCCAGACGAATATTGAATGACATCACATCAACTTTAGCTTCCGGCTGCTTGCTACACGAAGCAACAAGCAGAACGAAAGCAACTAATACACTATTAAAAAACATGTTTTTCATAATTATGAAACCTTTTTAATTTAAGTATGGTGTTTTAAATCCTAACTTCTTCAATCCTTTTTGTACATCTGGATGACTCATAAACAATTTCCATATTAAACCTGTACGATAATTTTCTATCATAACAATAATAGGTCCCTGGTCTATAGCCAGATAAGATGGCGCAAACCAGTCAGCAGTCAGGTTAAATGCATCCTTGAAACCATATTCTCCCCAAAGCTTATCGCCAAGCTCTTCATAGAAATAGCGCATGGCCTGCAATGAATATTCCGGTGCATAAGGAATAGACGACAAGGCGGCTGTTGGAGTAATAACACCGCGGTCATTACCAGGACAATGCGCAGAGTACCCTTTATCACCATCACTGGCTGTCAGTCCCCAGCACTGTTCTCCATACCCTTTATACCCCTTCGGATTATCTATGCAATAAGCACGATTAATCAGAGTATGTGCTTTCATCTGTTCTTCATAATCAGCATAATAATCTTTCAAGCCACGCGGATCAAGTCCCATATAAGAATAATGGGTAAAGAACAAAGGTCCGCCATAATCACTTCCCAATGGCAAGGTTATGTCGTAATACTTCTTACCATTCTTGAAAACGATAGAATTGGCCCACCCTTTATGATATACCGACTCTGCAATGGGATAAGTGGGTGAAGAAGCAGCAAGTATATATGTAATATGGCACTCATTATGCCCTTTTATCTGATGGTTCATCGACCAACCGTTATTGGGTGACCAATGCCAATAGAGTACATCTTCACCACCTTTAGTAAACCAATTCCATTCAGCCTGACGCCACAGGTCATTAATAAGACCGCGGATACGTCTTTCCACCTGATTATCTTTGTTGAAATACTGATGTGCAGCCAACAACCCTTCGAACATGAAAGCAGACTCTACCAGATCGGCACCATCATCTTTCCTGCTGAAAGAAATGGTTTCTCCGTCCTGCCCATTTATCCAATGCGCCCAAATGCCATGGTAACTGTCCGTATTCTTATCATTCAGAAAGCTGACTATTTTCAGCATACGCTCTGCCGCTTGTTCACGCGTTACAAATCCACGTTCTGCACCGACAATAATAGCCATTACCCCAAAGCCGGAACCACCAATGGTAACAATATCGTCATTACCGTTACTACGTTCGCGTGCCAAGCCCGAAACCGGATGTCCATAATCCCAGAAATAACGGAAAGTCTGTTTCTGCACGAGGGTCATCAGCTCTTCATCAGACAAGTTCTTCTCCTTCTTACCACCAGAAGCTGCCGGCAGCAGGCTAAACGGGTAAAGCAGAAGCATCACATATATTATAAGTCTCATCATATATTCTATTTATCAGTTTAGTGCAGGGCTTTCAAAACCTAACTTTTTCATTCCCTGCTGAATTTCCGGAATAGCCATAAATAAATTCCAAAGCATTCCTGTCCTATAATTTTCTATCATACAAATGATCGGTCCTTGGTCGATAGCTATACACTGGTTATCATACCAATTAGCTGTCAGGTTGAAAGCATCTACAAAACCATAATCTCTCCAGAGTTTATCACCCATCTTATAATAATAGAAGTGCAATGCAGACATCGACTCTTCCGGAGTATAAGGAAATGCAGACAATGCAGCCGTAGGAGCAATCACTCCTTTATCATTTGTAGGTGAATGTGCCGAATAACCATTATCACCATCACTAGCTGTCAACCCCCAACAAGAGGCTCCATAACCAGCATATCCCTTAGGATTCTCCTTACAATAATTATAATTGATCAGAGTATGGTTTTGATTCTGTTCCCAATAATCAGCATATTTATCTTTCAGTCCTTTCGGATTAATGCCCAAGAAGGAATATTGAGATAAGAATAACGGTCCACCCTTATCAGCTCCCAGCGGAAGCTTGTATCCATAGTAGGTATTACCATTCTTCAAACCGCCATTCCTTGCCCATCCAGCTTCATAAACCGCCTTATCGATAGGATGAGTAGGAGAAGAAGCTGCAAGCACATAAGTTATCAGGCACTCATTCCAACCTCTGATCGGAAGATTCTTCTCAAATCCATAGTTCGGACTCCAATGCCAATACAGAACAGACTCTCCACTTTTCTGAAACCAAGTCCATTCAATAGCTTCCCACAGGCGGGTTATATCAGAACGCAATTTACTCTCAGCTTCCGAACCCTCCTTGAAGTATGCACGTGCTGCAAGCAGTCCCTGGAAAAGTAAAGAGGTTTCTACCAGATCCGCACCATCATCTTTATCACCAAATGGCTTTGTCTCACCGGTTGCACCGTTAATCCAGTGTGCATAGGCTCCATGATAACTCGTACACTCTTTATCCAGGAAAGTTACAATCTTCTGCACTCTTTCAAGAGCTTCCTGTCGGGTTACAAATCCTCTTTCAGCCGCTACCAGCATCGCCATCACTCCAAATCCTGTTCCTCCGGTAGTAACAACATCACCGGAAGTTGTTCTTTCGCGTGCCATACCGGAATGTGCATGACCGAAGTTCCAGAAATACTTAAAAGTTTGTTTCTGCACCAAAGTTAATAAATCCTCGTCAGGAATGCGATCAAACTTATCCGAATCATCCATCCCTGTACGGATTTCATAGACTTTGCCATTGGTAAGAGATACTCCGGAGGTGGATTTCACCCCCGGATTGATCACCAGTTTATATGAGGAAAAACTTTTAAAGCCACCTGTTGGAGTCAATGAGAGTTTATCCTTTCCCTGTAGTTTTGAATCATATGCCACCGCCTGATCATTCAGTTTCAATATGATATTACTCTGAATCGTAGCTTCATCCACTGCATCTGTGAATGTAAGCACAATACTGGCATTGGGAGCTACATTTTCAAAGGAACTCTGATCCTGTTTTTCACCAATGGATATATTTTGCAGTTCAAATTTTCCGGGTGCTTCCGAAGCATCATCTTTACTGCAAGCAATCAGTAATAAGGACAGTATGAAATAAACAGCTCTCATATTCACTCTATTTCTAACGGTCATCATTCTTTACCTGAATAAAGTTGCTTGATATCAGAAGCAGATATAGCTCTGTCATAGAAGCGGAACTGGTCTAACTGTCCCGGAAAATTGGATGCCCAACTCTGTGCTCCTGCACCTTCTGTCAAACTGGGTTTTGTGCTAAACTGAAATGCTCCGATAGCAAATGTACCCAAATCTTTAAATTTAAGCTTTCCATAACCGGGCAGCTCTTTTGTAAATGCACTTTCACCATTCCGGTAAACTGTTACTGTCGAATTACTACCATCATAAACAAATGCCATATGAACCCATTCGGTACCAAAAACATTGTCTATCTTAGCTTCTACCCATCTCTCATCATTATCCTTCACGGATGTACAGTTATACAGATGCATCTTGAAGAAAGCCTGGGTCTCACTACTTGTATTTTCCAGATAGATATCAAAATTACCCCAGAAAGTCTTGGTATTAGGAATACTGAAGACACCATATGCAGAAGTATTTCTCGTTGTTTTCATCCAGAAAGCCACCGTACAACTTCCTAAATCGGGTATAGAATCGGTCAGATAAGAAGGAACACGGGCTAACAGATACGTATCTTTTGTACCTTGATAAGCTTGTCCGTTGATTCCATCAGTATAAGTAATATCCCCTCCGGCACTCATGAGGAAGGTGTAATTACCCTTATCACGCATATCATTCTCAAAAGGCAAGAACAATTTCATTGGTGAGAACACTTTGGGAGCAGAACTATCCGGATAATCAAAAACCGGATGATCCATATCCTGAAAACAAGATTGCAAAGTGAGTGCTGACACACAAAATGCCAACAATAAATTAATATATCTTTTCATGGTCATTACTATATGAATTAATAATTAGGGTTTTGAACTAACACGCCATTTGATTTGTCAATTTCGTCCTGAGGCAAAGGCAACAATGCATGCTTATCCTGGTAACCAGTCTTTCCGGCTGCATGCAGCACTTCCTTCGCTATTCCCCAACGTACAAGATCATAGAAGCGATCGAATTCCATACCCAACTCAACACGGCGTTCATGACGAATAGCTTCCCGCAATTCACTCTGATTATCAGTGGTAACCTCCGGCAAGATATTAGCATTCGTACCACGGGCACGGGCACGTACCATCTCAAGATATCTTCTTGCACTTGTATTATCACCCAGTTCGCAAGCAGCTTCCGCAGCCATCAGTACGACATCCGAATAACGGATCAGACGAATATTCACCCAATACCCACTCTTCGTATACTTTTCACGCAAAGCCGGATCTGTATACACTTTCTTATTAAAGTACTTTGCTATCACATCGGCATTGGCAACCGGTTTTTCTCCATAAGGCTTATTTGCAGGAATGGTCGAAGGATCTTCTCCTGTTCTAATAAAATACAATAAAGTCTCATCCTTTCTCGGGTCACCTTCTTCGAATGCATCAGCCAATAATTGAGTAGGAGTATGTTGGCCCCAACCTAAATTCCATTCACCGGCCCCACGACAGCCCTGTACCTGAGCATACTGGCTACCAATTTCGTTGGACCCCGGAAGAGCAGCAGTAGCAGTACATTGAAGTTCCAGAACAGACTCACCGCAGTTTTCACCTTTCTCACGGAAAATATCTTCATAAGGTGTATTCAGATTATATAAACCGGAAAAAATAACGTCCTCTGCTGCCGCACGCATATTGTTCCAATCATTACGCATCATATAAGTACGGGCATGTAAGGCACGAGCCGCTCCCCAGCTAAGACGACCGACATATTGTGCTTCCCAAGTCCTCGGCAGGTAAGATTCTGCATTCGTCAGATCTTCATCAATCAAAGTATATATCTGAGCTACAGAAGATTTGGGAATATTGGCATCTGCTACACTCCCTACTTTAAAATCAATCAAGGGCACTTCGCCAAAAGCACGTACCAAATTGAAATAACAGAAAGCACGCATCAATAAAGCCTCTCCCTTATTAACTAAGTCACCGCCTGTCAATGAAGGATTCGACTTCATCTCCTCCAATACATCATTTGCTTTATGGATCAAGGTATAATTGGCATTCCAGTAACTTTTTACCATGCCATTACTTGCAGCATATTCAAAATCATCAAACATTTTTCCTGTTGCAGATCCGTCAGATAGTGTACTACCCTTTTCCGCATCTTCCGAACGCATACCATGAATAGCCAATGCCGTATTTCCGGAAACAATATGATAACCGCGAAGCAAGGCATACATGTTGAAAATCTGTGTTTCATAAGTACCACCAGTCAGGTCATCTTCAGTCAATACTCCTTGCGGTTTCTGATCTAACAGGTCACTGCATGACATCTGGGAACATCCCAGTGCCAAAGCCATCACATAATAAAATATCTTTTTCATACTGATCGTTTTTCTTTTATTAGATTTCATGTTTAGAATGATAAGTTAAAGCCTAATGTATAAACTACAGGCATCGGATAACCTCCACCATCTACACCAAACGCTGTTGCACTACCACCAACTTCAGGAGTATATCCGGTATTGCGGCTCCATGTTTTAGGATTCTGCACATTACCATAGATACGTAAAGATTGCAGTTTGATGCGGTTCAACAAACGGGGATCAAAGGTATATCCCAACTCTATGTTACGGATACGGAAGAAACTTCCGTCTTCTACATAGTAAGAAGAAGCTTCCAGATTTACAGAACGGGATGGATCAAGAATCGGATCCCAGTTGGATGTTCCTTCACCATGCCAACGGTTCAAATGCCCTGTACGATAGTTGAATTGTGCATAAGCACTACTATCCCAGTTACGATAAACCTCATTTCCATAAACACCCATCATATCTACACTCAAATCAAAATTCTTGTAACCCAGATTTACGCTAAAACCATAAGTAAAATCCGGAGTAGGATTACCAATCATAGTACGGTCTTTCTCTGAGATAATACCGTCACCATTTACATCGGCAAACTTCAAATCGCCCGGCTTCACAGAAGCTACTTGGTTAGGTGCTGAAGTTTCGATATCAGTTTCATTCTGATAAACACCTGCCACTTTGTATCCATAGAAGTAGCCGATAGGATATCCTTCAGATACACGGGAAACGCCATTAATTATTGAATAATCCTTGCTTATCAATGATACAACTTCATTATCAATAGTCGTCAGATTGGCTGAAACACCATAACGCCAGTTTTCACCGATTTTATCGCTCCAGGATGCTGCCAACTCAAAACCACGGTTACGAATCTCTCCTGTATTCTGCAATGCAGGAACCGTACCTGAAAGACCGGGAACACTTGTCAGCAAGTCTTTGGTTGTCTTATTGTAATAAACAGGAGAAATCTGCATGCGAGCATCCAACAGATGCATATCAAAACCAACTTCCCATGAATAGTTACGCTCCCAACCCAATGTCTGTGAAATCAATTTATCCGGTCCCTTACCTGCAATAACATTATCACCAAAGACAGCAGAACCTGAACTTGTAATATTAGGATAGGCCGGATAGCGGGAACCTCCTGTATTCTGGCTTCCCAAAACACCCCATGAGCCTTTCAGCTTCAGATAATCGATTACATTCTGTTTCTTCATGAATGCCTCTTCACTCATAACCCAACCGGCACCGAATGAATAAAAATTATCCCATGTATTTCCTGTTCTCTTAAATACGGAAGAACCGTCACGACGATAAGAAGCATTCAGCAAATAACGATTTTTATAGTTATACAATGCACGGAACAGATAGGACATTGTAAAACGTTTGTATTGAGATCCACCATTAGTAGCTGATGTAGCATCATCAATCATAGTAATCCACCACTTATCTATATCTTCGCCAATGGGAACACCATAGCCCGGCAATTGACTGCGGCCACCCGATAAAGCAGAATATTCATTATAATTCGTAGTAAGACCGGCAGTCAGAGTTAAACCATGATCACCAAACTGATTAATATAAGTCAATACATAATCGGACTGTGCAGCCATTGATGTAGACTTCGACTGACTGATACTTTCTTTATCCGTCAATCTTTCTTTACCACCTTCTACATCCGGGTTATACACATAAATAAGCGGAGAATAAGAACGTGACTGGCTGGAAGCATAATCCAAGGAGAAAGTAGCCTTAAAGGTTAAATTCTTCATCAAATCAAGTTCTCCGTAGATATTTCCTGCCATACGATAATTTGCAGATTTATTATGAGCACCTCTCAACACGGGTTCAATCATAGGATTCCAGACCTGAGCACGCTGAAAATCAGGAAGAGTATGTAAAAGTCCGCTTTCTGCATCATAAACAGGAGCAATCGGAGCTGCTTTCAAAGCAGAACCTACACCTTTTGCATCAGGATATAATGCACGTACACCGTTCACCTGGAAACCAAAACGTAAGAAGTCGGTTACTTTATGTTCACTATGCAAATTCACAGTAAACTTATTCAGCTTTTCACTCTTGATGGAACCTTCTTCCATTACATATCCCAAGCCCAGATAAAACTTACTTCTATCTCCCGAGGCTGTAATGCTAACCGTATTGTTAGTAAGGAAACCTGTTTGG
Source organism: Bacteroides sp. Phil13 (assembly GCF_001940965.1). Lineage (NCBI taxonomy): Bacteria > Pseudomonadati > Bacteroidota > Bacteroidia > Bacteroidales > Bacteroidaceae > Bacteroides > Bacteroides sp. Phil13. Next base: position 9,365 of record NZ_MSHA01000023.1, on the reverse strand, counting down.
AACATCTCATCCTGCCAGTCAGTATCTGCATTCCATACAGTATAATCGTACGGATCGCCACCCTGATTCATGCGTTGTTCATTATAAAGCATTTTGAACTGCTCTGCATTAGTCAGGCTAACGCGGTCTGTAACCTTTTTCCAACCCACCGAACCATTAATGCTGACCTGAGTCTTACCTTCTTTCGCTTTCTTAGTAGTAATGATAATAACACCATTAGCACCACGTACACCAAAAATAGCCAAGGAAGAAGGGTCTTTCAGGATTTCCATAGATTCAATATCCGCTGTATTCAGATAGTTGATGTTATCCGTAAACAGTCCGTCCACTACATACAAAGGAGTATAACCATTGATAGAGTTTGTACCGCGAACACGAATTTCCGGATCCTGCCCGGCACGTCCTGTATTGATAACCTGCACACCAGCGACCTTACCTTGAATAGAAGCCAAAGGATTGGTAGATGGTTTTGAAGCAATCTCGGCAGCTTTCACTGTTACAATAGAACCGGTCAAATCACGCTTCTTGGCGCTACCATAACCTACTACTACAACTTCTTCAATGAGCTGGCTATCCTCTTCCATCATAAGATTCACTGTAGAACGCCCATTAAGCGCAACTTCCTGTTCCTTCATACCAATATAGCTGAATATCAAAGTGGCATTCGCCGGTACACCAGGAATCTGGTATTTTCCGTCGATATCCGTAATAGTTCCCATATTCTCCTGTCCTTTTACCCGAACAGAAGCACCTATAACAGTTTCGCCTGTCTTATCTGTAACGACACCCGAAACTGTAATTTTGTTCTGCGCCATCGAAACGACAGCAAACAGCAACATCACACATGTAATTAATAGATTTCTTTTCATTTTGTATTGATTTAAAATTGCTCTGCAAACGTATAGCAATAATTGATTTAAGTCAAAAAACAGGCTACCACAAGAGTACCACGCCTAAACATGGTACTACTTTATAACTACTACATGCTCGCAGAACTAATTAGTTATCAGATATTTATTTTTAATAAAGATTCTGTATTCCCTCTTTATCTATCTACTACCAGGCAGATGCTTATTGAAGCGAAAATAAGGCCTTATTCACATCACGGCTATCACCACCTATCATTACTTCAAAGTCACCCGGTTCGCACACAAAATCCAGATTGTAATTGTAGAACTTCAACATATCAGCTGTTAACTTGAAAGACACTTGTTTGGATTCACCGGCTTTCAAGAAGATTTTTTCAAAGCCTTTCAGTTCTTTCACCGGACGTGTTACACTGCCTATAAGATCGCGGATATATAGCTGCACTACTTCCGAACCGTCATACTTACCTGTATTGGTTACCGTTACAGTTGCCATAATCTCTCCATTGATATTCATGGACGATTTATCCAATGTAATATCACTATAAGAGAAAGTAGTATAGCTCAAGCCATATCCAAACGGATAAAGCGGTTCGTTATCTACATCCAGATAATTGCTACGGAACTTCTGGAACCAGGCCCCTTGAGGCAAAGGACGACCGGTATTCTTATGGTTATAGAACAAAGGAATCTGTCCTACACTCTTCGGAAAAGTAGTAGTAAGTTTGCCACTCGGATTTACATTTCCAAACAGTACATCACCAATGGCAAGAGCAGCTTCACTACCACCAAACCACACATTCAGAATAGCAGGTACATTTTCCTGCTCCCAATTCAATACTAACGGACGACCGGTAAACAACACCAATACCACCGGTTTGCCGGTTTTCAACAATTCCTGCAAAAGTACACGTTGCGTATCCGGCATTTCGAGGTCTGTACGACAACTACTTTCACCGCTCATCTCGGAAGACTCACCCAAAGCAGCAACAATCACGTCAGACTTGGCAGCTACAGCAAGTGCCTCATCCAGCAGTTCCTTATCTGTACGATTGTCACGATGCAGAGTACGGCCAAACATAGTAGCACGCTCTTCGTATTCGGCATCACTCATCAGATTACTTCCTTTAGCCGTAAGAATTTTAGCCTTGCCTCCCACTACTTCTTTCAAGCCTTCAATCAAAGAAGGATATTTGTTCATCACAGCGGCCACACTCCACGTGCCCGGCATATTGCTACGGCTATCGGCCAAAGGACCTACTACAGCAATGGTACCTTTCTTTGCCAGAGGGAGTACACTATTCTCATTCTTCAAGAGAACAAAGCTTTCCGAAGCTGTCTTACGGGCTATAGCGCGGTGTTCTTTTGTAAAGATTTGTTTTTTAGGACGGGTTATATCACAATATTTATAGGGATTATCAAAAAGCCCCAGCTTATACTTAGCTTCCAGAATACGGCGACAAGCAGCATCAACAGCCTTTACTGAAACTTTTCCTTCTTCCAGAGATTTTTTAAGTGTGCTTGTAAAAGCATCGCCCACCATATCCATATCGACACCTGCATTCAGAGCCAGGGCTGCAACTGTTTGTGTATCACCCATACCATGATCGGTCATTTCAGTGATACCGGTATAGTCCGTCACAACGAACCCATCAAAATTCCACTGCTTACGAAGTACATCGGTCATCAGCCACTTATTTCCGGTAGCCGGTACACCATCCACTTCATTGAATGAAGCCATCACACTACCCACACCTTCTTCCACGGCAGCCTGATAAGGTAACATATATTCATTGAACATACGTTGATGACTCATATCCACTGTATTATAGTCGCGTCCGGCTTCTGATGCCCCATATAACGCAAAGTGCTTCACGCAAGCCATAATCTCATCATTACTACTCATATCTTTCCCTTGATAACCACGTACCATAGCACGCGCAATCTCCGCTCCCAAGAAGGGATCTTCACCATTCCCTTCGGAAACTCGTCCCCAACGGGGATCACGGGAAACATCCACCATCGGACTGAATGTCCAGCAAATACCATCAGCACTGGCTTCGATAGCAGCAATACGTGCAGATTCTTCAATAGCTGTCATGTTCCAGGTACAGGATAATCCCAGAGGAATAGGGAATACCGTTTCGTATCCATGAATTACATCCATACCAAATAAAAGAGGAATACCCAGACGACTTTCTTCTACTGCCTGTTTCTGAACGTCACGAATACGCTCCACGCCTTTCAAGTTAAAGAGTCCGCCCACTTCACCGGCACGGATACGCCTAGCCACATTACTACTCTTGGCTTGTCCGGTGGTTATTTCACCCGTAACAGGCAAGTTCAACTGGCCGATTTTCTCTTCCAGAGTCATCTTCTTCATCAGATCATCAATAAAGCGATCCATATCGACAGGAGATTTTTGTGCTTGCATATTGGCAGATACCAGCACCAATAAAATTAAAAACGATTGTACCTTAAGGATTAATTGTCTCATGCTTTTCATTCTTTATTATTTTTGGAGAAAAATGATTTCGCTGCAAATAAAGAGAAAGTCTCTCAAACTCCTATAATTCAAAACTACAACAAAAGTACCTTTGGTACAAAACACAAAAAAAGGAGGTACTATTTTAGTACTTCCTTTCACATTATCGCATTAAGAATCAACTATTTAAAATTAATCATGAAATCTGTCAGGCTATCCTCCTGAGATAGATTGAATTTCTTACGCAAGCGATATCTTGCCGCATCCACACCCCTCACCGATATGTTCAGCAGCTTGGCAATCTCCTTTGTCGGCATATTCAGGCGTAGCAAAGCACAGAAACGTAAATCACCTGCCGTCAGATCCGGGTACTGTTGTTTCAGATTTCGGAAGAAGTTCTCATGTATCCGGTCAAAATTCGCCTGAAACATGTTCCAGTTTTCCTCATCCGAAACGATACTTTGATTAATCAATACTAAGAGCTTATCCAGATTCTTCCGCGTATACTGCCCTGATAACTTCTGCTGTTGTATTTCTTCTTTCAACGAATTCAAAAACTCCTGATGGGCAATATTGGTCATCACAACTCCGGACAGCTCTTTACTCTTAAAACGTAAATCAGCTTCCAGTTGCTCTTTTTCCAATTCAATAATCTTCTTTTCCTGTATTTCTATCTCAGCTTGATGGGCAATGCGTTGCTGTTCAATCACCCTGTCTTTCTTCTTCTTCACAGACTGATAAACGACGTATTGCAACAACAATAACAGCAACAACCCAATCAGAACATAACCGATGATAGCCCAATATGATAGATACCAAGGTCTCAAGACTTCAAAAGGTAGCGTTACCGATGCCAATACTTCATTCTCATTATAAATCTCAGCTTTGAAAACATACGACCCAAATGGCAAACGGGTATATTTCTTCTGCAGGCTGCGGTCACCTTCCACCCACTGATCGGATAGTCCTTCCAATTTATACCTTACCTTGTAAGTATAGTCATTATAAACCGGATAGCATAAAGAGAAGCATACGGTATTCAAATCTGCATCAATCTTGTTCTCTTTTTGCACCGACAATCGTTTTATTTTTCCCGTCCACTCCGACTCAGTCGTTATAGCTGAGATCCACAAAGAGCGCCTAATAGAGGACTTGTACAAAAGAGAACTATCTGAATCAATCCGGGCAACAGCATTATTTAAGCAGAGATAGGAACTGCCACTCGACTTGTCATAAACCATCGCTGCTCTCTCCTCTATAGACAAACCATCAAACAAAGAAAACGGAATTCTATGTTCAATCCGGAAAACATTCATCTCACATTTCACTAAATATGCCATCTTACTGCTGACAAACCAGTATAGATTGCCTTTTGCATGACTCACACTATGTATTCCTTTCAAATCCGCCAATTGTTCATTCATCGATTCATAAGGAATAATAGAATCATTCATATCTTCGTAAGTGTAAAACGTTTCCCCATTTGAAAAAACAACCCGTCCGTTGATCTTAAACAAAGAGAAGTCCCCATCTTTCACATCACCCAGTTCCATATAGGTTCTGACATCTTCTACCCGTTTCAGATCCGGATTAATCCGAAAACGGAATAATCCTTTCCGTAAATGCTTCACCCAGATATTCCCCTGCGGATCCATCTCGATCTCCCGCACCATGTGGGTAAACCCGCCTAACGACCGCAGAAAGCTCCAGATACCCGAAGGCTCCTCATTGTATAAATTCAGAAACGTATAGGTACCTTGCAATAAGAACGAACGTCCTTCCAGATTGACTTCTTTCATGCACATCGCTCCTCTCACATCCGAAATCAGCGATGCCTGCGAACCCGATATCTGAAAAGTTCCTTTATTATGTCCGCATAAAATCTGTTTTCCCCATTCACCAACGAACCATGCCTGCTCTTCCAGTCCCGGCACAAGTTCGGGGACTCTGTTCCTAATCCTGTAAAGTCCTTGATTGGAAGCGATATAAGCCTCATCCTCTTTCACCAGCACATCATAGACCATTCCTATTTTCCGGTAAGGGGGCTCATAATAATATACCAGGGAGTTATTTTGTATATAGGCTATACCTTCATCCAAAGCTGCCCAAACATTGTTATCGGCATCACAATACAGCCCTAATACGGTATTATTCTGTAAGCGACTGTCCGTATTCTCTTTCCAAAGTAAACGTCCTTCTTTATCTATTGCATAAATTCCATTAGAAAGCGTACCGATAATATAGCAACTGTCTTTTGTCATTACAGCCCGGTTCACAGAGTACTTTTCAAGCTCGGCATCACATTCTGTATGCCACTTCAGTATCTTTCCACTTTGATAAACAAAACCGCCACCCTTTTGTGTCAAGAGTAAAACGCCATCATTATACGGAAGTCCTGCCACCACATCACTGTTGCCCAATGATTTTCGTTCAATCAGATTTTCCAGCCCATTCTTTGCAAGAATAAAAAGCCCTCCGTTTATCTGTTGAGAATAAACCGTATCACCTACCTGAAACAGATTCAGAGGAAGAGTTTTTGTACGAATCCCCTTCACGGTATGCCCGTCATAAAAGAACAGAGAACCGAAAGATTGAAATACAATCTCCCCATGTGCCGACGTAATCGTCCAGATTTCATCATTATGGAACCGGAAATCTTTCGCTTCATCTTTTAAAGAGTGGTACACAAGGCTATCCAATGAATTACGTTCGAAATATCCGAACTCTTCGAAAGAGCCCACAAATATCTTGCCGTCTTTACCGATATATACAGAGCGTACTATGTTCTTGGAAGGTAATTCATGAAGCTCCCAGTTATTTCCATCAAACTCCAGCAGACCTTTGTTATTGCCAATATACATAACTCCCCTATCATCCTGGGTGATAGACCAGTTCTGAATACCTGCATTATAATCTGATACGGAATAGCTCCTCACGATGGGAGAGAAAGGAATAGAGGAACCACGTGATAAGCTACTAAAAAGAGAAAATATGCAAAATAACAACAGAGATATTCTCATATATATTGATTTACAAGTAACCTGCCAGCAAAGGTAATTGTTTTCCACCAAAAAACCGGATAACTTTATGGATTATCTTTTCCGGGAAGGTAAAGATAGGCCGTAAAATTATCCGGTTACTTATTTTAAGAACTACAAGCTATAGCCTACACTACATAATCAAAAATCATCAGACTGCTTTTTCGGTATGAATTAAAATTCACCAAGCTTGTTTCTTTCCCCTTCTCTTTTATGACCGTAGTTTCCGGTACGCTCAGCATTTTCTTATACTCCTCCGAGTTGCCCAGTACCTTCGTTGCTTCGTTCAGGTCATTGTCATCCTTCAGTTGCTGGATGATGCCGCCACGCTGGAAATAATAACGTTTGATGATATCTTGTGCTATCATGTTCTTGATATCTTTTGCAAAGTAATCCAGGTCACGGTCCAGATTATGGCTAAGTTTCTGTTCTAGTGCCTTAAATTCTTCAGAAGCATCTTTCATATAGCCTTCAAATTCTGCCATTTCTTTCAAGTTCTTCAGAATCTTCTCGCTCTGCTGGTCATATTTAAAGTCCGCCTTCTTCACCATTTCCTTAAACTCTGCATAATCAGCATCCGTCACCTCAAAATTCTCGGGAGAAGCGATTGTAGGATGCTTCAGGCAGTATTGCGTAGCATAATTAAAGATCAGATTATCATTCACCAGATAGAACAAAATATTAGGTAACTTTTCCTGTTCCACTGCAACGTCCGGTGTCACGCCACCGCCATCACGCACTTCACGTCCGATAGCCGTATGGAATACCGTAGTCAAACTATCAGGAATACGTCCTACACTACCATCCGGATTACGATGCTTGTAATCTATCGCCTGTACACAACGACCACTGGGAATATAATATTTGGAAGTAGTCACCTTCATCGTACCACCATAAGGCAAAGTACGCGGAACCTGCACCAAACCTTTTCCAAATGTACGGTTACCCACAATCACTGCCCGGTCATAATCCTGCAATGCACCCGCCAGAATTTCCGAAGCTGAAGCCGTACCGCTATTTACCAATACAGCAATAGGGATATCCGTATCCAACGGTTCGCGCAAGGTCTTATACGTATTGCTGGCTTGTTTTATCTTGCCTTTCGTGGTTACAATCGTCTTGCCACGGGGCAAAAAGTAATTGGCTATCTCTACAGCTTCTTCCAACAAACCACCGCCATTATTACGTAAATCGATCACCAATGAAGTGATACCTTGTTTCTTTAAATCAAGGAAAGCCTTCTTAAACTCTTTGGACGGATTTCCGGAAAAAGTACTCAGGTTGATATAACCGATATTGTTATCCAGTTTGCTGTAATAAGGGATAAGCGGCAACTGGATGTTCTTACGGACAATTGTAAAATCTAATGGCTTTGCCTCACCGGGACGCTCAACCTTCAGTTGGAAACTTGTCCCCACCTGTCCACGAAGCATTTTACTCACATCCGTATTTCCGGTCAAATCCTTTCCATCTATTTCAAGCAAGATATCACCTGCTTTCAATCCCACTTCCGCAGCAGGCATATTTTCGTAAGGTTCTACAATCACCGTACGCTTCAGTTTCGGCTCATATCGAATGATAGAACCTATACCTCCATAAGAAGCCTTAAGCATTTGTTCCAGTTCACTACGATCCTCCTCCGGATAAAACTCCGTATAGGGGTCCAGCGAATACAGCATCGCATCAATACCCTCACGTATCGTCTTATTCGGATCCAACGTATCTACATAGAACATATCCAGTTCCTTCACAATGGAGTTGAATATATCCAGGTTCTTTGCAATCTGGAAACTGCGGCTATCGCCACTCTTGAAACTAAAAAAGCCAACTGCACCTACTACTAACAGTAAAGCAGTTATCCAGCGTACTTTCAGTATTTTCTTCATATCCTGTTTATTATAGTTCACTGATTCTCGTTTTGATATCTTCCCACCACTCAGCAGGCATTTCTGCACCGATCACCCGGATGATGCTTCCTGAAAGGATAGAACCTATCTTACCACATTTCTCCAGGGAATATCCGCAAGTCAGTCCATATAAGAAACCGGCAGCGAAATAATCACCTGCACCGGTCGTATCTATTACCCTGTCCACAGTGACAGCATGCACATGCACTTCTTCCGTACCTTTACGGATGAGTGATCCTTTGGCACCCAGCTTCACAATAGCGATGCTACACATTTTGGCAATCACTTCCAGCGCTTCTTCCGGCTCTTTACCCGTAAATGCCTTGGCCTCCTCTTCATTGGCAAACACTATATCCACATACTTGTTTATCAATAAAGAGAAGAAATCATGGTCTTGCTCCACAATATTATAGCTTGCCATATCCAGGCAGATTTGCAATCCGGCTTCTTTTGCCAGTTCAATGGCACGAAGTATCATATCATGATCCTGTACCAGATAACCTTCAATGAACAAATAAGTATAGCCCTTAAACATCTCCCGTGAAAGGTCTTCTGCCTTTAATGTAGCAGCAGCACCCAGGTAAGTACCGAAAGTACGTTCCCCGTCAGGCGATATAAAAGTGGAAGCTACCCCCGAAGGTAGCTCGGAAGATACCAATAAATTTGCTTCAGTTCCCCGTTCCAACAAACTTTGCCGATAAAACTTTCCATAAGCGTCGTTGCCAACCTTGCCAATGAATCCTGTTCCTGCTCCGAGGCATGCCATACCACGAATTGCATTTCCAGCAGAGCCTCCGGTAGCCTGTTCTGTTTCGAGTTTACTGAAATACTCATTGATTATCAGCAGTTTTGTTTCATCAATCAAAGTCATGCTCCCCTTGGGCAATTCCATTTCTTTTAGAATTTGGTCGTCGTTGAGAGTAGCAAGAACGTCAACAAGGGCGTTGCCCATACCAATTATTTTATCCATTTCGATTTTTTTTTTTGCAAAGATATTGCATATTTCAAAATATCCTATTACTTTTGCACCGCATTTGAGAAAAAACAACATTCTTCCTTAGCTCAGTCG
>NZ_MSHA01000022.1:20952-99173 GCF_001940965.1 Bacteroides sp. Phil13 | reverse complement strand
CATCTTTTAAACGAACGATTAAAAAACACCCCACATCCATTACAATTTTTCTTGAAACATCAGCTTTCATTCCGTTTCATGTATCTATTTCAACTATCGCAACCTCATCCCGACAGTTTCCTAACATCATATTTCTCTTTTATAATAATGTACGCACGTATACATACGCACAGGCGCGTATTTCCCTACTTTTTCTTTAGACCTTGTTACACACACTTTATATTAATAGGTAGGTAGGGCTACCACCTATTACATCGTTTTGTGCATCACACACAGAACAGAAAAGTTTCATTTTTCTATACCATTATGACAGATTTCACGAGAATAACCGTTAATTTTGCTTTCGAATGCAAATTTAAAATAAATTACTAACATCTAAAATTGTAGTTTTATGACTAAAAAAACACAATCTTGAGCATTGAGCTCATAACTAAAGATGCCTGTGGCATTGAGATCGAGAGAAAAGGAAACAGGATCGACATCCTGTTGGTTGAAAATGAACCGGTTGACCAGCAGGTCATAGTCAGGGCGGAAGAAAGAATAGAGTTCCTCACTCCCTGGATAAACATGCTTATCCATCATAAAAAAGAGGCGGGACTCAAAGGGACAAAGCATCTGGCAAGGAAGCTGTACCGCATGGCAAGGTTCGAGAAAGGAAAGCATGAGGAAGGATTTCTGACGTTGGAAAGCATTAATACCGAAATCATTAGCTTAAGGAAAGAAATCAGGGAAGAGAAAGCGGGAATGGAAAAGAAGAAGGAAAAGATGTAGGAATTCAAAATTGTGCAAAAACGCCTTTTCGGTTGAAAAAGGCGTTTTTGTCATTCCGGATATTATACCCTACTTCGCACCGCCAACAAGGCAGACTAAAACAACTAACAAAGAAATGGAAAATATTCCGGTTACCGCATACAGCGGATTCAGCAACGTTCGGGGAGAGATAACCCTGAGAAAAGTAATTGAAAACATCACAAAGGGAGTACACGCAAAACTTGTATTCAAAATAAGACTGCTCGTCAGCCAGGGAAAGACAGAAGAGGCAAACAATGTGAAGAAGCAATTGCCATTCTACACCGTCACGGCAGGATACAGCGAAAAAAGACAAGCTTACAGCATCACAAGGTACACGCATGTCATCCTGTTGGACATTGACGACCAGCCCGAAGAGAAGTTGGAAGACTTGAGGGAGAAAATCAACAAGGATCCTAACACGCTGGGCAGTTTCCTCACTCCAAAGGCACATGGATTCAAGATATTCGTGTTCCTGCAGACGGAAGATGCCACCACTCTCAGGGAGACATTCTCTAACGGAGAAAAGGACTTTGCTGCGTTGGAGAAATATCACAGGATGATGTATGATACCTGCAAAGAATACTATGAAAAGCTGCTGGACGTGGAAGTGGACGGAAGCGGAAAGGATATATCAAGAGGATTCTTCACTTCTTTCGATGAAAAGGCATATCTGAATGAAGAACTTATGAAAGAGGTCGATGAGATACTGACCGGTATTGTGCCGCCTGAAAAACCGCAGACGGGGAGAAAGAAGAGTGGGAAGGCGATGAGTGAGAGTGATAAGGTGGTAAGTGATAAGGCGGAAGCTGAGCCGTGGGAAAGGATGGAATTCAACAAGGCGGTACTCGCAGTAAAGAGGATTGCTAAATTCGAACCGGGAAGCAGGGACAGCTTCATATTCGCTCTGGGAAACAAATGTTATGCAAAAGCATTGGAAGAGGGCGTGGCAATTCGTTTGGCTCAGGAAAATTTCGGCGGTGAAGGGTTCGATGTGGCTGTGCCCATACACAATGCATACATCTATACCGACAAGACGGAGGAAGCAGCCATCCATCATAAGGAAGAGAAGCCGGACATTATCAACCAAGTACTCGACTTCCTGAAGGCACATTATGATATCCGAAGGAATGTAATACTGGACAGGCTGGAATACCTAAACTTCGATGAGAAAGAAGAGAGATGGAAAGGCAGGTTCCGACCTATGAGGGCAAGAAGCTACAACTCCATATTCCTGGCCTTGCAACTGGCAGGCATCAAGTGTTTCAGGAATTATCTGCAGGCGGTCATTGACTCCACCTATGCCAAGGATTTCAACCCGTTCACAGACTACGTAGAAAAACTGGAACCCTGGGATGGGGAGACAGATTATATCGGCCGGCTGGCGGATACGGTACAGGCGGAAGATCAGGAGTTCTGGAAAGAAAGTTTCCGCAGGTGGTTCGTGGGAATGCTGGCATGTGCACTGCAGGACGAGCAGGTCAACCATCTTGTGATCATCCTGTACTCCGAACAAGGAAAAGGAAAAAGTACCTGGATACGCAGGCTCTTACCTCCCCAGTGGAGGGAGTATTACCGGAACGGAATGGTGAACCCGGACAACAAGGACCACCAGCTGCTGCTCAGCACGCACCTCATCATCAATATGGAAGAATTTGAAGGGGCCAGGATAGGTGATCTGGCCGGATTGAAACGGGTCATCACACAGGAAAGCGTGACGGAGCGGAAAGCATACGACATGCAGGCATACAATTTCATACGGCATGCATCCTTCATTGCCAGTACGAACAATCGCCAATGCCTGCAGGACATAGGCGGAAACCGGCGTTTCCTCCCCTCCTCCATCATTACACTGGATTATCGCACACCGGTCAATTATGAGGGGATATATGCGCAGGCCTACGCGTTGATAAAGGAAGGATACCGGTACTGGTATGAAGGAGAGGAAATAAACGAGCTGAACAGGCACAATGAGCTGCACCGCATGAAAGATCCCGTGGAGGAAAACCTGCTCGTATACTTCCGCAAGCCACAACCGCAGGATTACTGCATAAAGTGGATGCCGGCGGCAGCCATACTCAGCAAGATCGCCATTTACGGAAAGATACAGGTGAACAGGCAGACCATACAGACATTGGTAATGTCACTGGAAAAATACGGTTTCCGGACAAGAAGGAATGAACAGGGAAGCACGGAATATGAAGTGGTGGACATCCAAAACGATGAAGTGGACAAGGGATTCAAATAGGTGGAACCGGGTATTGTCAGACATAAGTGCATCACCCGATGCAGATAAGTGAGAAGGCCATCGCAAATATAAGCGTCGCCCGATACAGATAAGTGCGCAAGCCAACGCAGATATAAGCGTTCGGCTTGCGCATTATAGGATTATTCCCCCTGAGATAAAGCTCGCTTACCCCCACTCGATATCGTCAAAAAAAGTTTGAAATCGTAAAATAAAGAATGCCATTTCAGAATTAACATTCTAAATACCAACGCTATACGATTTTTCTTTAAAATTTATTGATTTTAGAATCTATATATGATCGTTTCCCGTTATTTTTGTCTTAGTCCATTTCAGCCTATATAAAAATTGCATTTTCCACATCAAAATGTAACATGAACTGGAAATATTTAACTCGACTGAAATCAAGGAAGGGAACAATATTTAAATCCACTAAAATTAGAATGATATGACACAACAAGAAGACAGAAAATTCAACAGGATTCAGAAGGGGAAATCCTGCGTAGGGTATGCAGAGTTTAAGGACAATTGCTGGAATTTTTCTATAATCTCCACGCACGAGCATTCGGATGTCCTTACCAACGAGTATGTTGCCGGGTTCATACAGGGAGAATTACAGGGCGAGGATATGATACGCGCATCACGCAACAATACTTGGAAGAACTCCTACTTGTGTGACACAAGCCATACATTTCCCCATACGTGCCCTCCGGAACCGAAAGACTTGAAGAAAGCGGAAAATTCGCTGAAAAGCAACTACCTTTTTACTACAAAATGGATAAGAGACAATCGGGAAGAACCGGCTATTGGCAAGTATGTGAAAGCGATAGAAAGGCTATTTTATCGAATGTGGGGTATATACGATGCCTTGTCTTGCGGGTATATACGCTCCATTGACGAAGTGAAGAATGACCTTTTCAATTGGGATACATTCAGTTTAGGCTACGGGGAAGATAAAATATCTTTCGGAGACATCTACTTTATCAATACTCAGATGGACTTGATGGATGCCGTGGCCAACTCACTGGAAAGCACATACGGTTTGCACAAGCCCGACCATTGTTCCGCTTTCGTCAAACGGACAGATGACGGAGACATCGTATGGACGCACAACAGTTGGTGCGGCTACCTGTCGAATTCACACACGATTTCCTACACAATCCGCAATAATGAGGGAGGGATCGACTTTGTGTCACAGAATTCGTATTGTTTCGGGCAAGTAGGCAGCAACATGGATTTTGGATTCAACAAACATGGCATTTGCTTCAATGAAACCACTCACCGTTATTCATACAATCCCATGTCGCAGTCGCAAAAAGAAGAGGCAGTATGGCTGTGTTGGCGTTCTGCTGCTGCCGAAATGTTCGCGACAGATATTGACGATTTCTTCAACTACATAAAAACCAGCAATTCGGGTACCTATCTGAACGGTTATATGGTTATTGATGCCAATACGAAAGAAATGTCATTGATAGAAATGAGTTATAAGCGTTTTGCAATGTTAAGGTGTGGAAAGGATAACTGCTTAACCGGGAAATATGAACCTGAAAATGAATTCGATCCGGATTTGGATTATGATAAGCACCTGATGACTAATGAATATATCTTGGGAGTAAACTATCCGGTATTCAAAAAAGTGGCGTATGACTTAGGCTCCACAGACAACAGGCCACTCAGGCGAGTGCAGTTCTTTGACATGATTGGGAATGTGAACAATGAGGAAGACGCAAAAGCTTTGATTACCCACATAGCAGATGATGAGCCACTGTCCATCTATGGACGTTGGGACTTGGGATTTGGAACAACGGAATACCCCAGAACCATTCCTGACGGAGCAGTCGACTCTAAGGCGTTTTCTGCAAACAAGGTTCTTGAATTACTTTCAGGTCTAAAGTACGAACCGTCCGATGAAGGCACGAAAACTTCATTTTGGATGCTGTACGGGGTAGCCTGGTTCAAGGGCAAGCCTTTCGTATGGTCACAGTCACCATGGAAAGAATACAAAGATGATCCGGCGAAAGACTTCGTACCGGATGAACTGACCGGGAAGTGGCATCAAACCAAATTGTTCCTCAAATAAAAGGGAACCGATATAAAGATAAGAGATACTATCAATTGTTGACAATAGTATTTCTTATCTTTTTATTTATCAACGATCTAAGGTCTTCCCAGATACCTGAATATCAATTCCACCTGCATGGAAGTAAATATCTGCTGGCGCTTTTTATAGCCTGTCTGAAGCAAGGCTTCGCTCAGTTGCAGGTTATATCTAAACCATTGTGCCAAGCGGTTCAGGGCAGACACGGGAGAGATATTCGGAGCATAAGCCTCGGCAAGCTCACGTTTGGAGTAAGGGCGTACGGGCCAGGCTTCTTCAGGGGCCTTTTCATTTTCATTACTTGTTTTCATAAGAGTTATTTTATTGATTATCATAGCATAAAGATAAGCATTTTATATTACATATAGCTCACCTTAGGCAAATACTTTTCACTCTTTATCATGCAGTTTCATGAAGGAATAATCTCTTTCATTATTCACCCCTCAGCACATCGTACCTTTGTTTCGTTCACCACGGGAAGCACAGTATTTCACTGAACTTACACGGGTGAAATTCATCCTTCATTTTTTATTTTTAATTCATAATTCACAACTATGGCATTGAATTACAGTATTGCAATGATGGGCAATCCAATGAATCAGGAAGAGGCCAAAAAAGCGTATGCGAAAGCGCAGGTTTCGCAAGAGTTATCACTAAAAGCACTCGCCAAGAGAGTATCATCGCAGACCACCGCCAGCAGGGCGGACGTGACTGCCGTTATCATCGCTACCGTCGAGAATATGATTGACGGCCTGCGGGCAGGAGAACAGGTAGACTTCGGAGACCTGGGAAAATTCCGGTTACAGATAACCAGCCGGGGGGCGGAAACGGCGGAGAAATTCACGGCTGCCAACATTACCGGAGTCAATATTCAGTTTATCCCCGGAGAAGATCTGAAAAACATCTTCGCCGGTATGGAGTTCTCACCGGTCCCTACCCGTGCTGCCACACGCGCCGTGCTCAAAGCACAGAAGGCAGGACAGACCACTGTGGATATTTCCAAAACGCCCACACCAGGAGGAGACGATGGAGGAAACACCGGTGGAGGTGGAAATTCAGGAGGCGACGGAGGTATAGAGGATGATCCGCTGGGATAGGATCTAAAGGCGCAGCCTTTAGAAATTAATAATGAAAGAATTAATAATTAAAGGCTGCGCTATCATTAAATCACTAATAACTAAATAACAGTTATATGGAAAAAAAATCAAATTCAACCTGGAGTATGATCATCAAAGTGGTAATTGCCGTGGCATCTGCCCTGGCAGGCATATTCGGACTAAATTCCTGCATGAAATAGACTATGAGAGCAGGAAGTTTTTATCAGAACTATCGGGAGGTAAAACTCCTGGTAGTTCATTGTTCAGCAACACGCTGTAACAAGAATTTCTCCGTAGAAGCTCTTCGAAGATGTCATTTGGCAAGAGGCTTTGCAAGCATCGGATATCATTTCTACATCACACGTGACGGTGAAGTACACATCTGTCGTCCGGTTCACCAGATCGGAGCACATGCTACAGGATGGAATGACAAGAGCATCGGCATCTGCTACGAAGGCGGACTGGATGAATGCGGCCGACCGGCGGATACAAGGACGTATGCCCAGAAATGTTCCCTACTCGATTTGCTGCGACAACTGAAAACAGATTATCCGCAAGCCAGCATATTGGGACATTATCAGCTCAGTAATTCCATACACAAGGCGTGTCCGTGCTTTGATGCAAAAGAGCAATATCGGGGGCTTTAAGCTCCTGATACTAAAGGTAAACCATGGAGAATTTCCTCTATGGCGGAATATATGAACTATTTCGGTCAAGGCCCCGAAGAAAAGTTTATCCTAAGTATTAAAAAGTCGAATAGCACTATTACAGACTGCCTGTTTACGTACGAGGAAAAGTATACCGAAACTGACGCGACAACCACAAAGTATGTATTTACAGCTCAGAGAAAGAAATACTTCACTCTCTACTATCAGATGTTGATGTTCTTTGCTAATGGAGGCGGTACTTGCTATGTTCTTTCAGCAGGAAACTATAAAGACAACCAACTGCTGAACAAGAATATGATGAGCAATGCGATCAATGCTCTTGAAAAAGAGCGGGAAATAACAATGGTTGTGATCCCCGAAGCAGTGCATTCTCCGGATTGTGCAAATATTCAAACCATAGTTAATAACATCTTGAAACGTTCAACTGCATGTAATGCGTGGGGGACATTAGCCGGCATAATGATTATCTCACCTGCCTTTAGTCTGTAAGGGATACCTCCGACATGTATTTCAACTTCCCCATCAAGAATTTGTACCAGAGCATCAAAAGGTGCAGTATGTTCACTTAACCCCTGTTCTTTATCGAAAGAGAATAGAGTTACATTTCCTGCCTGATTTTTAATAATCTGTTTACTAACTATTCCACCACTGGCATAGTCTACCTCTCCAGCGATATTAAATACTGTTGCATACGCAAATGTTGTATTAGTTTTCATATCTCATTTATTTTTTAAATTGATTAATGCAAAATTAGTGCTATTCTAAAATAGAATTTGTAACAAATGTTACAAGGTATCACAAATATCCTTATCTTTTAATATAGATAACTA
The DNA here is from genome assembly GCF_001940965.1 of Bacteroides sp. Phil13. Classification (NCBI taxonomy): domain Bacteria; kingdom Pseudomonadati; phylum Bacteroidota; class Bacteroidia; order Bacteroidales; family Bacteroidaceae; genus Bacteroides; species Bacteroides sp. Phil13. The sequence goes on along the minus strand of NZ_MSHA01000022.1, from coordinate 91,446 downwards.
TTATGTTGCAAAACAAAAACAACAAATACATGGTTCATTTCTATTTCTGCTCTAATACAACATTATATCAATAATGAAAACAACACTTTATGCGCATTGTTTCTTCCGGAACGTAATTCAGATTTGGCAGTGTAAGCGAGTTGCAAATTCAGAACATCGAATCATCTATTCAGTTCATGAGGATACAATTGAAATATACGTCTTCTCTATGAGATACCATTATACCAAAAAGTAAACGGTGAAAAATGTATCTCATTTCCTTATTTAGAATTATATAAATAGCACAAAAAAAGCAATTACATCCCTTGTAACTGCTTGATTTTCAAAAGAGCGGAAAACGGGGCTCGAACCCGCGACCCTCAGCTTGGGAAGCTGATGCTCTACCAACTGAGCTACTTCCGCATTTATCCCATTCAAAGACGGTGCAAAGGTAAAAGAAGTTTTTTTATATTCAAAAATAAAAATGTACTTTTACAGCCACAAAAGTGAAAAATCCATGAAACGAATCATACTAATCACCGGAGGGGCACGCTCAGGTAAAAGTAGCCATGCAGAAAAACTGGCACTAAGCCTTTCTCCTAATCCTGTTTACCTTGCTACTGCACGCATTTGGGACGAAGAATTCCGGCAACGCGTCATCCGCCATCAGCAAAGGCGTGGACCGGAATGGACAAATATCGAGGAAGAAAAACAGCTAAGCCGTCATCAATTATCCGGGCGAACTGTATTGATAGACTGCGTAACCTTATGGTGTACAAACTTCTTTTTTGATGTAAATGCAGATACTGACAGTGCCTTGGAAGCTGCCAAGGAAGAATTCGACCGCTTTACAAAGCAAGATGCCACTTTTATCTTTGTCACCAATGAAATTGGTATGGGAGCTACTTCGGATAATGAAATCCAGCGTAAATTTACAGATATGCAGGGATGGATGAACCAATATATTGCCGAACATGCAGACGAGGTATGGCTGATGGTATCAGGAATTCCGGTGAGGGTGAAATAAAAGGGGGATAGAAAAGGTGATAAAGTGATAAGGTGATAGAAGGTGATAAAGTTAAATAATAGAGCGATAAACTTATGAAAACATTTAAAATCGTACGACCGGATGAGAGTATCCGTCCGGCATTGATTGATAAAATCAATAATTTAACTAAACCGAAAGGTTCATTGGGTACTCTTGAGGAGTTGGCTTTACAAATAGGCTGGATACAACAAACCCTGTCCCCCACCCTGCGACATCCGCAGAATATTATTTTTGCTGCCGATCATGGCATAGTAGAAGAAAAGGTCAGCCTTTCACCCAAAGAAATTACCTGGCAACAGATCAGTAACTTCCTACATGGAGGTGCAGGAGTGAACTTCCTTTGTCGCCAACATGAATTTACCCTGAAAATAGTAGATGCCGGTGTAGATTATGATTTACCATACGACAAGGGTATTATCAATATGAAAGTACGAAAAAGTACACGAAACTATCTGTATGAGGCAGCCATGACGGAAGAAGAAATGGAGCTTTGCCTGGAACGCGGTGCAGAAGTGGTACGCCGCTGCCATGAAGAAGGCAGTAATGTGCTCAGTTTTGGAGAAATGGGTATAGGAAATACTTCTTCTTCGTCCATGTGGATGACCTGTTTCACCGGAATACCTTTAGAACAATGTGTAGGAGCAGGTAGCGGACTGGATAATGCGGGTATCCGCCATAAATACGAAGTGCTGAAACAATCGCTCGATCACTATAAAAGAGACGGATCACCGCGTGATATCATCCGTTACTTCGGCGGACTGGAAATGGTTATGGCAGTAGGTGCCATGCTACAGGCAGCCGAATTAGGCATAATTATCCTAGTAGATGGTTTCATCATGACAAACTGTATTCTGGCTGCTGCCAAACTATATCCCGAAGTAATGAATTATGCCATCTTCGGGCATTGTGGAGATGAAACCGGACATAAATTGTTGCTCGACAACATGGAAGTAAAACCATTGCTGAATCTTGGATTGCGTCTGGGCGAAGGAACAGGTGCTATTTGCGCCTATCCTATTGTAGAATCCGCCATCCTGATGATTAACGAAATGGATAACTTTGCACATGCATCCATAACAAAGTATTTTTAACTATATGAAAATCCTCGCAGCACTCATATTTTTCACGCGCCTTCCTTTCTGGAGGATCAAAGAAGTCCCGGCAAAGTACTTCAAGCGTATCGTTCCCTACTGGCCATTAGCCGGATGGTTAACGGGCGGTATCATGGTCGGTATTCTATGGGTGACTGCCCAGGTGCTGCCCGTATCTATCGCATGGTTGCTCGCTATTCTATCGCGGCTGCTCATCACTGGTTGCCTGCACGAAGATGGACTGGCCGACTTTTTCGACGGCTTCGGTGGAGGAACCACCAAAGAGCGCACACTTGCCATCATGAAAGACTCTCAGATAGGAAGCTATGGAGTCATAGGATTGATAGGTTATTTCCTATTATTGTTTTTACTCTTGGAAAATCTACCGTTAAAGTTAATCTGCGCCCTTGTCATTTGCGGCGATTGCTGGTCTAAATTCTGTGCATCTCAAATTATCAACTATTTGCCTTATGCACGAAAAGAGGAAGACAGCAAGGCGAAAGTTGTGTACGACCGTATGACCTGGCAAGAATTGCTGACAGGATTCATCTGTGGACTTTTCCCCATCGTATTATTCCTGCCGATAGATTTCTGGCTCGTTACAATTTGCCCGATTCTCACATTTATCTTCCTGTACCGATTGATGAAACATCGTCTTCAAGGTTATACGGGAGACTGCTGCGGAGCTACATTCCTGCTTTGTGAACTATCATTCTATCTGGGTGCCGCTATCTTGCTATATGCACATATCAGGTACGGTAATCCAGACTTTATCAATGCTTATTTAAAATAATCATCCTATGGAAGTTACATTTATCAGACACACTTCAGTCGACGTCCCTCCCGGAGTATGCTACGGACAATCAGATGTCCCCTTGCGTGACAGTTTTGAGCAGGAAGCTGCCATTACTTCTGAGAATTTGAAGACTTACCGTCCGCAAGGCAGGGATTTCGATCATGTATATACCAGTCCTTTATCTCGTTGTGTACGCCTCGCGACCTATTGTGGATACCCGGATGCAGAACATGATAAACGAATTATGGAAATAAACTTCGGAGATTGGGAAATGCAGAAGTTTGATGAAATAAGTGATCCGAGATTGAAAGAGTGGTATACCGATTATATGAATGTACCCGCAACAAACGGAGAGTCATTCGCCATGCAATATCAACGTGTTGCCAGTTTCCTGGATGGGCTGAAAGAAAAAGAGTACGCACAAGTTGCCATCTTCGCACACGGTGGCGTACTGATTTGTGCACAACTCTATGCAGGAACCATCAAACCGGAAGAGGCGTTCAGTGCCCTGACACCTTATGGAGGAATCATTCAACTGAAAATCTAATCATCCGTTTTCGGCCATGTGAAGATGACCAGCGGTCCTTCATGTGTATCTGACTGTACCTTGTAAATACCTCCGAAAGCATGAATAAAGTGCGCATTGATTTCATGACGAATCAAAGTCGTTTTATTGTCAAAGCGTGACTTGGCAAGAGGTGTGCCGATTATTTTAAAGGTTACGATACCTTTTTCTTTATCATAACGGATGCGGACAACAATGTTATAAGAGTTTTTATCGTTCTCTGCAGGCACCAGCAGACTGGAAAGCAATGTAGAGAACCAGTTTTCATCCGTACATATCATCTGACTCTGGATATTCGTATCTAATCGGATGGCAAGGCGTCCGTTTCCTACTTGTCTGGCAAATTCAACTCCCTTGCGGCACAACGACATGACTTCACATCCTTCATGCTTATATTTTGTTTTACCGGATTCCAAACGGGAAAGTTCCAGGATACTATTGACATACTTCAGCAAATTCTCTGCATTCTCCTGTATCATCTTGCCATATTCCACCTTAGCCTCAGGAGCCAGTTCTTTCGACTCTGTCAATAGCTCGGCAAAACCTACCACTACATTCAACGGGGTACGTATATCATGACTAATCTCCGATTGCAGGCGATCTTTAGTGACATTATCCGCTTCTGCCTGCATCGCCGCATCCGCTGTTACTTTCTCCGCCACAGCTATTTTCCGGGACAGATAGCGGGTATATAGATAAAACAGAAGCATCAAAACCAATAGAGTCATCAAGAATAAGAAACCTTGCTTATAATTGGTATCTTTTATTTTCTGCTTCTCCAGCAAAAGCTCATCAATATGATAAATCTCCTTCACCTGTTGCAACTGATTGGCCGAGAAAGCATTGTCCAGTGAATCTTGTGCTGCAATCAGATAACGGCGTGTTTCAATAGCTCCGTCGACATCACCTTTATCAATCTGAGTGGATGCTTTGTAATTGATGAGTGTGGCAAACGTGGATACATAATGATTCAACACTATAGGTGTTACTTCATCAATCAAAGCAATACTCTTATCATACTCTTTCGTGCGGGAATAATATTGTAATTGCACAAGCTGGACATTCAGCCAGAATACCGGATCCACATGATCTTCCAGCAGTGCTTTTGCTTTATCTATATGTTCTTGCGCTTCGACCATCTTCCCACGGTTCATAAAGTGAAGTACATGTTTTACCTCGCAGTCAATTCTCAAATTGCTCCAATTCTTACGTGTTTCAGGTTCGCGGGAAACAACGTCCCGCAAAGTTTCATCCATCTGTGCCAGATAAGGACGCTTTAAACTATCCTGACCTGCATTACCATATACCTGGGCAATGCGTGAAAGAATGTCGATACGCAAAAAAGGCTTAGTCTGAGGTGTAAAATTCTGATAAGCCTTCAGGAGAATCTTCAGAGCTTCATCGCCTCTACTGGACACATTATAAGCACATGCCAGACTGTTATAGGCAGCAATTTCCCCATTATTTGAATGATGTTCCAAAGATTCCTGCAAAGTTTCTTTAGCCACATATATGGCCTTTTCTATCTGCCTTTTCGAAGCTAATGCGCGACTGATAGCGGCTTTCTGTTCCAGGTAATAGTCATAAGTGCCCACTTCAGTAACATAACTTTTCAGTTTATCCACCCAGTACGCCAGAGTATCCGGTTCATGCAATTTATCGTAACAGGCGGCAAGGTAATAGGCTCCCAGATTCTCATAAGGCACATTCTTTTGCGCACAAGCTTCTTGATACAAAGCCGTAGAAAAAGGCTTGTTATAAGGTGCATACTGGTGCTTATAAACGATATCACGCAGATACTCAAGCTTGTCGGACGTACTCGGCATAGCCTGCGCCACTTTCAGAATACTATCCTGATACTGCTGCGCATTGGCATCTTCCGCCTGCAACGTGTAAGCATGTCCACACAAAAAACAAAGCAATATGATTATAGTATGTTTCATAAAGCGGTATCCTCCATTTTAGATTGAAACTTCAACGGATGTGTAAAGCAGAAACGTGCACCTTGTGTATAGTTAGAGTCTACCCACAACCGTCCCTTCATGTAAGTAACAATCAGTTTACAGATAGAAAGTCCCAAGCCGCTTCCCTGTGCAAAGTCATTCAGCTTTTCAAAACGTTCAAAAATCATATCCTGCTTTTCAAGCGGAATGCCACATCCTGTATCGGTGACAGAAAAGAAAGCTGTATTACGATCGGACATTTCCAGCTTCAGTACAATGGAACCTTCCTTGGTAAATTTAGTGGCATTCACCAATAAGTTAATCAAAACCTGACGAAGCCGGGCATCATCCGTATCCATTACTAAGTCGGAAAGTTCAGTATCGAAGCGTAACTCCACTTCAAGCTTGCGGGAAGCAGATACTGTTTCCACCACTTCTTTACATAACTTCACCGCATCATACGGACGTATGTTGAATGTGATATTATCATTTTCAAAATCAGAAAAATCAAGGATGTCATTAATCAATTTCAATAACTGGAAAGAATTGACTTTGATGATTTCACAGAATTCTTTGCGGGAATCTTCATCAAATGAATCATCGTCTGATGACAATACAGCGGAGAATCCTACTATGGCATTAAGCGGCGTACGCACTTCATGGCTCATATTGGAGAGGAACATATTTTTCTTTTTTATAGCCCGTTCTGCCTTCTGTATCATACATTCCTGTGAACGTTTCGACTCCTTCAAACGGAATATTTTTTTCCAACTGAAATAAAGGAAAAGAAACAAAGCAAGCGTACAGATAATAATGCCACCCAGATAAAAGCGATATGAAAACAACCGGTCTTGCTCATTCTGATAAGTCAACTGGTCTGCCTGGAAATGGGTAGTCAACTGGTCGATTTCCTTAGGGTAATTTTTCTCGAAAGATGATTTTATGTACGAAAAGACTGCACCATACTGTACGTAGGCTTCTTCTTTCCGTCCCATCTTTACAAGCAGATTCGCCTTATTCATCATCGTTTCTTTATACAGACTGCTGTTTATTTTAGCATAATCCGTATGGAAGAATGTATCATAAGCTTCCAGAGCTTTCTCATATTCACCTTTTTTCTCCCAATACAAAGCATCTGCTATCAAAAGATGTTGCAGGATGCCGGGAACCAGTTCTTCACGCAACGGCTCCACTTCATCCAAATGTTGACGGGCTATCTTTATTGAACCATTCAGTAGTTGGCAATAGGCATTGAAGATATGACGGACAGCCTGTTCCTGTACAGATAGCCTCTCTGCCGGATAACGATTCAGGCGGGTCATGAAGCGAGCAGCCTGGGCATAATTCCGGATACGTAAATTGTATTCTACTAATTCGACCAACAACATACGGATGTGTATATCTTCACCATGTAACCGGTCGAACAGTTCCAAAGCTTGTGCATAAGTGTCACCGGCTTCTTTTATACGTCCTGTATAAGAATAAACTTCCCCCATAGCATTCAGGGCAAGAGCCATCCCCAAATGATCGGACCATACACTTGCCTTAGAATACATCTGTTCACTTTGTGCAATAGCAAAACGAATTTCTCCCCGAAAGAGAAATGATTTAATAATAACACGCTCTAACTCAAAATAAGTTTTGTATTGTTTGCTTGCTTCCAGATAGTCGAGTATACTGTCTGTAGGAATCATATCACTCTCTTCTTTGGTGAGATAATCGAATCCCATACTGGTATGAAAGGAGTATATTATTTCATCCTGTATATTGTATTTATCCTCGTGAGGTGCATTCTCTCCTGCAGATAGAGAAAAAAAGCCCCCAAAGCATACGATATGAAGAAGCAGATATTTCAGTAAGTTTCTCATGAAGTTTGTTTGTTTCGTGCTGTGTGGTGTTTGTGTTGTCATTCACCGCATACGTTGGCAAATATATTCAATATTTTCCGAAAAGCAAAAAATTGTGAATACCTAAATGAAAAAAGAGACCAAAGTAATCGTTATTATCAGGATTATTATCATTATTCCTTCTGCACGACGGTTGACACTAACTGCAATTTTCATATCTTCTGTAGTCAGGAGGCGACCATTACTTCCAATGTAAGGCTTCCATACTTCCTCACCAAAATAATTATGCGGGCCTCCGAAACGGCAATTCAGAATGCCGGCAAGAGCAGCTTCAGGATACCCGGAATTAGGGCTGGCGTGCTGATTACCATACATACCGACAAATTTTAATAGATTCCAGAACCCACCGCGTGGAAAAGCAAGTATCATAAGGAAAGCTGTCAGACGAGCAGGTATGTAATTAGCAACATCATCCAAACGGGCAGCAAAACAACCAAAGTCCCGGTAACGTTCGTTACGATACCCAATCATAGAATCGAGGGTATTCACCATCTTATAGGCAAGCATACCGGGGACACCCAACAATATATACCAGAATAAAGGCGCGATCACTCCGTCACTCAGATTCTCAGCAAGAGTTTCAAGAGCAGCAGTACGTACTTCTTGGGCAGAAAGTTCCGAAGTATCACGACCGACAATGCGGGCCACCTGCTTTCTTCCTTCTTCTAACGAACGGTCTACAGCTTCGAATACCATACGGACTTCACGAACAAGTGTAGTGCCCGCCAAACAGAAAAAGATGGCAAGTATCTGCAACGTCAAAAATCCCCCCGGAGAAGATGATGCTACCCAACGAAACAAGTAGGAAGCAACAAAATAGATAGCAAGAACGAGAACGATAGCAGCAAGTGCACCTTTCAACTTTCGGTTCTGTCCTTTATTCAACAGATGTTCAGAAAATGAGATCATCTTTCCGAATGCGACGACGGGATGGGGCAACCAAACGGGGTCACCAAGCCAGCGATCGAGCAGCCAAGCGGTAAGCAAAGGCAGGCTAAGGGTAAAAACGGTACCCAGTATGAGAAGGATATCTTCCATCATATCTGTTATTAATAAGTTTCAAACCACTGCCCTATCGCCTGTACAAGGCGGTCATTCTCCTCCGGTGTCTGAGTAGCAATACGGAAAAAGCGTTCATCCAGACCTTCAAAGTTAGAAGCGTCCCGAATAAGAATACCATGTTCGTTGGCAAGATAATCCTTCAATGCGGAAGCCTTACCAAAACGAAGGTGAACCAACATAAAATGAGTTTCCGTAGCCCATACCTCAAGACCACCTGTCTGTTCCAATGCATTGCGTAAACGAGCTGTCTCCTGTAAATAAGCAGATATATTCAATGGATTAGGAACGTCATATTCAAGCAAATAAAGACCAGCTTCAATAGCCAGTTGATTTACCGACCAAGGCATACGGTGGATACGCAAACGGCTAAGCAAACCTTCATGAGCAGTTATATAGCCCAGACGCAAACCGGGAACTGCGTAACGCTTCGTCATAGAATGAAGCAACAGGACATTTGAAAAATGGGCAGCTTCAACCGATGAAAACAGAGGTTGCAGAGTAAAAAACTCATAAGACTGGTCAATTACAAAGCAAACTTGTGGATTATGTTCTATTAATTCTTTCAGATATGCTTTTTCTATTACTGCACCTGTAGGATTGTTAGGATTACAAAGCCAAAACATGCGGATGTCAGGTGGCAAGAGATAATTATCTTCAGCCGTAGGAAGTTTATACATTGATGCTACCCGATGCCCATGCATACGGCAAGCATCTGCATACTCACTGAATGTAGGCTGAAAAATAGCGGTATTAGTACCCCTAAATGTTTGCGCTATCAGGTAAATGGCTTCCGTGGCACCATTCGTTACACAAACGGAAGCGGAAGGAAGATGGTGTTTCTCTGCCAAACGACCTTCCAATGTATAAGGCTCCGGTTCGGGATAAGAAGAAATTCCACTGATATGATGGCAAAGATGTGCCTGAAGGCCAGACAAATCCACACGGCCATATACATTGGAACTGAAATTAACCTCTATCGGGCGTTTATATTTATATGCATCGTCTCCGTGTCCTTCAATCATGAGTGGTCAGTATTTGGTAGATAAGCGGCAGATTGATGTGACGACGCACATGATCGGCGAGTTTATCATATTGTTCTTCTTTGAATTGTTGATAATCAAAAGCCGTTCCGGTATCAGCGAGCTTATCTGCAAAAGGTTCGAGAAGGAAGTCTATAAACGCAGGGTTGTCAAGGATACCATGGATATAGGTTCCCATACAAGTACGGTTGACATAATAACCATCCGTACGACCGTCTTCCAAAAGATTCAGCGGGGAAACCGGAGCATCATGGGTAGGAATGGTAGTGCCCATGTGAATTTCATAACCCTTTAGCAATTGTCCATTGTCAATTGTTAATTGAAATTTGACTTGTCGGGTAACTTTTTCTCCCGTCATATGGGTGCTGACGGGCAGAAGGCCGAGGCCGGGTAAACGTTCTATTTCTCCTTCTACATGATCGGGGTCGCAAACTTCCTGGCCCATCAGTTGATAACCACCACAGATACCCATGACGGTGGCGCCTTCACGGTGTGCCCGGATGACGGCTTGTGCTACACCGTTACGGCGCAGTTCATGCAAGTCGGCAAGCGTACTTTTACTACCTGGCAACAGAATGATGTCAGCTTTAGCTATTTCATCGGTATTATTAGTATAAAAAAGATGAACACGCGGATCGCGTTCGAGAACATTAAAATCAGTGAAGTTACTGAGATGTCGCAGGAGAATGACAGCGATATTGACTTTACCTTGTTCCGCCTGTACAGATTTCGTGGCAAGAGCCAGAGAGTCTTCTTCTTCAATATAAATATCACGATAGTAAGGTACCACTCCTACCACGGGTATGCCACAAAGATCTTCAAGCATCTTGATTCCCGGTTCGAAAAGACGAATATCTCCACGGAATTTATTGATAAGGATACCTTTAATACGTTCCCTTTCATGGGGGCGAAGCAGCATCAAAGAGCCATAAACACTGGCAAAGACCCCGCCTCGGTCAATATCTCCGACAAGGATTACATCTGCCCCAGCATGCAAAGCCATAGGCAGATTCACCAAATCCGTATCCCGGAGATTTATTTCTGAAATGCTTCCGGCACCTTCCAATACAACGGGATTATAACGAGTGGCAAGACGGTCATAGGCAGAGCATACTTCACGACGTAATTCCTCGCGCCCTTCAACGCGGAAATAATCGTAAGCATTGCGGTTGCCTATGGGACGCCCGTTAAGCACTACTTGCGCTGTACAGTCGGAGGAGGGTTTCAATAATAACGGATTCATATCTGTATGGCAGGGTACACCTGCTGCCTCGGCTTGGACAGCCTGTGCACGGCCTATTTCTAATCCCTCGGGAGTAGCATAGGAATTAAGTGCCATATTTTGTGCTTTAAACGGTGCCGGGTGATAACCATCCTGACGGAAGATGCGGCAAAAAGCAGCGGCTATAATGCTTTTTCCTACATCACTACCGGTTCCGGCAAACATAATAGGGTGAAGTTTCTCCATAAGAATTATTTTAGCGGGAACAAAGATAGTGCAAAATTCCAAGTTAAGAGAATGAAGATACTCAGTATATCATTTCATTCATAACCGGAATGAAAGAAAATTTCAGTAAAACAACGGTGAAAGTGAACAATAGAAAAAGAAGAGTGTTTGAGATAAACTAACCTAAACCAACAACTTGACGTATGAAACAAATTTTATTTATCGTTCTGTTGGGAGTGAACCTATCTGTATCGGCACAAACGAACCTCTCCCTCAGCTACGACGACGCTTTACAAATGTTGCAGAAAGGCAATCAGAGCCTCAAGATCGCCGATAAAGGCATTGAAGCCGCCCGCACAGAACGGGACAAGCTCAATGCTCTGTGGTATCCCAGCCTGCAGGGAGCCGGTACCTACGTCCATATGTCCGAAAAGATAGAAGTAAAACAACCTCTATCCCAGTTCACCGATCCCGCAAAGGATTTTGTACATGACATCATCCCCGACGACCAGTTCATCAGTGGGATACTAGACCAGATAGGCGCCCATACCCTCGTCTTCCCCCTCGCCCCCCGCAACCTCACCACCGTGGGTCTGACAGCCGAATGGATCGTCTTCTCCGGTGGTAAACGTGTACGAGCCGGCAAAATTGGAAACCGGATGATTGACCTCGCCCGTGAAAACCGTGCTCAAACTGACGCAACCCAACGAACCTTGCTTGCCGAAAGTTATTATGGCCTCAGCCTTGCACGCGAAGTCGCAGCAGTACGTCAGGATACCTATAATGGTTTGAAGCAGCATTACGAAAATGCTCTCAAACTGGAGGCTGCCGGAATGATTGATAAAGCCGGACGCCTTTTTGCCCAAGTCAATATGGACGAAGCACAAAGAGCACTGGAAGCAGCACAGAAAGAAGTTACAGTGGTAGAAAGTGCCCTGTGCACCCTGCTCAATCTGGAAGACAGTTGCAAGATTGAGCCTACCTCCCCTCTGTTCATCAACTCCACGCTTCCGCTCAAAGAAGAATTCGTGCAAACCATGCGTGCCGGCAACCCCATGCTGAACCAGCTATCCATTCAGCAGAGTATTGCCAAGCAGCAGCTACGGATAGACCAAAGCGGTTATCTGCCGGATATTGCCTTGTTCGGTAAACAAACACTATATGCCCACGGCATACAAAGCAACCTTGTTCCGCGTACAATGGTCGGCATAGGCTTTACCTGGAACCTCTTCGACGGGCTGGCACGTGAAAAACGCATCCGCCAGTCACGAATTGCCGAGCAAACTCTTGCATTGGGTAAAGAGAAAGCACAGGATGATCTTTCTGTAGGCATAGACAAACTATACACCGGATTACAAAAAGCCCAGGACAACGTACGTGCACTGAACTCGACCATTGCCCTGAGTGAAGAACTTGTACGTATCCGCAAGAAATCCTTTGCAGAAGGTATGGCAACCAGTACCGAGGTAGTGGATGCCGAGACCATGCTTGCTACCGTCAAAGTAGCCCGTCTGGCCGCTTATTACGAATACGATGTAACACTCATGAATCTACTGGCTCTCTGTGGTACGCCGGAGCAGTTTAAAAACTTCAACAATTGACAGTTGACAATTATAAATTTATAGCAATATGGAACTAACAAAAAAAAGCATCAGCACCACATTTGTCATCATATTGGCAATCACCATACTTGTCTCTATCCTGGGAATGGTCCTTATGAGTCATCAGCCCCTCGTTCTTCAGGGACAAATAGAAACAACGGAAATCCGTATCAGTGGTAAATTACCGGGACGAGTGGATTCATTTCTTGTCCGTGAAGGAGACTGGGTAAAGGCAGGCGATACACTTGTCGTCATCAACAGTCCGACGATAGAAGCCAAATACCGGCAAGTAAATGCCCTCGAGCAAGTAGCCCAAGAACAGAACAAAAAAATCGATGCCGGTACACGCCGGCAGATCATCGCCACCGCCCAGCAACTCTGGAACAAAACCAAGAGTGACCTGACCCTGGCACAAACAACTTACGGGCGCATCCTGACACTTTATAAAGACAGTGTCGTCACCTCCCAACGGAAAGATGAAGTAGAGGCCATGTACCGTGCCGCACAAGCTGCTGAGCGCGCCGCTTACGAACAATACCAAATGGCCGTAGACGGAGCACAAAGCGAAGACCGCGCATCGGCACGCAGCATGGTAGATGCTGCACGCAGTACAGTAGATGAGGTGTCCGCCCTCCTTGTCGATGCACGTCTGACAGCACCGGAGGCAGGACAGATTTCAACTATATTTCCCAAGCGTGGAGAGCTTGTTGCACCAGGCACACCTATCATGAACCTTGTCGTTATGAATGACGCTCATGTTGTACTCAATGTACGCGAAGACCTGATGCCACAATTCAAGATGGACAGTATATTCCACGCAGATGTCCCTGCCATCGGTAAAAAGAACGTAGAGTTCCGTATTTATTATATCAGTCCGCTGGGTAGCTTCGCCACTTGGAAATCAACCAAACAGACGGGAAGCTATGATATGCAGACCTTTGAAATACATGCCCGTCCCACACAAACGGTAGAAGGGTTGCGTCCGGGAATGTCGGTGCTGCTTACTATTAATGATTAACCGATAATCTGTGTGAATGATGAAAAGTCCGTTATACAATGTACTCCACCGCGAACTTTGCCGTATGACCTCCCGCAGGTTATACCTCGGCGTATGCCTCGTACTGCCCCTATTCTGCTTATTCTTCATGGCAACCATTTTCGGTAGCGGACAAATGGAGAACATTCCTATTGGCATTGTCGATCAGGACAATACTGCCACATCCCGGCAAATCGCACGAAATATATCTGCCGTACCCACTTTCAGCGTCACACGGCATTTTACCGATGAAGCCGCCGCCCGGCAAGCCGTGCAACGCAAAGAAATATATGGTTACCTGTCTATTCCTACCGGCTTTGAACAGCATGCTACGACAGGAATGGATGCCACGCTTTCTTACTACTACCATTATGCTCTCCTCTCCGTAGGTAGCGAGTTGATGGCGGCTTTCGAAACCGCGCTGGCACCTGTCGCTCTCTCCCCCATTGCCATGGAAGCCGTATCTTTAGGGCTCAATCAGGAACAGATAACCACATTCCTCCTGCCTGTACAAGCCAGTATGCACCCTCTTTATAATCCCGACCTAGATTATTCTGTTTATCTGGGCCAACCTTTTTTCTATGTCCTGTTCCAGATACTCATCCTGTTGATGACAGTATATGCCATTGGCAGCGAAATCAAGTTCAATACAGCACAGGAATGGCTGACCACAGCACGAGGGAATATTCTGACTGCCGTCATCGGTAAACTATTGCCTTATACATTCATCTTCTCAGTAATCGGTATATTGGCAAATTATATCCTTTATGGAGTAGTACACATTCCTTTCCACGGTAGCTTACTGATGATGAACCTCATGACACTGATTTTTATCATCGCCACGCAAGCACTCGCAGTGTTTATATTTTCCATCTTCCCACGGATAGCATACATTATCAGTATCGTATCCATGATCGGTTCATTGGGTGCTACTCTTTCAGGTGTCACCTTCCCCGTAACAAGTATGTATCCTCCGGTACACGCAGCATCCTATCTGTTTCCCGTCCGGCACTTCACTGAAATCTCACAGTCGATGATTTATTTTGACTCAGGTTTCGGGTATTACTGGCAATCAGCAGCTATACTTTTGCTTTTTCCACTACTGGCATTATTGATACTGCCGAGATTGAGACACTGGATTTTGAAAGATGCAGTAGAAGAAGATTCAGCCCCTATCCACAGTACGGCATATTCCTCCTCAATAGCCACTATCATTTTCAGGGAATGGCGTGCCATCAGCACCAATGCAGCAATCCTCCTGGTATTAATAGGCGGAATCTTTGCTTACGGCCTTCTCTATAACCTGATGTATGCTCCCAACCTTGTACGGAAAACTCCGGTTGCAGTTGTCGACAATTCTCATTCGGCTCTCAGCCGCGAATATATCCGGCTACTCAATGCAACTCCACAGGCCTCAGTCTACGCACTGACACCCAATTACCTTGAAGCAAAAGAGTGGCTGAAACAGAGCAAAGTAGACGGTATCCTATATCTTCCCGCCGATTTCGACGCCCGTGTAGGCCGTGGGGAACAATCGGTCTTTAGTGTTTACGCCGCAACGGATGCTTTCCTGAATTTCAAGAATCTGCAAGAAGCTTCTTCCCGCGTGATGCTTGCCGTAAACGATGCACACCGTGCAGAGGGTGCCGTATTCTTGCCACCACAGGGATTACTGGCAGTAGCCTCATCCGCACCTGTCAATGTAGCGGGCACAGCCCTATATAATTATACGGAAGGATATGGTTCATATCTTATTCCGGCAGTTATGATTATCATTATCTTTCAGACTTTATTAATGGTGATAGGAATGGTGACGGGAGAAGAGGCAGAACGAAACAGACGCCCTATTTTCTCGAAACAATCTCAACTCAATATGAATCTTACCTGGCGCCAAGCATTATATAATGTTTCCGGAAGAACCTTCGTTTACGTTATGCTTTATTTCATCTTTGCCTTATTTTTATTAGGCTTACTCCCCCATTTTTTCAGTATCCCTAATATTGGAAACGGCAGAGACATTATCACAATGATGATTCCCTTCCTGATAGGAACGAGTTTCTTCGGACTGGCTGCATCACGTTACTTCACAGACTCTGAAGCACCTTTACTAATGATCGCCTTCTTCTCCGTAGGCTATATCTTCCTGTCCGGTGTCTCTTATCCACTTGAACTAATGCCATGGTATTGGCAGGCAGCACACTACGTAGTTCCGGCAGCACCTGCCGTGCTTGCTTTCGTCAAACTGAATTCAATGGGAGGAGATATGGCAGATATCCGTCCGGAAATGATCACCCTGTGGGTACAAGTGGTAGTGTACTTCTTGCTGAGTTTATGGGTATTCAAGCATAAGCATTATCGTTTTCGTTTATAAGCAAATGATTGCCACCGTTCCTCATCCCATCCCTGGCGCTGCATTTCCATACGGGCCATGACAAAAAACAGGTCGGAAAGTCGATTGATAAAACGCAATATATCTTCCGGTACAAGATCTTCCCGATTCAGCGTCCAAAGCCTGCGTTCGGCACGACGGGCTACGGCACGGGCAAACTGTAATTGAGCCGACACCTGCGTTCCACCCGGTAGCAGGAAATAGCCGTTGTCTTCAAGCTGAAGCATCATTGCGTCCATAGCCTGTTCGCACCGCACTGTCATTTCCATAGCATGAAGTTCGTTGGGATTGCCACTACCCGGTCTCTCCGGATCCGCATCCCGTAAGCCGGAAGGGGTTGCAACATGACTCATCACCACCATCAACTCACGTTGTATATCATGGAGTAATTCCTGCCATGCATCTTTCACCGGAAGCAACGACCTGACAATTCCTATCACCGTATTCAGTTCATCAATGCAACCATTGGCTTCAATGCGGATATCATCTTTCGGAACACGCTCTCCACCGTGGATGCCTGTCATTCCTTTATCTCCTGTTTTAGTATAAATCCTTCTCATAAATTACAGGTATATCTTACATTATTTCACTCTCCCGGAACTTGTTCGAATAATGACCAAATTCCCGTTTCTCCCCAATACAAATGCGTATAACTCGCTATCAGGTTTTTATAACAAAACACGGCTGTATTCACGGGGTGTCCTTTAGCATTATAAACTTGCACAGCCGAAGCAAGCTTCTCATCCTGCTCAATGATCCGTGAATAATGAAACTCATGTCCACGCAGCTTCACCCCACGAAAATCAAAGCTTCTATACCCCATTGCCAAACGCATATCATCCTTGCAAGCGGAAACTTTCATAGGTAATGCGTCTACCATTTTGAAAGCTGTATAGGGATCTTTGCACATCACCAGTTCCGAAGCCAGATACATCATACCACCACATTCAGCAATTGTTTTTCCTCCCCGCTCAATATGAGCCTTGACTGAATCTATTACACGGGGGGCGGCACTCAATTGAAGCGCACGATTTTCCGGATAACCTCCGGGCAGATAGAGCAAATCCACATTATCCGGTACTACCGCACTGTTATCTTCCGGATCGAAGAAAGTAACCGTACCAAACTGATTCAGATAATCAAGATGTTCAGCATAGATAAAGGAGAAACTTTCCTTATTGCATGCCACCCATATATTTCCGGATAAAGAGACATTCTTTTTGACTTCTGTGGTGACATCCACCTCCCGGCGTGTGATCTGCAACAAGAGATCAAGATTCAATTGTGCGTCTAGCTGCTTCAGCAGTGTCTCAGTGATACCATCTTCATCTTTACGACTGAAATCCAGTCCCAAATGCCTGCTTTCCTCTTTCAAAGCATCGAATTTCCGCAAGCAACCCAAACAAGGCACATTCAGATCATCGCAAATCTCACGCAACATTTCCTCATGGCGGTCGCTCCCCACCTGATTGAAAATAACGCCTGCAACTTCCACTTGCGGATCAAAATCCAAATAACCTTTAATCATTGCTGCCAGTGAATAAGCAGCCGACTTAGCATTTACCAACAACACAACAGGAAGATTCAAAATCTTTGCAATCTCTGCCGATGAACCTTTACTACGGTCGTATCCGTCGAACATGCCCATCATACCTTCTACGATACAGACATCCGCATCTTTGGCATGTGAAACATACACTTCATGCATATGTTGTTCGGAAGCCATAAAAGGATCCAGATTGTAAGATGGAATTCCGCAAGCTTTTTCATGATACTTCGTGTCGATATAATCCGGCCCGCACTTATAGGGCTGTACACGTAGTTTTTTCTGCGTCAATAACGTCATCAACAATCGACTGACAGTGGTTTTTCCAGTGCCCGAAGTAGGCGCCGCTATCAGAAATTGGGGAATATTTCTTATCATACCGCACAGATTTATTTCCCGCAAAGGTAGTATATATTCCCTAAAACTCTTACCTTAGCTGCCCAAATAAAAGTAAATTACTATGATTACTGAAGAACTCAAGAAATTATATTGTACGTATACCGGACACGAGCCGGGAACTATTGAAGAACTTCCTTCATCCGGCTCCAACCGTCGTTACTTCCGCCTTACGGGCACCCCTACCCTTATCGGTGTCAGCGGGACTTCCCTCGAAGAGAATCAGGCTTTCCTCTATATGGCAGACCATTTCCGCAAGAAAGGACTACCCGTGCCACAAGTCGTAGCAAAGAGTGATAACGATGCATTTTATCTGCAGGAAGACTTGGGAGACACTCTCCTGTTCAATGCCATCGAAAAAGGACGCAAGACCAGTGTTTTTGATGAAGAAGAGAAGCAACTTCTGCGCAAGACAATGCGTCTGTTGCCTGCCGTACAGTTCTCCGGTGCAGACGGAATGGACTTCTCATATTGCTACCCACAGTCAGAATTCAACAGTCGCAGCATCTTATGGGATTTGAATTACTTCAAATACTGTTTTCTGAAAGCTACCGGAATGGAGTTTCAGGAAGACCGTCTGGAAGATGATTTCCAGAAAATGGCAGACGTGTTGATGCGCAGTAGTTCGGCCACATTCATGTATCGTGATTTCCAGAGCCGGAACGTTATGATTAAAGAAGGTGAACCATGGCTCATCGACTTCCAAGGCGGACGTAAGGGGCCTGTTTATTATGATGTGGCTTCCTTCCTGTGGCAAGCCAAGGCCAATTATCCTGAGAGCCTTCGCAAAGAGCTTTTAAAGGAATATCTGGACTCTCTGTGTAAATACCAGCCTGTGGACGAGAAATATTTCTATGCTCAATTACGTCATTTCGTATTGTTCCGTACCATGCAAGTGCTGGGTGCTTATGGCTTCCGTGGCTATTTCGAGAAGAAACCCCATTTCATCCAAAGCGTCCCCTTTGCTATTGAAAACCTGCGACAGCTATTGCAGGAACCCTATCCCGAATATCCGTACCTCTGTCATGTGCTGAAAGAGCTTACTGAACTGAAACAATTTACTGACGACCTCCAGAAGCGCCGTCTTGTAGTAAAAGTCACCAGTTTTGCATATAAAAAGGGGATACCTGAGGATTCAAGTGGCAACGGTGGTGGCTTTGTATTCGACTGCCGTGCCGTAAACAACCCCGGTAAGTACGACCGTTATAAACCCTTCACCGGACTGGATGAACCTGTTATTCGCTTCCTAGAAGACGATGGAGAAATAACCACGTTCCTCGAACATGTATACGGTCTGGTAGATGCTTCCGTGAAACGATACATGGAACGTGGATTTACGAACCTTTCCATTTGTTTCGGATGCACTGGCGGGCAACACCGTTCGGTTTATTCAGCACAACACCTGGCAGAACATCTGAACCAGAAATTCGGAGTACAGGTAAATCTGATGCACAGGGAACAGAATATTGAACAGACTTTTAAAGCGAAAAACTAAAGAATAAGTAGAGGATAAAAATATTGGTCTAAACTTCCGATAATTCAAGAAATAAAAAGAATGAAAGCAATGATATTTGCCGCAGGCCTCGGCACCCGCCTGCGCCCACTGACAGACAATATGCCCAAAGCACTTGTCCCCGTAGCAGGCAAAACGATGCTGGAGCGTGTCATCTTAAAGCTAAAAGATGCCGGCTTCCATGATATCACCATAAACATCCACCATTTTGGAGGTCAGATTATAGACTTCCTCCGCGCAAACCAGAACTTCGGTGTGGATATTCATATCAGTGACGAACGGGGTGAACTGCTGGATACCGGTGGTGGTATTAAAAAAGCCCGTCCTCTGCTGGAGAGCAATGAGCCTTTCCTTATACATAATGCCGATATCCTGACGGACCTGGATCTCAATGCTTTCTACCACCACCATCTGGAAAGTGATGCAGATGCCACTCTGCTCACTAATCACCGGAAAACATCCCGTTATTTGTTGATGAATCAAGATAACCGCCTTTGTGGTTGGACAAATCTTTCTACAGGCGAAGTACTCCCCAAAGAACTTGATTATCCCAGCGATCATTATCAGCTGCAAGCCTTTGGCTGCGTCCATGTCCTTTCCCCCTCTATTTTCCGCTATATGAAAGATGAACGCTGGACTGGGAAATTTTCCATTATTCCGTTTTACGTGGATATCTGCCCGGAAGCACGTATTCAAGGATTTCCTATAGACAGCGAAAACTGGTTTGATGTGGGCAAGCCAGAGACACTTGCAAAGGCAGAAGCCTATTATGCGTCTTTATAAAACAGGTTTCATCTTCACCAACTGCCCCTGGGTATCAAATAAGTATTCGTAGTTGAAGGAACCGTAAATACGATACTTCCAGCGGGCACTTTTCTCAAAACGGCGACTGTCATCCAGAATGGTCGCCTGATAGACGGTCTCCAATTCATGAATGAACTCTTTAGATTCCGGGTCCGGGTATCTATAAGTGGGGATAATAACACGTATATCAGGATATTGCTCTCGCAGATTTTTGATTTCTGTACGGACAGCATCTCTTTCATTAGAATTCAGAAAAAAGAGCAAGCATACCGGTTGTCCCTGCCCTGCAATGTCCGAAAAGAGCAAACTGTCTTTCTCTGCATACTCCACTTGTTTGAAATTAACAAAACGATCTCCCGGCTTCAGGCTACGGGTAGCATCCAGCATCCGTTTCAATCCTATCAATACAGATGTACTGTCGCGCATTTGTGAAGGAGTTTTCTGATACAATGTCTCCAGTTCATCCGGATAGATTGCCGCCCAACGGTCGAACACCATCCAGCCTATTGCATTCTGCGCATTGTCGAATACAAACTGCCGTGTAGCTTCCAACGGAAAAAGATCTTCATGCCAAAGTTTCCAAAGGCGTACGTTTTGTGAATGGGAATTGGTACTCTTATCCGGCACAGGCATTGCAGGTGGGACTACATTTGACAACGTCAATTTCCCTCTTTCGGGATAAAAGAAATTCATACTGCCGGGATGCTCCATTCCATAGATATGCAACGTATCTTCTTTTCCGGAAAATGAAACTTCCCCGTTTCTGATAATAGCGAAGTCCAGGGGAGCTTTCCCATAATCACGGTCACCCGTCATACGGTCAGCACCATATCGCCACAGGTAGACCGTATCTCCTTCGTAAGCGTCCAGTCCGGTGCAATGCACAATAAAAGTCTGTTCTTGCGATTGGCAACTGATGAGTCCCAGAAACAAAGAGTAAAATATCCATTGATTGATTTTCATAAAGCCCAGATAGATTAAGTAAACAAACACATTGTACAAAAGAACAATCTTTTCAGTAAAGATGCAAGCAAAAAAGACAATATATAAAAGCAATTGTTAATGAAATATCCATATATTTGTGACATAACATTAAAAAGACTGACTATGAAACGACTGAGATTAGGACTATGGGCATGTTTCTGCCTTTGTGCAGCTACCACCCTTATGGGACAAAACAAGGTGAAAACTACTGCCGAAAAGGTAATGCTGTTCATTGACGGCGCCCAAGTGACGCGTACCAAACAAGTAGATATTCCGGCAGGAAATTCAACGCTCATCTTTACCGGATTATCTCCCTATATGGATGCACAAAGTATGCAGGTCAGCGCAAAGGGAAAACTCACCGTTACGGCAGTCAACCGGCAATACAACTATATAGACAGCCTTGCCGTCAGCGAAAAACAACAAAGCCTGCAAAAGGAGCTTAAAAAAATAGAGAAACAGCAGAAAGAACAAAATGCCGAGCTTGGACTTATCAATGCCGAATATGAAATGCTGAAAACAAATTGCTCCGTCAGCAATAAGAATACCGCTACTTCTCTGGCCACTATCAAAGAAGTGAATCAATATTACTCCGGACAATTGAAAACTCTGAAAACAAAAGAACTGGCTATCAATGAACAGATAGCCGAACTTGCCATCAAACAGGGGCAACTGAGCTCTGAACTGGCACAACTAAGTGGTAAATCTCTAACCCCTATGAGTGAAATTATGGTCAATGTAAATGCGCCAGCAGCTTGCAAAGCTACATTCACCCTGAACTATTATGTAAAAAATGCCGGTTGGTTCCCTTCCTATGATGTTC
Source organism: Bacteroides sp. Phil13 (assembly GCF_001940965.1). Taxonomy (NCBI): domain Bacteria; kingdom Pseudomonadati; phylum Bacteroidota; class Bacteroidia; order Bacteroidales; family Bacteroidaceae; genus Bacteroides; species Bacteroides sp. Phil13. Next base: position 69,476 of record NZ_MSHA01000022.1, on the reverse strand, counting down.
GTTCCGGTAGCTTGGCCGAGCCTATCTCCATCATCTACAAAGCCAATATCTTTCAGAATACCAAGGAAGAGTGGAAGAACGTAGAATTATCCCTTTCCTCCTCTAATCCTTCCACCGGAAGCGTAGCCCCCACTCTGTCTACTTACTGGTTGGATTACGGACTTGCAGCACCACGCTACAATTTGAATCTCAATGGAAACACTGTTTCAGGAATCGTTCTTGATAATGAACGTACGCCCGTAATAGGTGCTACCGTTACCATTCCGGGGACTACGATAGGAGCCATAACCGACATAAGCGGTAAGTATTCTATAACTATTCCCAATGGACAAAACAAACTTCAATTTTCATATATTGGCTATCAGACTCAGACCAGAGATATACAAGGGAATATTATGAATGTTACCCTTCAGGAAGATACACAGGCTTTGGATGAAGTAGTGGTAGTAGGTTACGGCGCTGAAAAGAAACCTCTTATGGCAGGTGCTGTCTCCGGTCTTAAGGTAAACCATAAAAGAGATATTCAATACGAAGAAGAAGCCAGCATGGCCCTTGACGTTGAACAAAGCCAGGGACAGATGGGCTACGAATTTGAAATAAAAGTGCCCTACACCATTCCTTCTGATAACAAGCCTGTAGTTGCTGAAATCGGTCATTACGAATTACCCGCTTCTTATACTTACCAAAGTACTCCGAAGATAGATAAAGATGCTTTCCTGATTGCCCAGGTAACCGATTGGGAAAAGCTGAACTTACTTGAAGGCGAAGCAAATGTTTATTTTGAGAATACTTTCATTGGCAAGTCCATTATGAATGTCACCCAACAGAACGACACACTATCCTTCTCTTTAGGTCGTGATAAACGTATCATGATACAGCGTACGAAAGAGAACGAATATACCTCACGCAAGTTTATGGGTTCCAATCAGACGCAATCCATTGCATGGAAACTTTCTGTCCGCAATACGCGTCCAGAGCCTGTCACCCTTACGCTTTACGACCAACTACCCGTATCACGCAACAATAACATTACCGTAACAGCAGAAGAAATCAGCGGCGGCAGTCTGGATGAAGCGAAAGGTATCATCACCTGGCAAATTACCTTACAACCCGGCGAACAACGTGATTTAGCTTTACGTTATAAAGTGAAGTACCCTAAAGGGCGAAACTTAATAATAGAATAATGCTTTTCTTAATTAATCTAAAGACAAGTTGATAGACCATCTGCTCCATACAGGCAGATGGTCTATGCAACAGAAATGTATTCAAGAAAGAAATAACATAACAGTGTATTAATTATAATAAATATTAATTCATATAATATTAATATAGATCACATGCATCCTTTTCATTTTTTGATTGTTTATTCTAACAAAAGAAAGAAGAAGTTATGAAAAAGATTATCGTATTATTGATGTTGGTTTTCATAGGTGCATCTACAACAATCTATGCACAGGAAAGTCAAAGTGAAAGTCGTCGTGCTGAACGTAAAGCACAACGTGATGCAGAAAAAGCTCGGGAGAAAATAGAAGAAGAACGAGCATACACTGATGCAGTACAAGCCATAAAGGAGAGAAAGTTTGTATTGGAAGCGGATCGTGTAACATTCAAAAGAGGCCGTAGTGCTTTTGTTACATCCAATACCAATTTTATCCTTTTAAATGGTGACCGGGCATCCGTACAGATTGCTTTCAATGGCGCCTTTGCAGGTCCTAACGGAATTGGAGGTGTTACAGTGGATGGCACTGTAGGTGAAGTAAAAACCACCACCGACAAAAAGGGGAATGTAACTTGCAATTTTAGTGTGACAGGTGTAGGAATCTCAGCACAAGTCTCTATCAGGCTCACTCGTGGCCGCAACAATGTATCTGCCACAGTAAATCCTAATTTCAACTCGAATAGATTAACACTGGACGGTAAACTCGTTCCATTGTCCGAGTCGAATATATTTAAAGGACGGTCGTTCTAATTATTGTAATTGAACACTTGCGGCTGCAAGAGCCTGCGCTTGTACAAATGAATATTCACACTTGTACAAGCGCAGGCTCTCGCAGCCGCAAGTGTTTTTTATGAGAAAAAGTATAGAACATCATCCGGACAACGATTATTTAATAATGCCTCAATGTCTTCTAATAGCCGTTCATCGTTTACCGCCATTAGGCGTTGAAACAAAAGTTGTTTACGTTCTCCTGTCGTCATAAAGTACCGTATTAATTACATACTACAAATATAGAGTTTTTATTTATGATTCATCCTTTCGATGTTTTTATACATACTTCTACTTTCCTAAACATAAAAGCCTAAAATACTTTTCCTTATCTAAAGATATGTTTATCTTTGCACCCGCTTAGGTGATGTGAAGTGTGTTCAACACTCCACATAAAAGGGAATCCGGTGAGAAACCGGAACAGTGCCCGCTACTGTAAAGCCTTAATTTTGTTTCAGATAACGCGAAACAAAAAACGGGAAGTATTCATTGAAGAACTTCCAGAAACCACTGTCCAACAAATGGGAAACCAAGGATGGGAAGGTTACTTTCCGTAAAGGCTGAGTCAGGAAACCTGCCTGGGTAATCACATAATTAACGCCGTCTCGGGGTCAAGAAGGCAAGTATTAATTCTTATTTATCAATCAATGAAGAAACAGAATTGGCTGTTCATCCTCATGGGAGGATGTGTAGCAATGAGTGCATCTGCACAAGAGACAAAACAGAGTCAAGACCTGAGTGTAGAACTTAATCCCGTTGTAGTAACAGGTACAGGTACGCATCACAGACTGAAAGACACCCCAACACCAGTGGAAGTAGTAACAGCGAACGACATTAAAAAGGCTGGAATTACAGATTTCCGTGAGGCGATGACTGCTTTGGTTCCGTCGCTGTCTTTCTCTACCAACTCAATGGGAGACTACCTTATGCTAAACGGACTGTCGAACAAGTATGTGCTTATACTTATTAATGGCAAAAAGCTAACAGGAGACAGCAGTAACAACATCGACCTGAACCGCATTGACATGAGTAACGTAAAACGTATTGAAGTCCTGAAGGGTGCCGGTTCCGCTCTTTATGGTAGTAATGCTATTGGTGGTGTAATCAATATCATTACAAACCAACCGATAAATGACATAACAGTTACCAGCAATACAAAGGTAGAAGAGCGTGGACAATTCACCCAGACTGCCAACGTAGACATCAAAACAGAGAAGTTTGCTTCTTATACTTCTTATCAACGTCGTCAGGTCGATGGTTGGACTCTCACACGTGTAGATGCAGATGGTGAAGCGAGAGACCAACATGATGCTAACGCTTTCTATACGGACAATTATACCCAGATGTTTCAATTTACACCGAACGACAAACTGTCAATGTATGTTGAAGGTAGTTATTATGACCGTACAGTTAAACGTCAGCCCGAATACCTGAAATACAATCTGACATACGATGCATACAGTTTAGGAGCAGGAGCTAAATATAATTTCAACAAACGTTCTTATATCCAGTTTGATATTAAGAATGATAATTACGATACCAATTATCTGTACACCAATGAGGATGGAGATAACAAGGTTGGAGACGAAGTGCGTCAGAAACGGCAGCACTATTATAGCGGAAACCTGAAGTCATTATTCCGCTTTACGGAAAATACCCGTACCATATTCGGAGTGGAATATATACAGGAAACTCTGGATCGACCTTCATTCAACGTTGATGAACGCGCATACACTTGGGCTGCCTATGCACAAGAAGAAATCACTTTGTTTAAGAACTTACAGATACAGGCAGGATTGCGCTATGTATATCACGAAACAGCCAAGAGTAACGTTACACCCAAACTTGCCGTAATGTATCGTTTGGGCGATTTTACCATTCGCGGACAATATTCGGCAGGATTCCGTGCCCCAGGACTTGATGAGCTATACAAATACTCTTATTCTCAAAGAGGAACCAGAGCAGGAACATTAAGTGCCGGAAACAAGAATCTGGATGCAGAGAAAAGCAACTATGGCTCCATCAATTTAGAGTTCAATAAGAAATGGTTAACAGTGGGAGTAACCGGATATATCAACGAGTTACGCGATATGATTGTAGCGCGTACCGTTAAACTATCCGAATTTTCAGAGGCTGAACAAGCAGCTTTCCAGGAAATCGCAAACGAATTATATGGTGGCAATGCCAAGCTGGGTAATATCCAAAACTACGTCAACAACGATAAAGCGTTAATCAAAGGATTTGAAGTGAATCTGAATGCAAATCTGGGTTATGGTTTCTCTTTAGGCGGTAATTATACCTTTGCCGACGCCAGAACTAAAGACAGTGAAACTGGCTGGCACAAAATAGAGCGCAGTGTTCGCCACTCGGGTAATGTAAACGCAAACTATGCGCATGCTTGGAAGAGCTATCGGCTAAATGTCAACCTGAATGGTCGTGTACAAAGCAAACGCATCCATGAGACTTTAAAAAATGATGAATGGATTGACGAATCCGCTCCCGGATTTGGTTTATGGAATATCAGCACAAGACATACTTTTGACGGCTTAAAATACTTTACCATAGAACCGGGCGTAGGAATCAGCAATATTTTCGATTACAGCGATCGCCGTCCGGATGCATCCCATCTGGCCTCTCTTACACCGGGACGCACATTCTATGTAAGCCTTTTATTACGTTTCAAAAAATAATCCCACAATATCTATTTATGAGGAGGGTTATCCTACACTGGACGCTACACTGGCACAGTTGAAAGAGACACGCCCGAAACAAGTAACACTGATACCGTTGTTGCTGGTATGCGGTAATCATACGAAAGAAGACATCGTCGGAGTATGGAAGCCGGAAATGGAAAAGGCAGGTTATCAGGCCAATGTCCGCATGCAGGGACTGGGCGAACAACCCGCTATCCGGAAGTTATATATGGAACACATTGAGGCGTTGCTGAAATAGCTACACCCTTTCCTTCTCAGGGCTACACCCTTTGCCTCGGATGGCTACACCATTCCGGGTAAAGGGTGTAGCCCTTTTTACAGCCTTTTATGCCCGAAGTTTAAAGAATAGAGCGTATCTTTGCGCCGTAGAAATAAAAGCGATATGAAACAGCCAAAGATAATAGTTGCCGGCATCGGTCCGGGCAGCGAACAAGACATCACGCCCGCAGTTCTGAATGCGGTTCGCGAAGCGGATGTAGTAGTGGGATATAAATATTATTTCCGTTTTATCCAGCCTTATCTCCACCCTGAAACAGAATGTATAGATACGGGCATGAAGCGGGAACGCACTCGTGCGGAACAGGCATTTGAATTGGCGGAACAGGGAAAAACGGTTTGTGTCATCAGTTCCGGTGACGCGGGGATTTATGGAATGACTCCGCTGATTTACGAGATGAAGCGGGAACGGAACAGCAACGTCGAAGTGATTGCCTTTCCGGGTATCAGTGCTTTTCAGAAAGCGGCTTCACTGCTGGGTGCTCCTGTGGGACATGATTTCTGTGTGATTTCTCTTTCCGATCTGATGACACCGTGGGAACGGATTGAGCGTCGCATCCGTGCGGCAGCCATGGCTGATTTCGTAACGGTTGTATACAATCCGAAAAGCGAAGGGCGGTATTGGCAACTCTATCGACTGAAAGAGCTGTTTCTCGCAGAAGGACGCGCTCCGGAGACTCCGGTAGGTTATGTACGCCAAGCCGGACGGGAGGAACAGGAAGTGCATCTGACGACACTCGCTGATTTCAATCCCGAAGAAGTGGATATGTTTACGGTCATCCTGATCGGTAACTCGCAGTCTTATGCGTGGAACGACAAGTTCATTACTCCCCGGGGATACTATAACCGTCCGGATAAGGATGAACAACCGACTAAGGGGATAGGTCAAAACATCATGATACAAAGTTTCCGGACCATTGAGTCGGAACTAAAGAATAAGAATATTCCTCTGGATCATAAATGGGCTTTGCTGCACGCCATCCACACCACAGCTGATTTTGAAATGGAAAAGCTGCTATATACGGACAAAGGTGCTGTGGAAAAGCTTTATCAGAGAATAGCGGACGGCCGGTTGAAAACGATTGTTACGGATGTGACGATGGCTGCCAGTGGTATCCGCAAAGGAGCTTTACAACGGCTGGGGGTAGAAGTGAAATGTTATCTTTCCGATGAACGGGTAGCAGCAATGGCAGCGGAAAAAGGGATCACCCGTACACAAGCCGGTATACGTCTGGCGGTGGAGGAACATCCGGATGCCTTGTTCGTATTCGGTAATGCGCCAACGGCTTTGATGGAACTTTGTGATCTGGTACGTAAAGGAAAGGCTGTACCAAGCGGTATTATTGCCGCGCCTGTGGGTTTTGTACATGTACAGGAATCCAAACACATGGTGAAGTCGTTCATGGAAATACCCAAATTGATAGTGGAGGGACGAAAAGGAGGAAGTAATTTGGCTGCAACGCTGGTGAATGCAATCTTGTGCTACAATGATGCGGAACAGTTAAGGCCAGGACGGGATGTGTAAATAAATACGCTATGATACGAAACTTTATCATCATAGGTATGGACGACAACCGGGAACCTTTCTTCCCGCCCGAAGTGCTACGGTATATCCGGGAAGGAAAAGTTTTCTCCGGTGGCTTGCGGCATCGGGAAATTGTAGAGAAGTTACTTCCGGAAGGTGCGGAGTGGATTTCCATAACAGTTCCACTGGATAACGTCTTTGCCCAATACGAAAACATTTTTGCAGACTTCGAGAAGAAGGCTTCCGATGCATCGATTGTCGTATTTGCATCCGGAGATCCTCTGTTTTTCGGCTTCGCCAATACGGTAAAACGAAAACTGCCCGATGCAAAGATACGCCTCTACCCGGCTTTCAATTCCCTGCAAACATTAGCGCACAGGCTGGTGATGCCCTACGACGATATGCGTACCGTCTCTCTGACAGGACGTCCGTGGCAGGAACTGGACAAAGCACTCATAGAACGTGCCCACAAAATAGGCGTACTGACAGATCGGGAGCATACCCCTGCTACTATCGCCGCGCGGATGTTGGAATACGGATACACCGATTACACGATGTACATCGGCGAGCACCTCGGCAATCCCGAACGCGAACGCATCCGGCAACTGGGCCTTGAAGAAGCCTCAGAAGAGGTCTTCGAGCACCCCAACAACCTGCTACTCTATGCAGACACCTCATACAAATCTATGCAGACACCCTGTACTGATCTATCAGAGTTCAGGAATCACCTCACCCGCCCCTTCGGTCTTCCCGACGAACAATTTGCCCATTTGGACGGACGTGCCCGCATGATTACCAAAGCTCCGATCCGCCTCCTTACCTTGCAGGTATTGGAACTGAATCGCCGCCGTGTTTTTTGGGACATAGGTTTCTGCACAGGCTCTGTCTCCATCGAAGCCCGCCTGCAATTCCCGCATCTTACGATTGTTTCGTTCGAGATACGTCCCGAAGGAGAAGAACTGATGCGCATCAACTCCCGACGTTTCGGTGCGCCGGGAATCACAGCCTTAATCGGAGATTTCCTGCAAACTGATCTGGAAGCTCTCCCCCGCCCCGACGCTGTCTTTATCGGCGGACACGGTGGAAAATTAGAAAATATACTGGTACGCCTGAAAGAAGTATTGCAGCCCAACGGTTGCATCGTCTTCAACTCCGTGTCCGAAAGTAGTAAGGAGCTATTTCGTCAAGGAGTTCATGCTGCAGGAATGACCTTACATTCCTCTCTGCGTATCATCATCAACAATTTTAACCCTATAGAAATAATGAAAGCAACGATATGAAAACAGCTATCCTTTTAGTAACAGGCAACAGCCTCAGCCTGGCCGAGACACTGCACCAAGAAATGAACGACTCCGAAATATTCACACTCGAACATTTTCCCGGTTGCACTTATATCTCATCCCTTTCCGATTTCATAGAAGAGAATTTCGACGAATATGATGCATTCATCTTCATTTGTGCCATGGGCATTTGTGTCCGCACCATTGCCCCCCATGTAAAAGATAAGCACACCGACCCAGCCGTGATCTGCGTGGACAGTATGGGGCGCAATGCCATATCCGTATTGTCCGGTCACATCGGGCAAGCCAATAAAATCACCCAAGATGTCGCCCACATTTTAGGGGCGAATCCCGTCATCAGTACCTTGAGTGACAATAGCGGATTATGGGCTCTTGACACCCTCGGACAAGAGTTCGGTTGGGAGGTTTTGGTAGGTATGTCGCACGCATACTATAAAAATATAGAACTCCTCGACGACGAAGAAGAAAGCGATGAGGGGGAAGATTACAATGAAGAAGAAGAGTACGGCGAAGATGAGAATGAAGAGTACGACGAGGATGAGGATGAAGAGTACGACGAGGATGAGGATGAAGAGTACGATGAGGATGAGGATGAAGAGTACGACGAGGACGAGGATGAAGAGTACGATGAAGATGAGGATGAAATTGAGGATGATAACAGTATCATACTTCAAATGAGGGACGGTACCAATTACAACGAGAGAACCAAGGAATTCAACGTCATCATTAACCTCTTCGTCAACAAATACCGTACCGCCCTGTTACTTGAAATCCGCGATGAAGGTACTGACTACCTGGAACATACCCGACCCCAACACGTCGACGTCTATTACCATCGCAGCGACATGGATCTCAGCCAGTACAAACTGCTGATTATCGTCAGTCCCTTTATGTTCTTCGACCCCGCAATAGCCCACATACAGTATATTCCTAAAATATTGCATGTCGGCCTCGGACTCGCACTCGATCCCCCCGAATTCGAAGAACTATTCGTCAATCTCGTTGTAGGCGCACCCGGTAAAAACATCTGCGGGCAAGCCATCAAAGAAGTAGCCACCATCGATGTGAAACGCAACGTAGAAGTGATAAAAAAATTACAGAAACTGGTCGACGTCCGCTTCTATACGGCCGAAGAACTGAGCCAGGTAGAAGTTCCCAATCCCAGCACCACCGTACAAAAGTACATGGGCACGCCCAGTGTATGCGAAGCAGCAGCCATACTCTCATCGCATCACGGTGTGCTATATGCCGAGAAATTCAAAGGCATCAGCAAAAAATCCACCTTCGCCATTGCCATCGAGAACGGATACCTGCGTCAAGGGCACATCGAAATCGTCGGCGCCGGTCCGGGTAATCCCGACCTTATCTCCGTGCGTGGAAGGCAAATGCTGGAGAAGGCAGATCTTATCCTCTACGCCGGCAGTCTCGTCCCCCGCGAACTGACATTCTGTGCCAAACCGGGTGCTACCGTCCGCAACTCAGCCTCTATGGACTTGGAAGAACAATTTGCACTGATGAAGAAATTCTATGATGAAGACAAATTCATCGTCCGCCTGCATACGGGCGATCCCTGCATCTACGGTGCCATTCAGGAACAGATGAACTATTTCGACCAGCATCACATGAGTTATCACATCACACCGGGCATTTCTTCCTTCCAGGCTGCTGCCGCTGCGCTGAAGTCTCAGTTTACCATTCCTGAGAAAGTGCAGAGTATCATCCTTACCCGCGGCGAAGGACGCACCCCCATGCCGGAACGCGAACAACTCCACCTGCTGGCACGCTCGCAAAGCACCATGTGTATCTTCCTCAGCGCCGGCATTGCCGAACAGGTGCAGGAAGAGCTCTTACAGGAATATCCCGAAACCACCCCTGTTGCCGTTTGCTACCACCTTACCTGGAAAGACGAGCGCATCTATCGTGGAGAGTTGAAGAACCTTGCAAAGATTGTGAAAGAGAACAACCTAACGCTCACCACCATGATTGTCGTAGGTGAAGCCATCGACAACCGCGAAGGCCTTTCCCGGCTCTACGCCCATGAGTTCAAACATCTCTTCCGTAAATAAGAAGGGAGTGATAAGGTGATAGGGTGATAAAGTATCTGTATTATATATCACGGAGTGCTATCACTTTATCACCCTATCACTTTTTGTTCAACTAAAACCTAAAAGTAATGATATTAATATTAGGTGGAACCACCGAAGGACGCATCGCTGCCCGTACCCTTGAAGAAGCCGGAAAACCATTCTACTACTCTACCAAAGGAGACGAGCAGGAAGTAACTATGCACCACGGTATCCGCCTGCATGGTGCCATGGATAAACTGGACTTGGAGCGCTGTTGCCGGGAACATAACATTCAATTACTGGTAGACGCTGCCCACCCCTTTGCCATACAACTACACCAGACCGTAGAGAAAGTAGCCCATACCCTGAACCTGCTTGTCATCCGATTCGAACGTATTTATCCGCCACGCGATGAAGAGCACATCACCTGGTGCGATGATTTTGAAGATGCCATCCGGCAAATCAGGAAAGAAGATATCTTCACCCTCCTGGCACTGACAGGGGTACAAAGCATTGCCAAGCTAAAGCCCCTCTGGCAGGAAAGTGCCTGTTGCTACTTTCGTATCCTTAACCGTGAGAGCTCCCGCCGCCTGGCCGAACGTGAAGGTTTTCCCAAAAAATATCTGCATTACTACCATGCAGGCGAAGACGAACGCATCCTGTTACAGCGACTTCACCCCGAAGCCATATTGATAAAGGAAAGCGGACTTTCCGGAGGATTCAATGAAAAAGTGGAAGCTGCCCTTCAGGAAGGTATCCGCATTTTTGCAATCCGTCGTCCGCCAATGCCCGGAAGTTTTATGATAGTGAACGGTGAACATGGCCTACGCCGGATGATTGAAAAGCATCTGCCCGATTTTTACCCTTTGCGTAGTGGTCTGACTACGGGTACCTGTGCAGCCGCGGCCGCTGTAGCTGCAACCTGGGATATTTTCAATGTTCAACGCCAGCCCCGACCCGAAGAATTCCCTGTTATTCTCCCTAACGGAGAAACCATTTATGTTCCCGTCGAAGAGCAAGAACTCTACCCGCATCCCAGCTGTGTAAACGATGACTGGAGGCTGGAGGCAGATGCCACTGTCATCAAAGATGCAGGTGATGACCCCGATGTAACCAATGGCATGCAAATCAAGGCCAATGTTGCCGTGCCTTTCCGTTTTGACGATCCAACACCCGCAGAACTTGGTGCTGATGATTATACCGTTATTGTCTGTGGAGGCGAAGGTGTAGGCATTGTTACCCTATCGGGTTTAGGACTGGAAGTGGGAGGACCTGCCATCAACGTTACTCCCCGCAAAATGATTGAAAACAATGTAAAGGCATGCCTTCAACGACTTGGCATTTCCAAACAACCCAATCCTTTTGCCGTCACTATTTCCGTGCCGGGTGGCGAAGAGATAGCCCGGCGGACTTTTAATCCCCGTCTGGGTATAGAGGGTGGTATTTCTATCATCGGAACTTCGGGTATCGTGAAACCTTTTTCTTCCGAAGCATTTATAGATTCCATCCGCAAATCTATGGAAGTAGGTCGAGCAACAGGAAGCCCGCGCATCGTCCTTAATTCCGGTGCAAAGAGTGAAAAGTATGTCCGAGGGTATTATCCCGAACTGCCTGTACAGGCATTTATTCATTACGGAAACTTCATTGGAGATACGATAAAGATTGCCGCAGATTTGGAAATCAAAGCGGTGACTTTGGGTATCATGATAGGAAAAGCCGTGAAGTTGGCAGAAGGCAATCTGGATACGCACAGCAAACAGGTGACGATGAATAAGGATTTCCTACGTGAAGTAGCACTTTCTACCGGATGCGGCGGGGAAACACTTGCTGTTATCGAAAAGATAACATTAGCCCGTGAGTTATGGACATTGCTCTCTGCTGAAGATTTGCAAGCTTTTTGCTCCCGTTTACTCGAACTGTGTCATCAATATTGTGACCCGTTGCTACCTGAAGGAGAGCTAACGATTCTGCTCATCAGCGAAGAAGGGAAAATAATTACATAGAATAAAAAAAACAAGTTTTACATGTAGTCTATCAGGCTGAAAGTCCTACGCTATATAATAAAAGCCCTTCAGGTTATATGCGAAACTTAAATTAAAAACCTCAAATATGAAACACCCTCAAATAATCCTCGTCACCGGTGCTTCTTCCGGTTTTGGAAGAGTCATTGCTACGCAGTTGGCTGCACAAGGACATATCGTTTATGGCTCCAGTCGGAAAGCAGTATCCGATAATCCCGGCTTCACAATGTTGCAATTGGATATTACTGATCCTGCATCAGTATCCAATGCCATATCGACAATTCTGAAAGAGCAAGGTAGCATTGATGTACTTGTCAACAATGCCGGGATGGGTATCAGCGGAGCTATCGAACTCACTACCGAGGAAGAGATACAGCGCCAGATGAATACGAATTTTACGGGTGCCGTCCGTATGTGTGCAGCAGTACTGCCTTTCATGCGCGAAGCCGGACACGGACGAATCATAAATATCAGTTCCATTGCAGGCGTCCTTGCCGTTCCCTTTCAGGCTTTCTACAGTGCATCAAAGTTTGCGATTGAAGGATATAGTGAAGCACTTTACCAGGAAGTAAAACCACTGGGTATACAAGTTTGCGTAGTCGAACCGGGAGATTTCCAAACTGGTTTCACAGCGCAGCGGCAAGTGAGCCAGACCACTCTCTCCCATCCACAATACGAAGAGAGTTTTGCAAAAGCCATGCAAAATGTAGAGTTGTCTGAAAACAATGGTTGCCGACCGGAAAAGTTAGGCAAAGCAATCTGCAAACTGGTAAATAGCCGCCGCCCTACTTTCCGCACAAAGGTCGGTCCGTGGGAGCAAGTATTCTTTGCCCGCATCAAACCTATGCTGCCGTTTAGTCTGGTAGATTGGCTGATCAGGAAATTCTATTAATTAGCTGTGTAGCTCATCCCCTTTGGGCAAAACTTTATAGAATAACATTTTGTGTGTTCTTTCCAAAACACTACCTTTGTGGCATACCCATTCAAAAAGGAGGATGTATGACAACTTTTGAATTAAAACGTAGTATTTTACAAGATATCAATGCATTGATGGATGATGAAGCGGCGATGCGCCGTATAAGTCGTTATATACGTCGTTTGCGTAATTCTACATCAACAAAAGATGTAGCACATGAAGACATGATTCTGTATACAATGAATGAATTACATGAGCGAATTGATAAAGCAGAAAAAGCGATCATCGAAGGAAATGTAATTGATTCTGAAACAGAAGACGCCCAATTAGCAGATTTCATGCGCACACTATGAAAATAAAGACTTATCCTGAAACTACTCAGGAGCTACGCAAGATTGCCGCTTTTTGTAACAGCAATGGGGCATTGAGATTGCACACAGGTTGATTGAAACCTATCAGAGAAACAAAAAACGTCTTTCTTCCAATCCTTATATGGCTCCAATAGAGCCTTTATTAGCAAATCGGGAGTATGTTTACCGAGGATTACTCATTCATAAATATTGTAAGGTAATATATCGCATAGATGAAACTGCGGGCATAATTTATATCGTAGATGTATGGGATACCCGTCGTGAGCCCCACGAAATATAGCACAGCGACTCGTAACCCGTAGCTTGTAGCTCGTAGCTTATAATATTCCCCCAACAGGAATTGTATGTAATCATATAATTTATATCTTTGCGAGCAAATAAACATCAACCCCTTACAAGGTTCAAGTAATGAAACAGACTATTCTCACTATTTTCTTTGCAATCATAGCATTGGGAGCAAGTGCCCAATCCCCTATCTCCTTTCAGGTAAAAGCCGGAGTCGGTACCTCCAACTTCTATGGAGAAAATGTAGAAAGTGATACACGTATCGCCTACAAAGTAGGTGTCGGCATGAACTATGAACTCAACCGCACATGGGTGTTTCAACCATCACTGAACTTCGTATCGATAGGTGCCCGTGAAGAAGTGGAATACGTAGGCAAAGTGAATATGAACGAGTTGTATATCCAGCTCCCCATCATGATGGCCGCCCGCCTCAACCTTGGAAAGAATTACAGTGCTTCCTTGAGTGCCGGCCCGTATATTGCCTATGGCGTAGGCGGAAAGACATCCGGCGAGATGGAGGAATATGATTACAGTAGTGAATACAATCCTAACAGAAGCTACAGATTCCGTATAGATACTTTCGGTAACCGGATAGATGACAAAATGGGAAACAAACGCTTTGACGCCGGCCTTATGTTCAGCCTCAACATCGAATATCACAAATTTATATTCGGAGCAGAGCTTCAATTAGGAATGATCAAGGTAAACGACCAGCTGGATAATCTATTGCAATCATCCGGCATTGAGAAATTCTCTCCCAAGAATCTCGCTTCGTTCTTCACCGTAGGATACCGTTTCTGATTTACAACTGCCCCGCCTGCTTTCGTTTCATTTCATTCAGTACACTGCATGTCAACGGTATGGCAAGAATGAACGTAAGAAGGTCAGCAACGGCCTGACACATTTCCACACCCTGCAAACCCAGATAATGAGGCAGGATAAAAATCAGCGGAATAAAGAACAATCCTTGGCGGGCAGAAGAAATAATGGTAGCCTTTACCGGTTTACGAATCGTCTGCAACATCATATTACTCATCACAATCCATGAACCCAACGGAAAAGTAATGAACTGCCAACGCAAGGCAGCAGCACCTACTGCAATTACATCCGGGTCTCCCTTACGGAACAGAGAAACAATCTCTTCTGCAAATCCCATGCCTGCCAGCGCACACACCAGTAAGAAAATGAATCCCACCTTTACACAAAACCAGAATCCCTGACGAACACGCGCATACAATCCTGCACCATAATTGAAGCCGCATACCGGCTGAAAACCTTGCCCAAAACCTATCAGAAATGCATTAATGAACATTGCGATACGGGTAACAATAGACATGCCCGCAATAGCCGCATCTCCATAAGCCCCGGCAGCCACATTCAGCAAAATAGTAGCTACACTCGCCAGCCCCTGACGGGCAAGCGAAGGAGTACCACCACCGATAATTTCCTTTATGAAAGCCAGTGAGGGCGTGAAGTTCTTGAAACGGATACGGATATTGCCTCCCTTTCTACCCATATACAACAACAGGGAGAAGCTACATATCTGACTGATGACTGTAGCCAGCGCAGCACCCGATATCCCCATATCAAAAACAAAAATCAAGATAGGGTCCAGTATCACATTAATCACCGCACCCGATACGATTCCTACCATCGCATACGCTGCATTTCCTTGGAAACGAATCTGATTGTTCAGTACTAACGAAGCAGTCATGAAAGGGGCACCCAGCAATATGATGCCTAGGTATTTCTCCGTATAAGGCAGGATAGTAGGTGTAGAACCCAATCCTAACGACAACGGGGTAAGGAAGATAAGTCCCACTACTGCCAGAAATATACCCATAAACAATGCCCAGAAGAAACCGGTAGCCGCCATCTTCTCTGCATTCCCAGTCTCCTGCGCACCGAGTTTCCGCGAAATATAGTTCCCCGAACCATGTCCGAAGAAAAAGCCCACCGCCTGAATAATGGACATGACCGAGAACACAATACCTACAGCCGCCGTCGACTGAGTATTGATCTTCCCCACAAAGTACGTATCCGCCATATTATAGAATGACGTAACCAACATACTGATAATCGTAGGTACAGCCAATGATACTATCAGACGGGGCACCGGGGTGGTAGTCAGATAGAGATAATTATCTTTTGTCGAATGTCTCATAGAATTTTCACAATCTCTGCAAGCAGTTCACCAATGGTTTGCACAGTCACCGCTTCGCCGTTTACCGGGTGTAGTACAAAAGTACCGTCCCCTTTCAAATCTCCCGTTTCAATATAAACGTCCGACTCCACGTTTCGGTTTGCCAGAATACCATTTCTTTGCAAAGCTTTCCGCACCATAGCGTATTTTTGTCCGTGCCCGACAATACGGATATGGGAAGTATACTCATTGTTCACCCGGAATAATCCTGTCTCCAGATCAAACACAATTCCTTTACGGGCAAAGAAACCACTGAGGGTTCCATCCAGTGAAAGGTCTTCGGGAGTTCCGATAGTCACCCCGTTCACCTTATCCATCAACCAGATTTTATCCGCAATCTGCAAGGCAAGTTCCAGGTCATGTGTAGACAGGAAAATAGTCTTATCCGTCTGCCGGCTCAGCTGATGGAGCAATTGCATCATTTCCACTTTACTCGGGAAATCAAGAAAGGCAGTGGGCTCATCCAGGAAAATCACCGGAGTTTCCTGAGCCAGTGCCTTGGCAATCATCACTTTTTGTCGTTCACCATCACTCAGTGTATGTACCATGCGATGTGCCAAGTGAGATATTCCGACCAGGTTGATAGCATGATCCACTACCTCTTTATCTTCTTTGGAGAGTGTTCCCCAGAAACCGGTATATGGACTGCGTCCCAGACCGATAAGTTCCACAGAAGTCATATTGCGGATGTCGCACTTTTCAGTCAGGACTACACTGATCACTTTTGAAAGCTGTTTGTCCGTATAAGAGCCAATCTCTTTTCCCTGTATACGTATTTCACCGGATAACTTCGGTTGAAATGCAGAAAGTGTACGCAACAATGTAGACTTCCCCACCCCGTTGGCACCCAGCAGACAAGTCAACTCCCCGCTATTGATTCCGGCACAAATATCGCTTGCCACGACTTTCACATCTCCTTTACTAGGATAGCCAATGGATAGTTTCTCAATATGTATAGTTTCCTGTTTCAAGACCTCTTTATTTTCAATTCTCAATTATTCTTCCAGTTCCCCTTTACGCTTCCTGAAGAGCACAGATGCCACCACCGGAGCACCTACCAAAGCTGTCACCGAGTTCACCGGCAAAGCTCCTTCAAATCCCGGCATGCGGGCTATGAGGTTACACACCAACGCCAACGAAGCCCCTACCAACAAAGTGGCAGGCATCAGTATCCGATGGTCGGATGTATGAAATATAGCCCGGCAAAGATGGGGAACAGCCAGACCGATAAACATAATCGGACCGCAATATGCCGTCACAATCGCTACCAGTACACCTGAACAGGAGATCACCAACAGGCGTGCCCGCTTGATGTTCAGCCCCAGATTCCGGGCATATCCATCGCCCAGCAGCAACAAGTTCATCGTCTTTATCAGCAGAAACGAGAGTGGCAACAAGACCACCATGATACAGACAAACAGTATCATCTGATCCCCCGACACACGGGCAAAACTACCCAGTCCCCAAATGACGTATGCACGAATATCTTCCTCCACACTGAAATATTTCAATACGCCGATAATGGCACTTGCCACATAACCGATCATCACACCGATAATCAGCAGCGTCACATTTCCCTTTACTTTCTGTGAAACGTATACGATAAGCGCCATCACGGACAGTGCTCCGATAATCGCTGCAATGGACAACGCCACTTCTCCCATATATCCGAGCTTGCTCAATGCCACACCGCCCATCGCTCCCGATAGCAATACCACACAGGCTACTCCCAGGCTGGCACCCGAACTGATACCCAACACTGACGGTCCTGCCAGCGGATTCCGGAAAACCGTCTGCATCTGCAAACCACTCACCGATAGCCCCGCTCCCGCCACCAATGCCGTCAATGCCTGCGGCACACGGGATTTCCAAATGATATTCTGCCAGATAATGGACTCATCTGTATTCCCCCATAAGATGTTCCAGACGGAACGAAAAGGAATATGGACAGAGCCTAACAGCAGGTTCAGTAAGAAAAACAGGAATATAGATGCCAGTATCACCAACATCAGGAGCAGTGTCGGCCTTTTCATTGCAAACGTGCGTAGTATTTCGGTTGGTAATCAGGTAATAAATTGGGGTGGAACGCATGGATCAGATCTTCCAGCACTATTTCCGGTTCCATTGGCATACTTTCGTAGAAAGGTTGCTCGCGCATATTGCAATAAATAACGCCTTTGTCACGGAATGCACGGAAGTCGGCATAACGGGGATCAAGGGATTTCAAAGCGTCATAAGAGAATGTGCCGTCGTAACTATTCACAATACGCCAGTAATCGGCACTCTCCGCTTGGCTGTATACTGTTTCAAAATCTAGTGTAACGCCACCGGAACGGGGATCGTCTTTCAAGAAGTAATCGGCTCCCGCATCACGGAACAGCTCGGCCAGGAAGCTCTTACCGCCTACTGCATACCAGTTTCCTCCACGTATCTCACCGCTGAATACTACCGGACGCTTCTTTACATCAGCAGCCAGTTGTTTCAGATCGTTATAATGCTTTTCTATTGCAGCAAATTTTTCATTTGCCTCCTCTTCCTGTCCAATAAACAAGCCGATGAATTTAATCCATTCCGCCTGTCCCAGCGGAGTCATTTCCTTATATCCCAGGTGCGGAACCAAAAGTATTCCGATTTCACGCATCGTATCATATCCGCCACGCTTGAAAGGGGAGATAAAAATGACATCCGGATTCACACTCATGATCACTTCATTATCAAAATTACCTTCAATTCCTATTTTGGCAGTCTTACCCGACTTCAGGCGCTCATTCATTTCTTTGTTGAACAAGTGGCGTGTACTGGTTATACCCACCACCTTATCGCAGGCTTCCAGTTTGATGAAATTGGATAATTGTAAAGAAGTCATGCAAATGACACTGCGTACCGGTGTTTCGATCACCGTATAATCAGAAGGAATCCTTTCGGGTTTCGTCCCCCGGGGCACCAATGCATAATGGAAAGTATTACTACTTTCATTTTGAGGATCACGCAAGTCCACCAAGCGGACATGATTGGGGAGATATTTCACTTCAAACCCTTGGGCATAAACCGGATAAATAGAGTCTGTGGCTGATACGGAGGCTGTGATAGCCTGTAAATCAATAGAGTTTTGTTTGTTTTTCGGGCCACAAGCCACACATAAAATACTTAAAAGGGAGACAGTTATTGCAGTAGTTCGTTTCATGACAATAAAAAGGTATAGAATTCGAGCACAATATTCGTCATTTTTGGGGAGATACGCAAATACCCGTCCTGTAATTTAACCGAATTTGTGCCCGAACACCTCTTATATAAGAATGTCTAAAAATTCATCAGATCATTCAATGCTTCGCTCATACTTGGATGTGTAAATATATAATCACGCAAGAAAGTATATTCCTGTCCCGTTTTCATTACAATAGATACGATATTAATGATCTCACTTGTTTCCGGTCCGAACAGGGAACAGCCCAGAATCTTATTTGTATCGGCATCCACTACTACCTTAAACAATCCGTCAGTCTCACCTAAAGTACGTGCCCGCGGAATGGCTGCTACGGGAAGTGTATTCACCTTTATGTTCAGTCCTTTCTTACGGGCTTCCGTCTCACTCAGCCCCACACGTGCCAAAGGAGGGTTCATAAATACCGAATAACTCACAGGCTCACGGTCGTCCGTACGCCGTTCTCCTGCACCAAACAAATCCTCACGGATAATGCGGTAATCGTCCAATGAAATATAGGTGAATTGTAATCCGCCTTTTACGTCGCCAATGGCACGGATGGCCGGATTAGTAGTACGCAACCATTCATCTACAATAATGGCTCCCCGTTCATTCACTTTCACGCCGGCAACTTCCAGGTTCAGTCCCGAGATGTTCGGACGACGCCCTGTTGCCAATAAGATAGCATCTCCTTCCAGGTGATGGATTTCATGAGTTACAGCATCCTCATAAATCACTGTTGCACCGTCCACGGATTGTACCTTTGCGTTGAGATGGAATACAATACCTTTCTTTTCCAATACGGTCTGTACGCTGGCGGCAATATCCCTGTCTTCGCGCTCAATCAGTTCGGGATACCCTTCGAGTACCGTCACCTCCGAACCGAAAGAAGCATACATGGAAGCAAATTCCAAGCCGATATAACCTCCACCCACGATTACCAGCCGTTCGGGAAGTTCTTCCAGTTCCATGATGGAAGTGCTGGTGTATACGCGGGGATTCTCTTTTATTCCATCAATAGGTGGTACAATGGTTTCCGCACCGGTATTTATAAAGATCTGAGAAGACTGCAATTCAATTACTTCTGTCTCCGTCCGCACTTCTACCACATCAGGACCAGCAAACGATCCGACACCTGTATACACCGTCACATTAGGATTATCAGCCAGATTATGATAGTTCTTATTCCGCAGGAAGGAAGTCACCTCTTCTTTACGACCAATGGCCTGACGATAATAATCCTTCTTCTCTTCCCACGTAGCCTTTACCGGAGTTTCCTTAGCCAGATGTACCAACGTCTTTGTAGGAATACAGCCGATATTGATACACGTGCCTCCATACATACGATCTGAACGTTCTACTATGGCAACCGTCTTCTGACGTTTTGCAAATTCGGCAGCCAGGGTCTTCCCACCCTTGCCGAAACCAATGATAATGGCATCATACTTTTTCATATCTTTATTTTTTTAAATGTTCCAGTACACTCTTCGCACTGTCTGCTAATATAACAATTGCACCGGCCAAAATGGCTATATCTTTTATAACTAATCTTCCTGCACCGGTCAATAAAGGGAAACCAAACTCTCCACTGCCCAGGTTGGGCACCCATACTTCGGGTGTGGTGACAAGGAAAGAAAGCGTTCCGAGAGTCATGATAATAGCAAGTCCCGCACCTACCAGTCCTACTTTCGGCCAAAATATGCCGAGGAATGTAAGGATACCGATGCTCATAATAAGAATACCCAATCCGTGAGAAAAACCATACGTATTATTCTCCTTGTGCCACTCATGCTTCGCGGCATCAAATTCTCCTTCTTTCAGCTTATACTCTTTATAGTCGGGAACATCGTGTGTATAGAAGAAGCTCATGAAAGGGCTGTTTGCCACAAAAGGTACGATGCCTTCCGCTTCATAATTCCAGAACTTCAATCCGCCGATCCAAACGAAAATAACCAGAATTGCCACACGGATAAGATTGATACCTAACTTTTGAGTAGATGCAGCCAGTGTCAGGGCTGCTACGAACATAGATTTTAATTTTGTTTCCATACGATTATTGCATTAATGAATTGTTTTGTTTTTCTGATGCAAAAATCGGGGTTTATGTCGGGGTGTGAAATGGCAATTCCACCGTATCAGTTGGCAATATTTCCCGTTGTGTTCGATTTACGGAAATCAGATACACTTTCACCGGTCATTTTCTTGAAAAAACGGCTGAAAGTGGACAAATCTTCAAAGCCCAGCAGTTCGCTGATTTCCTTGGCACTTTTAGGGGTATAGAGCAATAATCTCTTGGCCTCCGACTCTATCCGTTCATGGATAATACGCAGCGGGGAAGATACTCCGCAGGAGGCAAACAGATTGGAGAGTGTCTTTGGGGAACGGAATAACAGGTCGGCATAATCCTGTACCTGCTTCTTTTCGCGGAAGTGCTGGTCAACCAGAATATAAAAACGGCGGACGATATCAAAGGCTTTTTCCTGTTCCGGCGTGACGCCACACTTTTCACGGGCAATGCGGGTACAGGTGATGATAAAACGTTTGAGAATGATACGTAGCATTTCCTCTTGCAGATTATCGCGAACGGCGGACTCCTGCCGGAAGATACGAATAATGTCATTCAGGTTGGCGGATTGTTCCGGCGAAAGTTTCAGTTTCATCACTTGGGAAGAACCATGAAAAAGGAAACCGTTACAGGATACTTCGTCATCATGACCGAATATACAGTAGAAATTGCTGTTGAACAGAAAAGTGAGGTACTCTCCCTCCACCGATTTAATTTCAATATGTTGCAAAGGAGTAAGACTTATGATTTCGCCCTGTTCCAACTGTATGGGAATATGGTCTATCTCCAGAGTCAAGTTTCCACTCCGCACCCAAATGAACTTATATAAAGTAGTATCCTGTTGCAGTGCTTTATTTTCGTGGAAACAAAAGGTCATTGCCAAGTTCCCGTTCAGGCGGGTATTTAATTGATAATCTATCATGATGTTAAAAAGTTAGAGTTCTTTGTCGTATGCCGAAATACAAATATACGCTATTCCGGAAGCTAATGCAAATAAAAGAAGCAATCTATTTCATCATCTCCGCTTTTCGTAATGCCCTACCCCATGTAAGGTCATATTTCGTTATAACTATATTTTAGTTTATGAGTAGAATATACAATCCAGTCCCTAATAAAATAGAGCAAGCCATATTCTTAAAAAGCATTTGAATAACGACTACACAGATACCCGATAGTATTTCCGGAGTGCCGTATGAAGGTGATAGAAAATCTATATCTTTATAGCAATAAACTACCAACATACCGAATATAACCGGAGGTAGTACTCTACCTAAATAGTTTACATATTGGGGAGTATGCGCCGAAGACCTGAAAACCCAGAAAGGAATCCAACGGGTAAAAATCACAACAAAATCAACTACCCCATTAATAACGACAAACAGCGTTTTTAAAGAATAACAGAAACGTTTTTAAAGAATGTACCCAACGTTTATTAAAAACGTAAAAGGGGTACTTAAAAGCAAAAAGCGATAAATACAAACAAAAAAGGCGATAATCCTTATGAGGAAGTATCGCCTTTATCGTTTTTCGTATGTTATTATTCCAAGAACGGATATCCCCAATTCTCAACAATAAAATTATATTACTAAAAACAAGAAAACCAGCAGTAATAATACATATCCGCCAAAGTCCGGAAAAGAAAGATTAGATTTTGTCATTTGCTAAGTTTTTTAGGTTTACTATTAAAGTTATGTTCTCTTCAAAGCCCTACAAATATACTACATAAGGAAGGCGAAGTCAAGTCTTTCAGCCGTTTTTTCTAACTGTTTTCAGACTTTACATGCTAACCTTTTCTCGTACAGATCTTTGCTTCATTGAACGGCAGACAAGTATATTGATAGCATCAAGTTGGCAAGCAAGCTATTATTGCATTCGGTTCATTAAAAAGTACCGTTGCACCAGAGCGTTTGACTTTAGTAAGCAAGAAAAGGTAGATAAACAAGAAATCGGGTTTTATTTTGTTTTATATTCAGAAAATCCCCAATTTTGCACTCCCCATAAAAGTTATTATGAGGGTGCTTATCACTAAACACTAACCATTAATCACTAACAAAATGTCCAACCCCGTCATATTCGTATCCCTCGGTCCCGGAGAACCGGACCTTATCACCCTGAAAGGCTTGAAAGCCCTGCAAAATGCCGATTGTATCTTTTGTCCTGAAACTCGCACCATAAGCGGACAGATATTCTCGCGGGCTGCCGGCATACTGCACGCGCTGGATATTCCGGATACCACCCTCTCCCGCTTTGCATTGCCTATGAGTAAGAACCGGGAACAGGCTTTCGCAGCTTACGATAAAGTGTATAGCGAAGCTTCCCTTCTTCACAAAGAAAATAAAAAAGTCTGTATCGTTGCCGAAGGAGACGCAGGTTTCTATTCTTCCATACACTATATCTTTGAAAAACTACAAGCCGACAATATTCCTGTGCAACACATTGCCGGTATCCCCGCCTTCATTGCAGCAGGTGCCTGTGCAGGACTTCATATTGCCAGCCAAGAGGAACGCCTGACCGTCATTCCCGGTATCATTACCGCCGAAGAAATAGAGAAATATATGGAGGAAAAGACTACCATTGTCATCATGAAACTTTCTCAATGTATCGAAGAAGTTCACCGTTGCATCCATCTCCATCCCGAATATAACTATCATTATTTCGAGAATATAGGCATGGAAAAAGAGAAATACCTGCATGATACAGAGCTGATTTCGGCACTCTCTTTCCCTTATTTTTCACTATTAATCATACGCCACAGCACCTTCTGAGGCGCATTTAATACTATTTCGCACATCATTGGATTAATTTTCACAAAAATGCCTTACCTTTGCCCACTGTGTAATACAAAAGATTTATAGACATGAAAAGACTTACATTGTATATGTTTATGCTCGTACTGAGCATTGGTTACGTTTCGGCACAGGGGAAAGCTGATATTAAGTTTGATAAAACCTCACATAACTTCGGTACGTTTTCTGAAAATGATCCGGTAGTAAGTTGTGTATTCACATTCACCAATGTGGGCGATGCTCCGCTGGTTATACATCAAGCCGTAGCTTCCTGTGGATGTACAGTTCCCGAATATACTCAGGAACCCGTATTGCCGGGCAAAACCGGAACCGTTAAGATTACTTACAACGGAACAGGCAAGTATCCGGGACACTTCAAAAAGTCCATCACTTTGCGCACGAATGCCAAAACAGAAATGATGCGACTCTTTGTAGAAGGAGATATGACACCGAAAGATGTAAAATAAGCATCTTTATATATAAGAATAAAGGAGAATTTTTCAATTCTCCTTTTTTTTTGCTTTCTTTGAAGCTGATTTGGATAAAATAAACAATTAATTGACGACATAATAACTATAAAACATAAAAGCAATTAAGAAACTATGAAACAAGAAGAAGAGAAATTGACCGGTCTACCGGAAAATGCATTCCGTGAACTGAAACCGGGCGAAGTCTACAACCCGTTGATGAGCCCTGACAAGAAGTACCCGGAAGTTAACCTTTGGTCTGTATTATGGGGTATCGCTATGGCTATCCTCTTTTCGGCTGCGGCAGCCTATCTGGGATTGAAAGTAGGACAAGTGTTCGAAGCAGCCATTCCTATTGCAATTATTGCCGTGGGCGTATCAGGCGCAGCCAAACGTAAGAATGCGTTAGGTGAAAATGTTATTATCCAATCCATCGGCGCCAGTTCCGGCGTTATCGTGGCAGGTGCCATCTTTACCCTGCCCGCCTTATACATTCTGCAAGAAACTTATCCGGAAGAAATCACAGTTACTTTCACCCAAGTATTCATCAGTTCTCTGTTGGGAGGTGTGTTGGGTATTCTCTTCCTCATTCCGTTCCGTAAATATTTTGTAAGTGATATGCATGGCAAGTATCCTTTCCCCGAAGCAACAGCTACCACACAGGTACTGGTATCGGGCGAGAAAGGCGGAAGCCAGGCCAAACCGTTGTTGCTGGCAGGTATTATTGGAGGTTTATATGACTTCATCGTTGCCACATTCGGCTGGTGGAACGAAAATTTCACCACACGTGTATGCGGCTTTGGTGAGATGTTGGCTGATAAAGCAAAACTGGTATTCAAAGTGAATACAGGTGCGGCCGTACTTGGTTTGGGCTATATTGTAGGTCTGAAATATGCTTCTATCATCTGTGCCGGTTCACTGGCTGTATGGTGGATTATCATTCCGGGAATGTCCATGATCTGGGGTGACAGCGTGCTGAACCAGTGGAATCCATCAATTGTGGCTACCGTAGGTAGCATGGCTCCCGAAGAAATTTTCAATTATTATGCCAAGAGCATCGGTATCGGTGGTATCGCTATGGCCGGTATCATCGGTATCATCAAGTCATGGGGTATTATCAAGAGTGCTGTAGGACTGGCAGCTAAGGAGATGGGTGGAAAATCCAATGTAGAAGCCAGCATGAAGCGTACTCAGCGCGATATTTCTATGAAGATTATTGCTATCGGTTCTATTATAACGCTGTTACTGGTATTCTTATTCTTCTACTTCGATGTGATGCAAGGCAGTTTGCTGCATACTGTGGTAGCTATTCTATTGGTGGCAGGTATCGCTTTCCTGTTTACGACTGTGGCTGCCAATGCCATTGCAATCGTAGGTACGAACCCGGTTTCCGGCATGACGCTGATGACATTGATTCTGGCATCGGTAGTGATGGTATCTGTTGGTTTGAAAGGTCCTGAAGGAATGGTAGCTGCATTGGTAATGGGTGGCGTTGTGTGTACGGCACTATCTATGGCAGGTGGGTTCATTACTGACTTGAAAATCGGTTATTGGTTGGGTAGTACACCCGCCAAACAGGAAGCCTGGAAGTTCCTCGGAACGATTGTTTCAGCTGCAACCGTAGGTGGTGTAATGATTATCCTGAATAAGACATACGGATTTACCAGCGGACAACTGGCTGCTCCACAAGCTAATGCGATGGCGGCAGTTATTGAACCGTTAATGAATGGCGTGGGTGCTCCCTGGTTGCTTTACGGCATTGGTGCAGTACTTGCTATCGTACTGAATGCATTCAAAATTCCCGCACTGGCATTTGCATTGGGTATGTTCATTCCATTACAACTGAACATTCCTCTCGTTGTGGGTGGTGCTGTGAACTGGTACGTAACCAGCCGTAGCAAGGATGCTGCTCTCAATGCAGAACGTGGCGAAAAAGGTACGTTGCTGGCATCCGGTTTCATTGCCGGTGGTGCACTTATGGGCGTAGTCAGTGCAGCAATGCGTTTCGGAGGTATCAACCTGGTGAATGATGCCTGGGTAAACAATACGTGGTCAGAAGTACTGGCATTGGGTGCTTATGCATTGCTGATAATTTACTTTATCAAGGCTTCGATGAAAACCAAATAATAGAAATACAATGAGAACAATTTTATTTATCACAGCATTGTTTATGTCAACTCTGCTATCTGCTCAGAAGCCCGTTGAGATACCCTTGTGGCCCAACGGTGCTCCTAATACGAATGGCCTGACAGGAGATCAGGAAGATTTGAACGGCGGCCGTGTGGCCAATGTCGTTAATCCGACCATCACGGTTTATCGTCCGGCAAAGCCGAACGGTATGACTATCTTGATGTGTCCGGGCGGCGGATATGCCCGCCTGGCAATGAATCACGAAGGCCATGACATGGCATCTTGGTTCAACACACAGGGAATCACGTATGCTGTTCTGAAATATCGTATGCCGAACGGGAACCGCGAAGTGCCCCTCTCAGATGCAGAACAGGCCATCCGCATTATTCGTCAACATGCCAAAGAATGGGGTATCAATCCGAATCAGGTAGGCGTTATGGGTGCATCGGCAGGAGGACACCTGGCTGCTTCTCTCTCTACACTTTACAGTAGTGATGAAACGCGTCCGGACTTTCAGATATTACTTTATCCGGTAATCTCGATGGTACCGGGCATTACTCATGGAGGTTCGCGCAAGAACCTTCTTGGTGATAATCCGACCAAGGAACTGGAAGACGCGTATTCTCTGGAACGTCGTGTATCTCCCCGCTCTCCACAAGCTTTCATCGTACTTTCTGCTGATGATGGCGCTGTGCCGCCCATGAATAGTATCGGCTACTTCCTTGCTCTCAACCAACAGAAAGTTCCCGTATCCATGCACATCTACCCCATTGGCGGACATGGCTGGGGCTTCCGTGATAACTTCACTTACAAACGCCAGTGGACAGAAGAACTGGAGAAGTGGTTGCGTGACGGGGTGAAATTCGAGAAAAAATAATTAATATATCAACTCATGAAAAAATTGACTTTTATCACCTGTTTCGTATTACTACCCCTCGCCCTTCAGGCACAGGAAGACCGTTACGACCAGTTGACCAATCCGAAGTTGACCAGTATCAACAAAGAGGCTCCCCGAAGTACATTCACTTCTTATGCCACCGAAGAAGATGCTATCGTCAACGACCGGACGAACGGAGCCAGCCGCCTATCCCTCAACGGGAAATGGAAGTTCAACTATGTGGAAAACTTTGCCGACCGTCCCACAGACTTCATGAATGTGCGTACTGATGTGAACCGTTGGCCGGACATCAATGTGCCGGGTAACTGGGAGCTGCAGGGCTTCGGTACTCCGATCTACGTCAACCAGCCTTACGAGTTCTGTTCTAAGGGTTACGAACCTTATTGGGACAAGCCTAATCCGCCTTATGTACCCAAAGACTGGAATCCGACAGGAACATATCGCCGTGATTTCGTTGTAGGTAATGACTGGGATGGAAAAGAAATCTTCCTCAGTGCGGACGGTGTACGCGGTGCTGCTTTCTATTACATGAATGGCAAGTTTGTAGGTATGAGCAAGGATGCTAAAACTCCTGCCCGCTTCAACGTTACCGCCATGATCAAAAAAGGTAAGAATATGATTGCCATTCAGGTACACCGTTTCTCGGATGCCAATTATCTGGAATGTCAGGACTTTTGGCGCATCAGCGGTATAGAGCGCGATATCTATCTCTATGCCACGCCCAAAATCCATATTGCAGACTTCAAGGTAGAGACTCCGCTGGATTCTTATTACAAGGATGGTATCCTGCAACTGAAAGTGAAGCTTACGAACGAAAGTGATATAAAGTCTCCTTATGTAGTTTCCTATCGTTTACTCGATGACCAGGATCAGCAAGTAACCCAGTCCTCTACCCGTGTGGAAGGTGATCAGACCGAAGTAGAATTCACGAAGAAAACCCTCCATGGTGTAAAGCATTGGACGGCTGAAACACCTAATCTTTATACACTCGTCATCAGCCTGAAGCGCACCAATGGCGAAGTAATAGAAGCTACCAGTTGCAAGGTAGGTTTCCGTACGATAGAGATTAAGGATAAGCAACTGCTTGTAAATGGCGTGCCTATCCTTATAAAAGGTGTGAATGTACACGAGCATAATGAATACACGGGGCATTACGTTCCGGAAGATCTTATGATTAAGGATTTCGAACTCTGGAAAAAGTATAATGTGAACACCGTACGCACTTGCCACTACCCGCAACAGGAACGCTTCTACGAACTTTGCGACCAATATGGTATGTACGTAATTGATGAAGCAAATATTGAAAGCCACGGTATGGGTTATAACCTCAATGTAGGTGGTACTTTGGGTAACAATCCGTTATTCATGAATGCTCACCTCGACCGTACCATGAATATGTACGAACGCGATAAGAATCATCCGTCTGTAATCATCTGGTCATTGGGTAACGAAGCTGGAAACGGACTGAACTTCTACGTTACTTATAATACTCTGAAGATGCTCGATAGCCGTCCTATCCAGTACGAACGTGCCGGATTAGAATGGAATACGGATATTTATTGTCCGATGTACTCTTCTCCCCAATCTATTGAAAAGTATGCCCAGAATAAGGAAATGACTCGTCCGCTTATCCTGTGTGAATATGCTCATGCTATGGGTAACAGTCTTGGCAACTTCCAGGACTATTGGGATGTAATTGAGAAATATCCGATATTACAAGGTGGTTGCATCTGGGACTGGGTAGATCAAGGCTTTGCCGCCAAGACCAGCGACGGACGCAAATACTGGAATTATGGTGGTGACTACGGCGATACCGGAACTCCTTCCGATGGCAACTTCTGCATCAATGGTGTAGTTTATCCCGACCGCAGTATAAAGCCCCAGACTATTGAAATGGGTAAGGTTTATCAGAACATTAAATTCATTAAGTTCGATCCGCAAACCTGCACGGTGCAGATACGCAATGACTTCTCATTTACTGATCTAAATAAATATGATTTCCATTATGTCGTTCGCGATCATGGAAAAGAGATTTATAAAGGTCAGATGGACAATATCAATGCTGCTCCGGGCAAGACAGCTACCAGTGCATTCCTGCAAGGTATTCCTAAAGAAAAGAATACTACGGGAGATGTACGCATCGAGTTCTATGCAACCATACGTAATGCAGAACCTTTCTTACCGGTTGGTACGGTAATCGCACGTGAACAAACTTATGTTCATCCGTTCTTTAAGAAAGAAGTGGTACGCATGGATCCCGCTAAAGTAGATGAAGTCTTTTCACAGGTTGTTTTCAGCGGTGATGATTTCAAAGCTACATTTGATAAACAAAGTGGCTTGCTGACCTCTTATATCTATAAGAAACAAGAGTATATCCATAACGGTCAAGGTCCGCAACCTTTCTTCTGGCGTGCACCTACCGATAATGATTACGGAGCAAAGCTTCCCACTCGCCTGAAAGCATGGCGCGAGGCCAGTTACCAGACACCTAAGGCAGAATCGTTCAATGTTTCTAAAGATGGTGACAAGTCCATTGTAAAAGTTACCTATCGTTTTCCGCAGGTAGATGCGCAGTGGGAAATTACCTATAAAGTCTTTGCCAATGGCATTATCAAAGTGGATAATCGCTTTGTAGCCGAAGGTACGGAAACTCCAATGATACCCCGTGTAGGTTTGCGCATGCAATTATCGGAAATATTAAACGACCTTACTTACTACGGCCGTGGTCCGGAAGAGAACTATCGTGATCGTCGCACTTCCCAGTTTATCGGAGAATATACTACTCCGATAAAGGACTTGTACGAACCGTACATCCGTCCGCAAGAAAATGAGCATCGTACGGATATTTACTGGTGTGCACTCACCACTAAACAAAAAGCCGGTTTACTCTTCATTGCCGACCGTACGTTTGAACTGAATGCTTCCAACTATCTGCTTGGAAGTCTGGATAGCGGCGAAACCATCGACAATGGTGCTCCACGTACCAACGAAACGAATCACCGTCACCTCACCGACCCACAACCTGTAAAACAGGTAGATATGTTTATCGACTATCGTATGATGGGTGTAGGTGGTGATAATAGTTGGGGAGCTATAGCACACGAACCGTATCTGATTCGGCCCGGTGTAGAAAATGCCATTGAATACGGCTTCTCCATCGTACCATTTGACAAAAAGGCGGATTACAAAAATTTAATCTATCAATATTAAATTTAATCTGTCCAAATTAAGAATTTATGAAAAGGATGTCGTACTTTTGCGACATCCTTTTTTATTTATATTAATAAACGAAAGAACAATGAAAACAATGATTACCCTCCTGTTCAGTGCGCTTTGTGTAGCTACTGTCAGTGCTCAGACAGATGAAAAAGACAACGCCATGCTGAACAATGGAATAAATTTTCTGGATATTCCTTACGTAGCACACACGTTGGAAGTTACTGATGGTGAAGAAGAACTTATCATCAATTGTGATGAAGTAGATTGCACCACCTTTGTAGAATATACTCTTGCTATGGCCCTCTCTCCTACCGAAGACGGGCAGATAGCCGAAGGCGATTTTGCCGATAAGCTCCAGATGATTCGCTATCGCGACGGAAAGATAAACGGTTATACTTCCCGCCTGCACTACATTGCAGACTGGGTAAACAATGGTGTTCGTAACGGTTTCCTGGAAGATGTAACAACAGCTAACAGTCCATATATACAGCAAGTTTCTCTTTCCTACATGTCTTCTCATCCCAAGCTATACAAGCAGCTAAGTAACTCTCCGGAAAACGTAGCAAAGATGAAAGAAATAGAAAAGTCATTGAATGGTCAGGAATTCCATTATGTTCCCAAAGATAAACTACCATTCGCCGGTCTGCCTTGGATAAAGAATGGTGACATCATTGCTATTACTACAAATACTCCGGGACTGGATGTA
The DNA here is from genome assembly GCF_001940965.1 of Bacteroides sp. Phil13. Taxonomy (NCBI): domain Bacteria; kingdom Pseudomonadati; phylum Bacteroidota; class Bacteroidia; order Bacteroidales; family Bacteroidaceae; genus Bacteroides; species Bacteroides sp. Phil13. The sequence goes on along the minus strand of NZ_MSHA01000022.1, from coordinate 38,338 downwards.
GCCCATATGGGTATTGCTTTCTATGTAAACGGCAAACTGAGTCTGCTGCACGCTTCTTCTAAAGAGAAGAAAGTAGTTATTTCTAAAGTGACTTTGGGACAGATGCTGAAGAAAAATAAAAATTGGACGGGAGTCAGAGTGCTAAGAATGAAAAAATAAACTTTAGATATTTATTATCAAAATAAATACGGAAACTGCCATTAATGGAGATTCTGTGTAAACAATAAGCACTTTTCAATCAAAAAGCGTGACCTTTCATCAAAAAGGGTGTAGCCTTAACCACAAAAGGGCTACACCATAAGAGTAAAAGGGTGTAGCCATCCAAACTAAAAGGCTACCCCCTTTTAAAATGTCCTACAGATAGTTGTAGCCCATATTTTAAACGCTAAAAGAAAAAAAACATCTACTTTTTTGCCTTCACCCATATAAAAGATGTAATCATATTTATAGGATTTATGGTTAATTAAAAAAATAGCTTGGAGATATCTTTGATAACATCTCCAAGCCCCCAGAAAAACTTAATAACAACTTGTTACCCTCGCATCAGCAATTCCGGGAATGTAAATCCTTGCATGGTATAGCAGATAAAGAAGATGGTAGCACTAACAATCCACAGAATAAGCAATGTCCACTTCAACCCGGAAACCATAGGTTGCCAATTGAACACCGGACGGAAGATTGCGAAAACAAGGCTAACCAGAGGAATACCTACTACGAGGATACCTGCAATATATAGTACGATGGCTGACAAAGGAGATGTAGGCAATACAAAATCAATATCCGGAAACCAGGACATCAACGCTGCACCACCCCCAATAGCAACTGCAATAGCGGCAATGAGCAAAGCTACAAATACAATACCGAAAACAAACAGTACCGGACTGCAAATGATAGCCACAATAACCAGACAAATCTTCAGGAACCAACCGACAATCATTAATAATGTATCACCAGTCCTTTGCATAGAAGTACGAGGTTTATCAGACTTCATATAATCGTTTACATTATTGGTAACTCTCTCAAAACCATCAGTCACAGTCTTTCCTATGTTCTCTACCGTAACAGCTTCACCACGCATGTTCAACTTCTCAGCTGCTGTACGAGCTTCGGGAATCACTATCCAGCAAATGATATAGAGAGGAAGTAAAAACTTGAAACCAAAGATTGCACAAAGAACAAAAATCAAACGGAACCAAGTAGAATCCCAACCTAAATAAACACTAAGTCCCCCTATCACGCCACCCAGCATTTTATCGTCCGGATTGCGATACAAACGGCGACGGGTTGAAGTATAAGAAGAATTATTATCACCATTCCAGGAACCGGAACCATAACTTTCACCGGAGGCACCCTTCGTATTTCCGGAACCGGAAGCAGCATTCTCCTCAGTCCCTGTTTCCATCTCTTCAGGTTTCCCCATACGATTGATTACTTCTTCTACATCAGTTATAGTGATAACCTGAGAGCCAGCAGTCAGCTTCTCTAAAAAAAGTTCAGAGATGCGGAGTTCGATGTCATTTACAATCTCGTCAGCACCGGCTTGTCTTCTAAAGTGCAGTTTCAGATTGCATAGATAGTTATCCAAAAGGCGATAGGCGTCTTCATCAATGTGGAAAACAGTTCCGCCCAAATTTACTGTTAATGTCTTTTTCATTGCTATTTGTTTTTAAAATTTATACTGATACGAGGTTTTTAATATCCTGAATCTAATAGTTGGCTATATGATTCACTGTTTCATTCAACTCACGCCAAGAGACTTCCAACTCTCCAAGAAAAACTTCCCCTTTCGGAGTGAGCTTGTAATATTTACGTGGTGGTCCTTGTGTGGACTCTATCCATTCGTAACTTAATAGATCGTCATTCTTCAGACGAGTGAGCAGCGGGTAAAGCGTTCCTTCCACTACGATCAGCTTGGCTTCCTTTAGTTTCTGGATGATATCCGAAGCGTAGGCCGGTTCTTTGTGAAGCAGTAGCATGATGCAATACTCTAACATGCCCTTACGCATTTGCGACTTTACATTATTTACGTCCATCTCTTATTGGTTTACGATTCGACAATTTTCTATTTTACAGCAAAGATAGCAACTGATTGAAATAGAGCTTTTCTTTGTATGACACAAATATATGCATTATCCTAGTACTATGCAATACAAAGTACCTTGTATTTTATTTAATTAACACTATTTTCTATTCACACCTTATTAATAAAGCACCAAGGGAGAGAATAACATATAAGAGAAAAATGTATCTTTGCGGAAAAGATATAAATACAACGAACTATGTTAAATATCAGAAAAGCAACTACAGCCGATTGTGAGCTGATTCATAAACTTGCATGGCAGATATTTCCGGAGACTTACAAGGACATACTTTCACCGGAGCAAAACGATTACATGATGGAATGGATGTACTCCATAGAGAACATCCGCAAGCAAATGGAAGAAGAAGGACATGTATATTTCATTGGATACAAGGACAAAGAAGTGTGTGGTTATGTATCTGTGCAACAACAAGGTGAAGATCTATTTCACTTACAGAAAATATATGTACTCCCCTCCTTTCAAGGATCACATTGCGGTAGCTTCTTATTTCATGAAGCCGTCAAATATATCAAGGAAGTACATCCTAGTCCATGCCTGATGGAGTTGAATGTGAACCGTAACAATAAAGCGCTGAATTTCTATGAACGTATGGGAATGAAGAAATTGAGGGAAGGGGATTTTCCGATAGGAAACGGATATTATATGAATGACTTTATAATGGGGCTTGAGATTCAATGAAAGAATGAAAAAATTAAAGGCTGCGCAAGGTTCTCTTTTGAACTGCGCAGCCTTTAATTTTTAATTTTCAATTTCTAATTATTCCGTTACTCGTTCTAACCATTTTACCATGCCAAACATAACGCCCATTGACACAAGACAAATAACAAAGAATACAGTCCAACACTGCCAGATAGGAATCTTGTTATACATCATAGGACCAAGGAATAAGAAAAGATTTCCTATTGCTGTTGCACCCAACCACAAGCCTTGACACAAGCCCTGAATATGTTTGGGAGCTACCTTAGAAACAAATGAAAGCCCCAATGGTGAAATGAAAAGTTCAGCTACAGTCAGGAAGAAATAAACCACTATCAATACCCATGGTCCGGCTTTCAACCCAGCTTTGGCAGAATCCGCCATTGCCTTAAATTCAGTACCTGACGGGTAACCTTGCATTGCCGAATAAATAGTAAGGAATAAGAAGGCAAGTCCTGCAATACCCATACCAATGGCAATCTTCTTAGGAGTAGAGATTTGCTGACCACGACGGGAAAGCGCACCAAAGAAGAGCATGATGAGCGGAGTAAGTACTATCACAAAGAATGGATTCACAGCCTGCCAAATTTCGGGTGCAATACTATCGGTTACTACGAAGTCGCGGGCAAAAAGTGAAAGCGACTGTCCGTTCTGGTGGAATGAGAACCAGAAGAAAATCACGATACCTAATACAGCAAACAGCGCATACAAACGTTGCTTTATCTCCTTTGCCATAGCTGCTTTCTCGGCAGGCGTATAAGTCACCGATTCCAGTTTTTCCTTCTTGCCCGGTGTAGGGAATACCTTCCGACACGCAATGAAAATGAAAAGAGAAATAAGCATAGCTACTACCGAAGCTATGAATGAATAGTGGATACCTGTATTAAATACGTCAAGATACTGAGTACAGAAAACGCTCAAATCAGTTGTTACCGTGCCTCCTACTTTGACAACCAGTTCATTTAGGTTAGAGAGATTATCAGAAGCCATATTGCCACCTTCCTTAATATATTGATGGCACAATGCAGGCAGATCAGCGTTGTACATCATGCTATGAACCTTCAGCCACCATTCTCTGAGCAGGGGAGCAACAAAAGGTGCAATCAACCCACCAATATTGATAAATACATAGAATATCTGAAAGCCGGAATCACGACGGCTCTTAGCCAGCTTCAAGGCTTCAGGTCCTTTTTTCTCAGCTTCTTTCTCAAGGTTGTCGTACATCTGGCCTACGATAGCCTGTAAGTTTCCTTTAAAAAGTCCGTTACCGAAAGCAATGAAAAACAAAGAGACACAAGTCAAAGGAAGCAACCAACCAATATTTTCAGCAGTGGACAGTACAGGAATAGATAGAATGACATAACCCAATGACATCACTATCAATCCTGACATGATTGTTCCTTTATAGTTTTGCGTCCTATCGGCAATAATACCGCCTACCAAACTCAGTACATAGATACCACAATAAAAGACTGAGTAGATAATGGAACTGGTTTCGTCACTCAGGCCGAATTTGGAGCAGAGGAACAGTACCAGTACGGCATTCATGATGTAGTAGCCGAACCTTTCGCCCATATTGGAGATAGCAGCTGCCAACAGACCTTTAGGATGATTCTTGAACATAGATATAAGTTTTTTAAATTAGTAATTAGATTGATTTTCGTTTATTAAATGCAAATATATACATTTTGCTGAAATAACCTGTAAAAAAGTGAAATTAGTCATGAAAAAGGATGCAAACTTCAGCATGAACCTCCTTAATTAAATCATTTGGATCAAGTTTAAGTTGCAGGCCACGCTGACCCGCACTTATGTAGATATAAGGATAATTGAGACAAGATTCATGAATGTATGTAGGGAAAGGTTTCTTCATACCGATAGGAGTACATCCACCACGAATATATCCCGTCAAAGGAAGTAATTCTTTCATCGGAATAAGATCACACTTCTTATTACCGGAAGCTTTAGCCGCCAATTTTAAATCTACCTCATGCTCACCGGGGATGACACATACGAAATAGCCATTCTTATCGCCATGCAGGACAAGGGTTTTGAATACCTGTTCGATATTCTCCCCCAAACTATCAGCCACATGAATAGCGCTTAAATCGTTTTCATCCACCTCATAGGGAATGAGTTCGTATGGTATTTTGGCTTTATCCAAAAGCCTCGCCGCATTCGTCTTATTGATTTTCATAATTTATCCTTTTAATTCTTCTCGCAAAAACTTAGGGGTATATCCCTTCTTACTCTTGGCCACTTCTTCCGGTGTGCCGCAACTGAGGAGTTGCCCCCCACCCTTACCACCATCAGGTCCCATATCGATGATATAATCAGCCATCTTGATAACATCCAGATTATGCTCGATGACAATCACTGTGTTACCTTTGTCCACCAATTTATTAAGCACATTCATCAGTACGCGAATGTCTTCGAAATGAAGTCCGGTAGTAGGCTCATCCAGAATATAAAGGGTTTTCCCCGTATCTCGCTTGGAAAGTTCCGTAGCCAATTTCACACGTTGGCTTTCACCACCGGAAAGGGTGGTGGAAGATTGTCCCAACTTTATATATCCCAGACCGACTTCCTGTATTACCTTAATCTTATTCAAAATCTGTGGCACATTTTCAAAGAACTCCACCGCACGGTTAATGGTCATATCCAGTACATCAGCAATAGATTTTCCCTTGAAGCGCACTTCCAATGTCTCACGATTATAGCGTTTGCCATGACAGACTTCACAGGGTACATATACATCGGGCAGGAAGTTCATTTCAATTGTTTTGTAACCATTTCCCTGGCACGCTTCACAACGTCCGCCACTCACATTAAAAGAGAAGCGCCCCGGTTTATAACCGCGTATCTTGGCTTCCGGTAATCCTACAAACAAATTACGAATATCAGAAAAGACTCCCGTATAAGTGGCTGGATTAGAACGCGGTGTACGCCCCAACGGAGACTGATCCACATTTACCACCTTATCGATGTTTTCCAATCCTTCAATACTATCGTATTCCAGAGGATCCTGAAGCGAGCGATAGAACTTCTGCGAAAGAATAGGTTGCAATGTTTCGTTGATCAGCGTAGATTTTCCGCTGCCGGATACACCAGTGACACAGATCAACTTACCAAGAGGAAATTCCACATTTACCCCTTTCAGGTTATTCCCCCGTGCACCACGCAGCCAAAGGCTATGCCCATTACCTTCACGACGTTTTTGGGGTATTTCTATCTCACGTTCCCCATTAAGATATTGTGATGTCAACGTATGCGTCTCCAACATTTCCTTGGGAGTTCCTGCAAAAACAACCTCACCACCCAAGCGTCCGGCTTTCGGCCCCATATCAATCACATAATCAGCAGCCATCATCATATCCTTATCATGCTCCACAACAATGACGGAGTTACCGATATCCCTCAGCTCTTTCAGAGAATGAATTAGCCGCTGGTTATCCCGCTGATGCAAGCCAATACTCGGCTCATCAAGAATATAAAGTACATTCACCAATTGCGAACCGATTTGAGTAGCCAAACGAATACGCTGACTCTCACCACCAGAAAGAGTTACAGAACCACGGTCAAGGGCAAGGTAATCCAGTCCCACATCCAACAGGAATTTCAGACGGGTACGGATTTCTTTCAATATCTCAACAGCAATTTGTTTCTGCTTATTATCCAGATACTGATCGACATTCATCAGCCAGTCATAAAGCTCATTGATATCCATACAAGACAGTTCATAGATATTCTTATCATGGATACGGAAATGAAGAGCTTCTTTATTCAATCTTGCCCCTTTACATTCAGGACATACAGTAGTTTTAGCAAATTGCTCCGCCCACTTTTGTGCAGTAGCAGAAGCATCTTTTTCCTGTAACATCTGAATATACTTCACCACCCCCTCAAACGTTACAAAGTAATCGGAAGAAGTACCGATAAGAGAGCTTTTAATCTTAATACGTTCATCCGAACCGTAGAGGATTTCATCAATGGCTTCATCCGGCAATTCCTTAACAGGAGTTTTTAAGGTAGCTTCATATTTCTCCAATAAAGCGGCAATCTGCCAGAAAATCATGCTATTCTTGTACTTACCTAATGGAATGACAGCTCCTTCGTATATAGAAAGTTCCCGATCGGGAATCACTTTTTCCACATCAATCTGATTCACAACTCCCAATCCCTTACATTTAGGGCAAGCACCTTGCGGAGAGTTGAATGAAAAATTGTGGGGTGCCGGCTCACGGTAGGACAACCCGGTAACAGGACACATTAACCGCTTACTATAGTGACGAACATTTTCGGATTGCAAATCAAGTATCATCAACAAGCCGTCACCTTGCTGCATCGCGGTAGCCACACTGTTTTTCAGACGAACGTCATCTTTATCCGTCACAACCAGCTTATCAATAACTACTTCTATATCATGATTCTTATAGCGGTCCAACTTCATACCGGGCAATGCCTCCTTGATTTCACCGTCTACACGAACATAGAGATAACCTTTCTTACGCACCTGTTCGAACAGTTCCTTATAATGTCCCTTACGAGTACGAACTAATGGAGCCAGAATATAAATTTTCTTGCCTTTATAATCATTCAGAATTAAATCAAGAATTTGCTCTTCAGTGTATTTCACCATTCTTTCACCCGAAAGATAAGAATAGGCTATACCGGCACGTGCATAAAGCAAACGTAAATAATCATAAATTTCCGTTGTAGTGCCGACTGTAGAGCGGGGATTCTTATTCGTCGTTTTTTGTTCAATAGAAATAACCGGACTCAATCCCGTAATCTTATCGACATCGGGACGCTCCAGATTTCCCAGGAAATTGCGGGCATACGCAGAAAATGTTTCGATATACCGACGCTGTCCTTCGGCAAAAATCGTGTCGAATGCCAACGACGACTTGCCGCTTCCGCTTAGTCCCGTAATAACGGTAAGACTGTTACGGGGAATTTCCGCATCGATATTTTTTAGATTGTGCACGCGCGCACCATATACATTGATGTATTCTGTTTCTTCTGTCATTTATCTTAATATATTAATATCACTTTTAATCTTATAATTAACTCCATCTGCTCCCTCCGCTTCTACCACTATAAAATAAACACCTTCGGGAACATTCTTTCCATGCGCAGTACCATCCCATCCTGCATCAATATTCTGTAATCCCCAGCGGTAAAGTTCCTGTCCCCAACGATTGAAAACATACGCATTGAAGCGAACCAGCGACTTATGCTTTACACGGAACACATCATTCACTCCGTCGCCATTAGGTGAAAAAGCATTCGGTACTTTAAGTTCCGATTCAGTAATACGAATCATAAAAGTGCCAGAAGTATTCGTTTCTTCCGTCTCAATATCCGTCATAGTCAGACGGACATAAAACATACCGGATTCCTGAAAACTATAAATAGTTTCAGCATCAAAGCGCGTCAGGAAAATATCATTGAAAGCTGCGTCGCGAGAGAAGTTCCATTCATAACGAAAGTTTGCAGTCTCATCCGACGACTCCCCGGAGTCTTCATCTCTCCACATAAAACGAAATTCAAGAGGAGCGGCACCCGTATAGGTATCATCCGGAAAGATAGAAACATTTCCTTCCGGAGCTGCTCCGTTTTCGGAAAGCAAAATAGCCACGGGAGACACTTCTAAGAGTCCTATCCTTCCCCCGTCAGCCCACACCGGTAAATACCCGAGCAACAGTATCGCCACACAACCGATATATGAAAACAATCCGCATCGCATAATACCTGCAAAAATAACGGTTTCCCAGCGAATATCAGCGGATACATAAGATTTTTCAGTTTTAAAATGCACAATATTATTTCTTAACGCATTCCTTTCGTTAAATTTAGGCAAAATCCTTACCTTTGCGGCTACTTTGGGAAATTGTAAACGTAAACCAACGATATCGAATGAGAACGATTAACCGGATTTTCTGCTCCTTGCTGCTCGCCGGTGCATGCAGTCTCGGAGCAATTGCACAAGAGAACCAGTCATATTTTCTGCATACCATTGAAAAAGGGCAAAGCCTTTATTCCATATCCAGTATGTATGGTGTCACACAGTCGGACATCGTGAAGTTGAATCCAGGAAGCGATGAAAAAATATTTGTAGGACGCACTTTACGCATTCCACGCACCGCTGCCAATACTCAGACAGAAACTTTCCATACTATAGCCCAGGGCGAAACCCTGTATCGGTTGACCGTTAAATATGGTATATCCGCCAAAGCTATTTGTGATGCCAACCCCGGACTGAGTGCCGAGAATTTTCGCATCGGACAGGTAATACGCATACCTTCCGCCAGCGAAGCAGGTATAATTACTACGGAAACCGTTAATGAGCCTGCAATTCCCTTAATTCAGGGACCTGTACAATCTCGTTGCCGGGATATGCACAAAGTTAAGCGGAAAGAAACTGTTTACAGTATCAGTCGTGAGTATGGTATTTCCGAAGCAGAACTGATAGCAGCCAACCCGGAATTGAAAGGTGAAAACAAAATAAAGAAAGGTACTTTCCTCTGTATTCCTTATCCTACTGCGCAAGTAGAGAAGCCTACCCAGCCACAGGTAGTGCCCAGTGACACCCAATTATTCAGTGAAAATAAGAAAACAACAGAACGTTTCAGTACGATTAAAGCTGCCTTGATTCTTCCTTTCCTGGATGTTTCCAAGAGTGAGGCTGCCCGTATGATAGAATATTATGAAGGCTTCCTCATGGCAGTAGATAGTTTGAAACGCAGTGGAGTTTCCATTGATTTGTACGCTTACAATTCCGGTCCTGAGAGTGCTTCTCTGAATCCAATCCTCTCCAAAAAGGAGATGAAGGATATGGATATTATTTTCGGTCCGTTATATCCACAACAAATCAAGCCAGTGGCTGATTTCGCCCAGAAAAATGATATTCGTCTCGTGGTACCGTTCTCATCAAAAGACAACAGTGTATTCCGCAACCCCGCCATCTATCAGATTAATACTCCTCAGTCATATCTTTACTCAGAAGTATACGACCACTTTGTTCGCCAATTCCCCAATGCTAATGTTATCTTCATAGAGGCCAGTACAGGCACAAAAGATAAAGCTGAATTTATCAAAGGATTAAAAGACGAACTGAAAAACCGTTCCATTCCAATGAAATCCCTGAAAGAGGATGCAACAGTAGAATCCCTGAAAACAGTATTACGCTCCGACCGGGAAAATATATTCATCCCTACATCGGGAAGCAATGTGACTCTGATAAAAATACTTCCTCAACTAACCTTATTGGTGCGTGAAAATCCGGAAAGTAACATCCATTTGTTCGGTTATCCAGAATGGCAAACTTACACCAAGGATCATTTGGAAACCTTCTTTGAACTGGATACTTACTTCTATTCATCATTCTATACCAACAATTTGTTACCTGCGGCTATCAGCTTCACTAAGAATTACCGCAGATGGTATGGCAAAGAGATGGATGAACGCTACCCAAAATATGGTATGTTAGGCTTTGATACCGGTTATTTCTTTCTGAAAGGCTTGTCACGCTATGGCTCTGAGTTAGAGAAAAATATGCAACTCATGGATCTGGTACCTATTCAAACCGGATTCAAGTTCCAACGTGTAAACAATTGGGGTGGCTTTATCAACAAGAAAGTATTCTTTGTACGCTTCACCAAAAATTATGAGTTGGTGAAACTGGATTATGATTGATAACAGAAGGTTTTAAACTCAAAGACAATGAAGATAAAAAATATTATAGGATCCGTCCTGCTACTTACCGTATGGGCTTTGCCCGGCCATGCACAGATAGGCGAACAACGCCATAACTTAGCAGTAGGTTTTAACGGCGGTATCAATATCAATAGCGTCAGCTTCTCTCCTACTGTCCGGCAAAAAAGCTTGATGGGTATCAATGGTGGTCTGACAATGCGCTATATCTCCGAAAAGTATTTCAGTATGATTTGCGGCGCACAAGTGGAATTAAATTTCTCACAGCATGGTTGGAGCGAATTTGATGAAGATCACCCCGAACTGGAATATACACGTACAATGAATTATGTGGAAATTCCGCTTCTGGCACATTTGGCTTTTGGTAAAGACCGTGGAGTACAATTTTTTATCCATGCAGGTCCACAAATAGGTTTCTTTATTAGCGATACCAGAAAGAAAAACGATGCATGGGAAAATTTTACAACTCCGGAACAGCATGATAAGGATGTGGAAAATAAATTCGATTATGGTATTACGGGAGGAGCAGGACTGGAGCTACGTACTAAAGCCGGAAATTTCCTCATAGAAGGAAGATACTATTATGCCTTATCCGACTTTTATAAGAGTACCAAGAAAGACTATTTCTCACGTTCGGCACATGGTACTATAGTGGCTAAGATAACTTACCTGTTCGATCTCAAAAAATAATTCTAAGATAGATAAAAGAAGGCGCCCCGGAACTTTTATATAGAAGTCCTGGGGCGCTTTTTTTATTTGATCTCTTTTATCTCAATCGGTCAGCTGCTTTCACCATTACCTCATCACGATAGATAGCACGGAAAGACAGATAATTTAAAATGATAGAAATAGCAGGAAGGCAAAGTGCCCAGCCTAATTGGAAAGTCATTGCATCCAAATCATCTTTCAGCATAAACATAAATACAAAAAATGCTGCATAATATCCGATCAATAAAATACTATTGAATACCGTCATACGAACCTGCAACATTCGGTTACGGAAGAGAAAGATAGTACAAAATGCCACGACTGCACTTAAAAACAAAATTCCGAATAACCCCCATGTAGATTGAAAGGTGTCTTCCGTCAGCGTCACCCCCAACGGCTTAAAAATATATGTAGTCACTCCGTCAGAAGCAATAAACTGTCCTACAGGCAAACACATGGTAGCTATTAGCAAACCTGTCACTATTAATAAATAAATAGATTGAATACGTTGTATCATTGTTATTTTCCTTGATTAAAACAACAGAGGTGTGTCCAAGCAAAATTTACTTGAACACACCTCCGTAGTAATTTCATTTACTGTAATTTTTCTTTTTCCTTAGCCGGGTTACGATAATAGATCTTACCTTCAACGTACTCTTGCGTTGCAATCAACGTCGGTTTCGGCAACTTCTCATAGTAGCGTGAAATTTCAATCTGCTCCCGATTCTCGAACACTTCTTCCAGATTGTCATTATAGGAAGCAAACTCTGCCAGCTTCTTAGAAAGATCATTCTTGATCTCTACACTGATCTGATTTGCACGCTTACCTATAATAGCTACGGTTTCATACACGTTACCGGTATCTGCACACAACTCCATCATGTCACGGGTAACCGTGGTACCAGGAGCATTTGTCTTCTTATAATCCATAAATATCTAAATTAATATTATCCTATATCTGTTTGCTTATCCCCATCCAACATCTTCTCGGAATCCTTAAATATCTTCTCGGCCTCCTTCATATATTTACTTTCAGGAAACTCATTCTTGAAAGCATAATATTCATCCACCGTTTCACGATAACGCTCTGCTCTCTTATCTTCCACACTATAAATGGCCATTTCATATTTGGCACGCAAAATAAGGATAGACAGATCTTCGCGAAGATTCGTATAAGGATAATCCTTCAAAGCATTTTGTGCAGTAATCACACAAGACTGATAGTTATTTCCCAAATAGTTACCCAAATTGTAATACATTCTGGCTGAAAGATACTCTTTCATTACCAACTTATCCTGCAATTTGAATATCATATCCTGAGCTTCATCTTTCTTTGAACTCTGCGGGAAGTATTCCATGAACATCTGCAACTGCTGAATAGCACTGTAAGTACCAGACTGGTCGAGACGAGGTTCCGGAGTATCCAGATACAATGCCTTACCTGCATGGAAACGTGCCAATTCAGCAAACGTACCGCGAGGATATACATTATAATATTGGATAAAACTCTGAGCTGCCGTTTGGTAGTCTTTCTGGTTATAATAGCTCATACCCAGCATGTAGAGGGATTCCTCTGCTTTGTCTGTACCCTTGAGGATAGCAATTAACTCATTAAGCAACGTTGCTGCACGGTTGTACTGCCCTTTTGCGAAGTAGTTCTTTGCCGCCTCATACTTATATTCATAGTCGGTGCTTTTTAACAGTTTATTGTACTCTCCACACGAGGAGAGCAATATTGCTGCAAGCAAAGTTATTAAGATATTCTTCTTCATTCTTAGCTTTTCAAATAATGTGCAAAGATAAAGGTTCGCATCGAATAAAGCAACGATACGAACCTTAATTTTTCAAAAACCAGACATTGACCGACAAACGCCCGTCTATTCACGACAAAACGGAATAATGAACGGTCGAAAATAACGGTCATTATAATTTATACAAATCACTTGCTGCAAGCAGGTCCACTTTCTTTTCAGTCAGCACACGGATGCAGTTCTCCATGTCATTGGGACGGATGATAACATTAGCAGTGTTACCATTAGCAAACGAATACATGTATTCGATGAAAACACCTTCATCGGACAAGAAACGCAGAACCTTTGACAATGATCCCGGAATATTGGGACAACTAATGCCTACCACATCCGTTACATTCACTGCAAAATGATTATCTTTCAAAGCTTTATATGCCTTATCCGGTTCAGATACAATGCCACGAAGAATACCAAAATCAGCATTCTCGGCAATACAGAGAGCGGAAAGATTGACACCTTCTTTCGCAAGCACTTCAGTCACTTCGGTCAGACGGCCAGACTTGTTTTCAAGGAAAATAGAAAGTTGTTTTGCTACCATGATCTTAATTATTAATGATGAATGATGAATGATGAATGATAAATTACGGACATCCCACAGGAAATTAATAATTTATAATTCATAATTTATAATTAATTAAAGTTTCCGATTATCAATCACCCGTTTAGCTTTACCAACACTGCGTTCAATGCTGCGAGGTTCTACCAGACGTACATCTACTCCCAGCCCAAGTACGCTCTGCAGGCGAGCTGCTAATTTCTTCTTTAACGCTAGCATCTTGTTTATTTCATCCGAATAGTATTCCGGGCGTACTTCAACCTGCAACTCCATAGTATCAGTATTGTTCTTACGGTCTACAATCAGAAGGTAATGCGGCTCAAATTCCGGCATTTCAAGGATAACGGATTCTATCTGAGTCGGGAATACATTGACTCCACGAATAATAAGCATATCATCACTACGACCGAGGATGCGATCCATACGAACAAGCGTACGTCCACAAGTACATTTGTCATAATGCAGAGCGGTTAGGTCCTTGGTGCGATAACGCAACAAAGGCATCCCCTCTTTAGTCAGATGCGTAAAGACCAGTTCACCCGTTTCACCCGGAGCCACAGGTTCCAATGTATTCGGATTGATAATTTCAGGAAAATAATGATCTTCATTGAGGTGAGTACCATGCTGACATTCACACTCATACCCCACACCAGGACCGGCTATTTCACTCAATCCATATATGTCATAGGCTTTTATACCTAATTTTTCTTCAATTTCATTACGCATATTCTCTGTCCAGGGTTCTGCACCAAAAGCACCAATCTTCAACCTGAACTCTTCGCGTGGAAGACCGGAGTCTTTAATGGCATCCGCTAGATAAAGAGCATACGAAGGCGTACAGCAAAGCACCGTAGAACCAAAATCATGCATTAAAGTAATCTGCTTCTCTGTGTTACCACTTGACATCGGAATAACAGAAGCACCTATGTTCTCCGCACCTGCATGTGCACCCAGACCACCGGTAAACAAGCCATATCCGTAAGCCACATGAAAAAAGTCGGAACTATCTGCACCGTATGCTGTAAATGCACGTGAAAGGCATTCTGCCCAAGAAGACAAGTCCTTACGGGTGTATCCCACTACAGTAGGTTTTCCTGTGGTACCGGACGAGGCATGGATACGTACGATCTGGCTCATAGGTACAGCACAAAGTCCGAAAGGATAATTATCGCGCAAGTCGTATTTTGTAGTAAAAGGAAGTTTTACGATATCGTCTATACTGTTAATATCGTCCGGGGTAATTCCCAGTTCCTGCATTTTTTTACGGTAGAAAGGAGTGTTGTGATAAACATGCTCCACAATCTTTTTGAGGCGAATGCTCTGGATTTTGCGAAGGCTTTCACGATCCATACATTCGATGCTTTCATTCCAAATCATGTCTTTGTTGTATTACATTGATGGTTATTATTAATTCTTATTTCCTGCAAAGGAATAAAAAAATTTTGTTTATCTCAAGTATTTTCCCGAATATTGCCGTCCATAAGGAGAGAAAATGAATAAATTTGAATTAACATCCGCCTATAAGCCAACCGGAGATCAGCCGGAAGCTATTGCAGAGCTCACTGAGGGCGTACTTCAGGGGGTTCCTGCACAAACATTACTTGGTGTCACCGGTTCGGGAAAGACGTTCACCATAGCCAATGTGATTGCCAATATCAATAAACCAACGTTAATATTGAGCCATAACAAAACATTGGCAGCGCAGCTTTACAGTGAGTTTAAAGCTTTCTTCCCCAATAATGCTGTAGAGTATTACGTTTCTTATTATGATTATTACCAACCCGAAGCTTATTTGCCGTCTTCGGATACCTATATAGAAAAGGACCTTGCCATCAATGATGAGATAGACAAACTGCGACTTGCAGCCACCTCTTCCCTACTCTCAGGCCGGAAAGATGTGGTAGTGGTGTCTTCTGTATCTTGTATATACGGTATGGGAAATCCGTCAGATTTCTATGAGAATGTGATAGAAGTACAACAAGGAAAGGCATTCAGCCGGAATGTTTTCCTACGTCGTCTGGTAGACAGCCTCTATGTACGCAATGATATTGATCTGAACCGCGGAAACTTCCGTGTGAAAGGAGATACAGTAGACATCTATCTGGCTTATGCAGATAATCTGCTGCGCATTATTTTCTGGGGAGATGAAGTAGACAGTATCGAAGAAGTCGATCCGATAAGCGGTGTGACCATCGCTCGTTTCGACGCATACAAAATTTATCCAGCTAACCTCTTCATGACTTCCAAAGAGGCCACCCTGCGGGCTATCCATGAGATAGAAGATGACCTGCATAAACAGGTGCAATGGTTTGAAAGTGAAGGACGTCCCTTTGAAGCAAAGCGCCTCCAGGAACGGGTGACATACGATATGGAAATGATACGCGAATTAGGTCATTGTTCCGGCATTGAAAACTATTCGCGCTACTTTGACGGCCGTAGTGCCGGTAGTCGTCCCTATTGTTTATTGGACTTCTTCCCGGAAGACTTCCTGATCGTTATAGATGAAAGCCATGTGAGCGTACCTCAGATACGTGCCATGTATGGTGGTGACCGTGCCCGTAAAATCAACCTTGTAGAATATGGTTTCCGCCTTCCGGCTGCCATGGACAATCGTCCATTGAAATTTGAGGAGTTTGAGGAAATGGCAAAACAAGTAATTTATGTAAGTGCCACACCCGCCAATTATGAATTGATTCAGTCGGAAGGCGTTGTTGTGGAACAGGTTATTCGCCCTACAGGCTTACTGGATCCGATTATCGAAGTACGTTCCAGCCACAATCAGATAGACGATCTCATGGAGGAAATCCAGATTCGTATCGAAAAGCACGAACGTACGCTGGTCACTACACTTACTAAGCGCATGGCAGAAGAATTGGCGGAATTCCTGCTGAATAACAATGTGAAATGCAACTATATCCATAGCGATGTAGATACATTGGAACGAGTCAAGATTATGAGTGACTTGCGTGAAGGTTTATACGATGTACTTATCGGTGTCAATCTGTTGCGTGAAGGATTAGACCTGCCGGAAGTCTCACTCGTGGCAATTCTTGATGCAGACAAGGAAGGTTTCCTACGCTCACACCGCTCACTGACGCAGACTGCCGGACGTGCCGCCCGAAATGTAAACGGTATGGTTATCATGTATGCCGACCGTATCACAGAAAGCATGCAATTGACAATTGACGAAACCAACCGTCGCCGTGAAAAGCAACTAAAATATAATGAGGAACATGGTATCACTCCTCAACAAATCAAAAAGGCGAAGAACCTCAATGTATTTGCGCCCAATACTGCACAGGAAAATGGCTTTACCGAAAAAGGAACAACCACTCCCCGTCCCTATGTCGAGCAAGAAAGTTCCGCCAGCATTGCTGCCGACCCTATTGTGCAATACATGTCCCGTCCGCAACTGGAAAAGAGTATCGAACGTACCCGAAAACTCATGCAGGAGGCTGCCAAGAAGCTCGACTTCATCGAAGCAGCACAATATCGGGACGAATTGCTGAAAATGGAGGATATGTTGAAAGAGAAAACATAACACATCTGTGTTGCTTTCTCTCTTCCCGACTATCCGAACCGTGTCAAGTCCGTATTTACTCCGTATCTATACGCTTGGACTTGGTACGGACTTGGTACGGCGTTGATACGGAGTTGGTAGGTAGAAGATGAAAGGAAGCGTTCTTTTTCTTAAAATAAGTAGAATTAGAAGTTATTTTGGCTAATAAGTGTTATTAAACATACTTTTTCTTTTGGATAATTTGCAAGTATTCCAAAAGTCCGTATCTTTGCAATGT
>NZ_MSHA01000022.1:0-20938 GCF_001940965.1 Bacteroides sp. Phil13 | reverse complement strand
TTTTTCATAGTATTAGATTTAAGGTTAACAAAGGTTGGAGTACAGCGGTACTCCTTTTTTTATGTCTATACCCCTCAAGTGAATCAAAATTAATAGATAGAATTGCCAAAGACATACCCTCTAATTCATGCTTTTTACGTATGTTTGTACCAAAGTTCAATTTCGCAAATTTACATGGAATTATTAGTATATAAAGCCTCAGCCGGTTCTGGAAAGACATTCACCCTTGCTGTAGAGTACATCAAGCACTTGATACTCAACCCCAGAGCTTACCGGCAAATACTTGCCGTAACCTTCACCAATAAAGCTACGGCAGAGATGAAAGAGCGCATCCTGCAACAACTCTACGGAATCTGGGTAAGCGACCCGGCATCCGAACCCTACTTGAATCGTATCCGAGAAGACTTACAATGGAAGAATCTGTCTGAAGACGATATCCGCCTGGCAGCCGGAACCGCCTTACAGTACATGTTGCATGATTACAGTCGGTTCCGGGTGGAAACCATCGACTCTTTTTTCCAATCCGTGATGCGTAATCTGGCACGCGAACTGGAACTAAGCCCGAACCTCAATATCGAACTGAATAATACCGAAGTTCTGAGTGATGCAGTGGATAGCCTGATAGAGAAACTAACTCTATCCTCTCCGGTACTGGCCTGGCTACTGGACTATATCAATGAGCGTATTGCCGATGATAAACGCTGGAATGTATCCAATGAAATCAAACGCTTTGGCTGGAATATCTTCGATGAAGGTTATATAGAACAAGGTGAAGGACTCCGCCAACAACTGAAAGATCCCAATACTATCAAGCTATACCGTAATGAACTGAGGGAAATGGAAACGGAAGCTCTGGAACAAATGAAAGGTTTCTACGACCAATTCATTGGCGAACTGGAAGCACATGCCCTCACACCGGAAGATCTGAAAGGTGGGGCACGAGGCATAGGCAGCTATTTTCGCAAACTGAGGGATGGACGTTTATCAGACAAAGATACAGTAAATGCCACACTAAAGAACAGTCTGGATGATGCCAAAAACTGGGCTACCAAAACATCTGCGCAGAAGAACGAAATTATTCGGCTGGCCGAAACAAGCTTACTCCCGTTATTACAGGATGCTGAAACTTTCAGACCAAGAAACAACAAGATCGTAAATAGTTGCCGACTGTCCCTGCAACATTTGAATAAATTACAGTTACTTGCCCATATCGACGAAGAAGTGCGTGAACTGAACCGGGAACATAACCGCTTCCTATTATCAGATACGAATGCACTGCTCCATAATCTAGTACGAGATGGGGATTCTTCTTTCGTATTCGAAAAAATCGGTGCCAATATACGAAACGTAATGATCGATGAGTTTCAGGACACCAGCCGGATGCAATGGGATAACTTCAAAATTCTACTACTTGAAGGTCTTTCACAAGGAGCAGACAGTTTGATCGTAGGAGATGTGAAACAATCTATCTATCGCTGGCGAAACGGCGACTGGGGGATATTGAACGCGCTGGGTACCAAAGATGCTTCTTTCCCTTTCCCGGTACGTGTAGAAACACTAAAGACCAACCGTCGAAGTGAAACGAATGTCATCCGCTTCAATAATAACTTATTTACCGCAGCCGTGGAATATCTAAATATGCTCCACCTGAAAGAGCTGCAAGAAGACTGCCACCCCCTGCAACGGGCTTATGCAGATGTTGCCCAGGAATCGCCACGAACGGAAGCTAAAGGATACATCAAAGCAACCTTTCTGGAACCGGACGAAGAGCATGACTATACAGAACTCACCATTCTCTCGTTAGGAGAAGAAGTGCAGCGGTTGCTGGAAGCAGGCGTGAAGCTAAACGATATCACCATTCTGGTACGCAAAAATAAAAACATCCCTCCCATTGCTGACTATTTTGACAAGACCATGCACCTGTCTGTCGTCTCGGACGAGGCATTCCGACTGGATGCTTCACAGGCCATCTGTATGTTGATAGATGCCTTACGCTACTTATCCAATCCGGAAGACAAGGTGGCGTGCGCATCACTCATGATGAACTATGAATCAGGAATCAAAAAACAGGGAGGTGACTGGGACAGCTTACTGACCGCGAAACCTGAAGAAGCACTGCCCGAAGCATTCGTCACAGGTATGGAAACTCTCCGGTTAATGCCACTTTACGAATTGTTGGAAGAATTATTCAGTCTGTTTGAAATGAAACGGATTGAAAAGCAGGATGCTTATCTTTTTTCCTTCTTCGATGCTGTCACTGAATACCTTCAAAATAATTCTTCGGACCTGGACGCATTTATCCGCTACTGGAACGAAACATTATGTAATAAGACTATCCCCAGTGGAGAAATGGACGGCATCCGTATCCTTTCCATTCATAAATCAAAAGGACTGGAATTTCATACCGTTCTCATTCCTTACTGTGACTGGAAGCTCGAGAATGAAACTAATAATCAGTTGATATGGTGTTCGCCTACTGAAGCACCATTCAGTACACTCGACATCGTTCCGGTAAATTATTCCTCTACCATGGCGGAATCTGTATATCGGCAAAATTATCTGGATGAACGCCTGCAACTCTGGGTGGATAACCTGAACCTACTTTATGTAGCTTTCACCCGTGCCGGAAAGAATCTAATTTTCTGGTGCAAGAAAGGGCAAAAAGGTACCATGTCGGAATTATTGGCCAATGCTCTGCCACAAGTAGCCGCCCGGGAAGGTGACGAAAACTGGGATGAAAAAGAACCTTATGAAAATGGAGAACTCTGTCCATCAAAGTACACAGGAACAGATGAGCACCTGCCCGACCCCCCTAAGACTTCTGCCAATCGCCTTGCACAAAAGCCTGACAAACTCCCGGTACACATGGAAAGCATGAGGCATGATATAGAATTCCGACAGTCGAACCGTTCTGCGGACTTTATTCAGGGAGTTGATGAAGAAGAATCCGACAATCGCTTCATAAACCGGGGACGGCTTTTACATACTCTTTTCTCAGCCATTGAAACAGAGGAAGACATTGATAATGCTATTGACCAACTTGTCTTTGAAGGTATTATCGGCAAACCCGAAACGGAAAAGTCAATCCGGGAACTGACCCATCATGCATTCTCGCTTCTCCAAGTTCAAGACTGGTATTCGGGGAACTGGCACCTGTTCAATGAATGTGATATCATCTGGCAGGAAAGGGGTGAGCTACATACCCGCCGACCCGACCGTGTAATGATGCGCGGCAATGAAATTGTCGTTATAGATTTCAAATTCGGAAAACAAAACAAAAAGTATAATAAGCAAGTGCAAGGATATATGCAATTGCTCACTCGCATGGGGTATCTGAAAGAAAACATAAAAGGATACCTTTGGTATGTGGAAGAAGATTTAATAGAAAAAGTATAGATACAACGGTAGTATGCAAACATTTCTCCAATTAGTAGCCCAAGACCTTTACCAAAAGATAGGAAACGATCTTTCAAGAGTAGCCATCGTTTTCCCCAATAAACGTGCCAGCCTGTTCTTCAACGAATATCTGGCAATGCAGAGCGACCGCCCTATATGGTCGCCTGCCTATGTCAGTATCAGCGAACTGTTCCGGCAACTCTCCCCGTGGAAATCCGGAGACCCTATCCGGTTGGTATGCGAACTCTATAAAGTCTTCCGTGAAGAAACCCGCAGCGAAGAAACACTCGATGATTTCTACTTCTGGGGCGAATTACTTATCAGTGATTTTGACGATGTGGACAAAAATCTTGTAGATGCCGACCGGTTATTCTCTAACCTGCAGGATTTGAAAAATATAATGGACGATTACGACTTCCTTGACTCCGAGCAGGAAGAAGCCATTCGTCAGTTTTTCCAAAATTTCTCTATCGAGCGCCGGACACAGCTTAAGGAGAAATTCATTTCTCTATGGGATAAATTAGGCGATATCTATCACCATTATCGCCGTAATCTTGAAGAACTTGGCATTGCTTACGAAGGTATGATGTACCGCTATGTAATGGAGGAATTACAGTCGGATAAACTAAAGTATGAGCATTACGTTTTTGTTGGTTTCAACGTATTAAACAAAGTAGAAACCAAGTTCTTTGAACGCTTGCGCGAGGCCGGAAAAGCATTATTTTATTGGGATTATGATGTCTTCTACACCCGCCTGCCCCGTGAAAACACACCTCCCTACACACACGAGGCAGGAGAATTCATTCTTCGTAATCTGAAATTATTCCCCAACGAATTGCCGGAAGCAGTTTTTGATACATTGCGGAAACCTAAAAATGTACGTTTCATCTCTGCTCCGACTGAGAATGCACAAGCACGTTATCTACCGGAATGGATACGTTCCGTAACGAAAAGAGACCTACAGAAGACTCCTGTGAAAGAGAAAGAAAATGCAGTAGTTCTTTGTAATGAGGCACTTCTGCTACCTGTACTTCATTCCATTCCACCTGAAGTAAAGAATGTAAATATAACTATGGGATTTCCTTTGGCACAAACACCCGTATACAGTTTCGTCAGTGCACTTATCGAATTGCAGACTACAGGTTATCGCAGAGATACGGGACGCTATCAATACGAAGCTGTACAGTCTGTACTGAAGCATCCCTATACACGTCAGCTCTCCACTTCTGCAGAAAGTTTAGAGAAACAATTAACAAGGGACAATCGATTCTTCCCTTTACCTTCTGAGCTAAAGCAAGATATTTTTTTAGAACAAATATTCACGCCTAAAACGGGTATTTCAGCCCTTTGTCAATACCTCACGGAGATGTTACGCGAAGTTGCTGTCCTCTACCGGCAAGAACAAGAAACAGATGATATCTTCAACCAACTTTACCGAGAGTCTCTATTTAAAAGTTATACTCTCATCAATCGTCTGCTGAACCTGATTGACAATGGAGAATTGAACATACAAATTGATACATTGAGACGTCTGCTCTGCCGACTACTTGCCACTTCAAACATTCCTTTTCATGGCGAGCCTGCTATTGGTATGCAGGTGATGGGAGTCTTGGAAACACGTAATCTCGACTTTCGTAATCTTATTATGCTTTCTCTCAACGAAGGGCAGCTGCCCAAAGCAGGTGGTGATTCTTCCTTTATTCCATACAATCTGAGGAAAGCTTTCGGCATGACTACTATCGAACATAAGAATGCCCTATATGCGTATTACTTCTACCGCCTGATACAACGTGCCGAAAATGTCACCTTATTATATAATACTGCTTCAGAAGGATTGAATCGCGGAGAAATGTCTCGTTTCATGTTGCAATTTCTTGTTGAATCTCCACACAGCATCTCACGAGAATACCTTGAAGCCGGACAATCTCCCCAAAGTGGTAGAGAAATTCGCGTTGAGAAAACACCGGAGATCATAACGAGAATGTACGAAAGGTATGATGTGAATCGTCATCCGAAATCCCTGTTTTCACCTTCAGCACTTAATACTTATCTGGATTGCAGATTGAAATTCTATTACCGCTATGTAGCTGGCCTAAAAGCTCCCGATGAAGTAAGCGCTGAAATAGACTCTGCTCTGTTTGGTACAATTTTCCACCGTGCAGCCGAATTAGTCTATAAAGATTTGACTGCAAACGGAAAAGAAATTCGAAAAGATGATTTGGAGCAAGTATTGCGCAATGATATAAAATTACAGAACTATGTAGATACCGCTTTCAAAGAGGAGTTCTTCCACGTAGCCCTCACCGAAAAGCCGGAATTTAACGGTACGCAGCTTATTAATGCCAAAGTAATCACATCTTATCTCCGCCAACTGCTGCGTAACGATCTGCAATATGCACCTTTCTTTATGGAAGGCATGGAAAAGAAGGTAACGGAAATTATAGAAATCGAAACTCCGCAAGGAAAGTTAGCATTGAACATCGGTGGTACCATTGACCGTATAGATAGCAAAGACGACACTTTGCGTATAGTAGACTATAAAACAGGAGGTAGCCCAAAGACGCCCGAAAACATCAAGCAGCTATTCACACCTGCCGACGGACGTCCGAATTACATTTTTCAGACTTTCTTGTATGCTTCTATTATGTGCCGCAAGCAGTCATTGAAGGTAGCCCCTTCCCTACTTTATATTCATCAAGCAGCGTCAGAGACGTATTCCCCTGTTATTGAAATGGGAGAAGCACGCCAACCCAAGATGCCGGTCAATAACTTTGCTTTCTATGAAGATGAATTTCGTGAACGCCTGCAAACTCTTTTACAAGAAATATACAATCCGGAAGAAGCTTTCACCCAAACTGAAGATACCAAGAAATGTGAGTTCTGTGATTTCAGAGAGCTATGCAGGCGATAAAAAAACAGACCGTCTGTTTACATGAAACAGATGGTCTGTCTTTAATACAATATTTACTTTTTCAACGGGAGTGAGAAGCTGAATATAGAACCTTCGCCTTTTTTGGAAGTAAACCACAGTTTACCACCATTCTTTACTACAAAGTCCTGACACAAGAGTAATCCCAAACCGGAACCTTCTTCATTGTTTGTACCGAAGGTACTGAAGTGCGTATCTGTATGAAGCAGTTTCTTTTGTCCTTCTTCGTCAATACCACAACCGTGATCTTGCACACAGACTACCGCCATACCATCTTTTTCCTCCAGTTTTACCAATACTTCAGAATTTTCGTTGCTGAACTTAATAGCATTGCTTATCAAATTGCGTACCACGGTTTTCAGCATATCTATATCTGCGGATACAGCCAGTTTCTCCGGTTTCTCTTCACGGATTGTAATCTTCTTCAGACCAGCTACCATATTAAAGATATCTATAACTCCATCCACAACTTCTACCACATCAATATCCTGATATACTACATTCAACTTACCAATCTGGCTCTTCGTCCACTTCAGCAAGTTATCCAGCAATGAGAATACATCTTCTGTCGTCTGGTTTGCCATTGTCAACAGCTCATACATCTCATCACCGATCTTCTCAGCCGGCAGATTCAGTATCAGCATATTCAGCACCATCTTGATAGAACCCATAGGAGAACGCAAATCATGAGCAATCACCGAATAAAGTTTATCACGTCCGGCAATGGTACGTTGCAGCTCTTCGGTCTTATTCAAAATAATGCGTTTGGCAGCTACCAGCGAAATCTGGTGGGTTACACGAATAATCAGCTCTTCCTTATTGAAAGGTTTGGAGATAAAGTCATTCGCTCCCACCTGGAAACCTTTTACAATGTCCGTCGTGCTGTTTAGCGCAGTCAGGAAGATGATAGGAATATCTGCGGTCTTAGGGTTTGCTTTCAAATGCTGTGCCACTTCAAAACCACTCATGTCCGGCATCATCACGTCCAGCAACACCAAATCCGGGTTTTCCTTATCTACCTGCTCCAATGCTTGCCGACCGTTACTTGCCGTAGCGATAGCAAATTTTTCATTTGTTAAGAGTACTTTCAACAACAAAACGTTGGACATCACATCGTCAACGATGAGAATCTTGTACTCAGAAGGATTTATTTCCATATTCATCTTATACTATATTGTTTTCCCGTTTATCTATTAATTTCTATAACGATATTCCTTAAAATATTCCACTATCTTCTGCAAACCATCTCCCAATTCAATTGTTGGCTGCCAATTCAGTTTCTCTTTTGCCAGCGTAATATCTGGTTGGCGCTGTTTCGGATCATCATGCGGAAGCGGCTTAAACACCAATTTCGATTTAGACCCTGTTAATTGGATGACTTTTTCAGCTAGTTCAAGAATAGAAAATTCATTCGGATTTCCAAGGTTTACCGGGCCAATAAATTCGTCCTCCGTATTCATCATTCGCACCATTCCTTCTATCAGATCATCAATATACTGAAAGCTTCGGGTCTGATCCCCTGTCCCATAGATAGTTATATCATGGTTTTGCAGTGCCTGAACAACAAAATTAGAAACTACTCTACCATCATTCGGCAACATCCGTGGACCATACGTGTTAAAGATACGAATTATTTTAATACGAATATTGTTTTGACGATGATAATCCATAAACAAAGTCTCAGAACAACGTTTTCCTTCATCATAACAAGATCTGATGCCAATCGGATTCACATTTCCCCAATAACTTTCTACCTGAGGATGTACTACTGGATCACCATATACTTCACTTGTTGAAGCTTGTAAAATCTTAGCATTTGTCTTCTTCGCCAACCCCAACATATTAATAGCTCCCAGTACGGAGGTCTTAATCGTTTTGATCGCATCATATTGGTAATGTATCGGTGATGCCGGACAAGCCAAGTTATAAATTTCATCAAGTCCTTCAATGAGATAGGGAAATTCTACATCATGATTCACAAACTCAAAATGAGAATTGTTCTTCAGATGCTCTATATTCGATTCTACACCAGTAAACAAGTTATCCAAGCATATGACATGATGCCCTTCATTTATTAACCTTGTGCATAAGTGCGACCCTATAAACCCGGCACCTCCACTAACCAATATTTTTTTCATGTAAGAATTTTATAATGTCCGAAGACACATGTAACCTATTCGTTTGTTTATGTTGGCAAAAGTAGGAGATTTGGTTAACTTATGCAAGTTTGGAACAGGATATTTCACTTGTTAAGGATAACAAAAGAACATAATAGAAACAAAAATGCCCAAAATGGGCATTTTATTCTTCGGGAACCGGTGTTTCCACTGGGTTTGGAATACTAAAACTCTTGTCCGAAAACAGATCCGCCAAACCAGAAATCTGTTTCAAACGGAGTAATTCATCCCGATCCATGCCAATATTTTTCATAATCCATTGATCAGACATGCCTGCTTTATCCAGCTCAGCCACAATGTGGCACATCAATTCTATATTATGCGAACCGCGCGCACGGTTATGCCGAATGGTAGACGCCATGCGATTAGAGAGTTCTTTATCAATCACCACCACAGGCAGCAAACCATTTTCCCGTTGATAAATACGTTTGGAACTTTTCAATACGCTATAACGATGATATCCATCAACCAATATATAACGGTCAGCTTCACTATCGTAGTAACACACACAAGGCATCGTAAAACCATCTTCCCAAATAGAAAGTTCCAATAGTTTCATTTCAGGAGGCGCTACAATATTGGGATTATAATCATTCGCCACTATTTTTTCCAACGGTACCGCTTTCACAGCATATACCGGACTTTGCTCTACACTCATAACATCATATTTTTGAATTGTTCCATTATTTTATCTCGTTTGTATGCTTCTTCTTTGTTTAAGGCAAACCCCATATACTTACAGGCGTGATCGTTTTTCAGGATACAGACACACATTCTTTTATAAGTTGGAATCTCACGAAATTCAGAAATTTCAATATCGTCCAGATAGTCCATCTTCACAGGTTTCTTATGTGTCTTGTAATTAGTAGTATTCACTACCTCTAGCGACACACCAGCATCCCTGAGCTTTTGAATGGTCTCTTCACTAAGACATCCACCTTTCGTGCGCCAGAATTCAATACTAACGGTCAATTTCTTCAAGTAATTACGCCGGGTATTTTCAGGCAATGTAGAAAGCAGGAACTGCATAAATTCTTTCCAGGTATACCCCTTCGGCAAGCGAACGGTTTGCCATCCCATAGCATGTGTTCCGCCATAAATTCCAGTAAAGTTCACCCCGTTCACACGCCCCACCATCTTGCCCCAGGTAGTAGGATCAATCACTTTATAAAGCCGGAGACTTTCCTGAGCTTCACATAGAAATGGACTTGCTACACGTTGACGTTCAATGTTAACGCCAGCTTTATAATATAAATCATATAAATGATTATAATCCCATCCGAATTTTCCATTAGCTACCCAGATATCTGTCGTTTTCCAATCGAATATAGGATATGCATTGAAAATATCGTTTCCTATCTTAGAAGTCCAACGATAGTTGTGATACATTTGATATTTCCGCGCAAGATGAATACTGCGCCAGCGATTGAAGCTCTCCTGTGTACGAATACCGATTAGAAAACAAGAACGAACCGCATCTCTTTTTTCATGCAACCACTTGGCAAAGTGCATTTGGAATTCATAGTCCCACATTGCATCGGTATAAAAGGGAAAGCTCTTTACGTCCATACTTCCCTTTGGCATCTGCCGCACCCATATTTCTTCCATCTCCGGATCCCAGGGACGCCAGTAATTCTGATACATAGAGGTACAAGTAGTGACTTTAAAAGGCACACACACTCGATAGACTTCCAAAATATCCTTGTTTGCCTCCAGAATACGGTCTACATAATCAATTGTCATGCTATACTGGATTTCATAATCCATATGGTAAACACAAAGTTTCCGCTTGAGATTATTGCGCCGGATATAGTCAATACACAAGTTCAGTAATACACCACTATCTTTCCCTCCGGAAAAAGACACGCAGATGTTATCGAACTCCTTAAATATAATATGTAGCCGTTCTTGTGCTAATTCATATACATTCTTCTGAGCCTCCCCCATTTTTAATTCTCCTTATTCATTTTCACATAGCGCTTCCACTCTTTCTCTACTGAAAAGCCTAATTCCTTAAATATCTCCTGATGCTCTACAAATGTAACTGAACTCAAATATTTATCTTTATCCATTTTGGCTATGACCTTTTCTAAAAGAGCTTTTAATACTTCTGCATTATTATTCCTTATATAATAGTTATTAATAACTGCTTCCCGCTTTTTATATTCCAGCGGTATAAAACCTACAACTTCTTTTCCATCCACTGCAACAAACCACACAAAACTTTCCGACGTACGGAAAGGATAATTATAGTTCTGTTTTAAGACTTCCGGATTCATTACTAAAGGAGCTACAAGTTGATACAACCGTTTCTCCGTACCTTGCAATTCTATTATTTGCGTCATAGCTATCTGTTATTTATTATGGTTTGAGTTTAATTCCCACATAAAATAGTGCAGACAAAATTAAATAAAAAAAGAATAGAGACAATAAAGAATCAAGAAAATTAATAAAATTATATTTATTAAACACATTATCTTAAACTACAGTATATTTCTATAAAATTACTTATTGGGGTTGCATACCAAGGTAGTTACCGCAAACTGATGTACTATTCGGCACCGCAATATATCAACAATAGAAAATCAAAACGGGTTGACAAGGGAACTCACATTCTGACACTTTGCATTTTTAATCTATTGAGAATCCCATATTCCCGGATTGATACCCACAAAGATGAAAATACGCCAATAAAAAATGGCAAGAAGCAGATTTTGAGATAAATATCGAAATCATGACATTTTTTTTAGAATGAAATACCCCCTGAAAAGTGCACAAACAAGCATATAATCCGGATGCCGTAACCCTTTTACCTATAAGTAGTAACCTTTTTACCTGTAAGTAGTAACCCTTTTACTTGTAAGTAGTAACCCTTTTACTTGTAAGTAGTAACCTTTTTACCCATAAGCAATAACCTTTTTTGCATAAATCCCCTGAAATCCGGAAAAATATGCAGAAAATGCGCATTATTATTATTCGTCTATCCAAAAAATACGCCGGAATGCGATTATTTTTGAAGTAACAAGTCAGGAAAATAAAGAATACTGTGACAGAATGACACAAATTTCTTTCCTATGGTAACACTTTCTAAAGACTATAAATTATCAGATTTCCTCTAATGCATAATATTGATAATCACGGAGAACTGTTTGAAGAAACTGCTCTTGATTACCATCACGGGGAGTTATGGTAAGAAGTTCCTGGACTTTCTTTGCCAATTGTGCAATGCGGTGCACACGGTCTTTCTTGCCGTCCTGCAATGTCCGGGTAATAACATTTATTTGCTCCAGCGACAAATCGGCTGCTTGTGGATAAGTGGGACGATAATCTTTCGTCAGATAATCAAACTCATCAAGGCTGACATGGATCTTGCGATAGTTCTGTTCTTTGATTACCATGGTCCCGGCTGCAAGATCCCCCATCCGCTGACTGTTCTTCGTTAATAGTACCACCAATAGTCCGAAACCACCGGTAAGCAGACTATCAATCGGAAAAAGAAGCCAACGAAGCAAGTAAGAACTAATGCCGGGCGTAGAACCGTCTGCCTTCACTACACGAATGTTCATCAGATTTTTCCCGAAACTTCGTCCATGATTGAACATTTCACATAGAAACGAATAGCCTAATACCGGCAGATAGACTACAATCATAATAAGAATCATTATAAAATCCGATGAGATTCGGAGTGTAGAAAGCAGGGTAGCCGTTGCATATACATAGAAACCTATCAGAATAAAATCGATCACCAACGCAATGAGTCGTTCGCCAATACTCGCAGGTGTTTGGCTGATACGAACAAATTGCCCGGTAATAATTGTAGTTTCTGCCATTTTTGATTAAACATTTTTTGTATATCGTTGCAAATATATCATTATTCTCTTACTTTTGTTATTGATTTCAGACAAAACTTATTTGGAACCTTTGGAAAAGCATGAAAGAAGTAACGTTTATCCGTCGGAATATCGATAAATGGAAAGAAGCCGAGAAGGTAGTGGAACAAGCAACAAACTTGTCTCCCGACCGGCTTGCCGATGTATATACGGACCTCACTGCCGATCTGGCGTTTGCACAAACGCACTTTCCTACTTCACGTATTTCCATTTACCTGAACAACCTTGCTTCTGCACTACATAACAAGATTTACCAGAACAAGCGTGAGAAATGGACGAGGATCATCACCTTTTGGACACAAGAAATCCCACAGATCATGTATGATGCCCGTCGGGAACTATTGGTTTCATTGATCATTTTTACCGTCAGCGTGCTGATTGGGGCAGTTTCTGCTGCGGGTGATCTCGATTTCGTCCGTTTGATTCTGGGGAACGGCTATGTGGACATGACCTTAGATAACATAGCCAACGGTGAGCCAATGGCAGTGTATAACGGCTCTTCCGAAGTTCCTATGTTCTTGGGAATCACACTAAATAATATTATGGTTTCTTTCTATTGCTTTGCCATGGGAATCCTAACAAGCTTTGGTACAGGATATATGCTTTTCAATAATGGAGTTATGATCGGCGCATTCCAGATGTTCTTTTTCCAGCATGACTTACTTTGGGAATCCATGCTTGCCATATGGCTGCATGGGATACTTGAAATCTGGTCTATTATTGTTGCCGGAGCTGCCGGACTGACTTTGGGCAATGGATGGCTTTTCCCCGGAACATATTCAAGACTGGAATCGTTCAAAAGAGGAGCCAAAAGAGGAGTGAAAATAGTTGTAGGTACAATCCCCATATTCATAATGGCAGGATTTATCGAAAGTTTCATCACGCGCCATACCGAATTACCGAATATACTGAGACTCAGCCTGATCCTCATTTCTCTTGCATTTATTATATTCTACTATATTTATTTACCTAATAAGAAACGACATGGAATCACAAAAGCCTAAAATTGCAATGTATGTGAAACGCTCTTTCGGAGAGAAGTTAAATGCATCTTTTGATTTTATAAGGGAGAACTGGAAGCTGATGCTAAAGTTTACCACATATCTGCTTTTACCACTCTGTCTCATCCAAGCCCTGAGTCTAAATGGTATGATGAAAGGGATGGAAAGTATAGCGGAGGGCATGGATATTTCTTCCGATACGGCTCTCCTTATCTCATTCCTCTCATACTATGGCTTGTTTGCACTTCTTCTCATAATAGGAACTGTATTGCAAGCTTCGCTGATATATGCAATGATCCGGACCTATAATGAACGCGAAGAGCGCCTGCAAGGTATTACCTTGAAAATGCTGACACCTTTGTTGTTCCATAACATCAGAAGATTATTCATCATTGTACTTTTCGGATTACTATTAACAGTATGTGTTAGTTTTATATTAGGCGCTTTAAGCGTCATGTTCTTCCCTATCACGTTTTTATTTGCTCTCATTGCAATAGTTTTTGCCGTGCCACTTGCCCTCTGGGCACCTATCTACTTATTCGAAAATATTTCCATAATGGAAGCATTTAAGAAAACTTTCCGTCTAGGCTTTGCTACCTGGGGAGGTGTCTTCCTTATTTCTTTAGTCATGGGAATCATAGCCGGTATACTACAGGGAGTCACCTTGGTGCCCTGGTATGCAGCTACAATTGTAAAAATACTCTTCACTATGAGTGACGTAGGAAGTGAAGCAACCGTATCAGTAGGATATAGTTTCATGCTCTATCTACTGGCAGTAGTGCAAGCATTCGGTGCTTATCTAGCAATGATTTTCACATTTGTGGGATTAGCCTATCAATATGGGCATGCATCCGAAAAGATGGATAGTGTAACGATAGAAAGTGACATTGATAACTTTGACAAACTCTAAATCAATCTAAATGACTCTTTCTCCGACTGATACATTGGTTTGTGATACTACGCAACTTGCTGTGTGGCAATCTGACGCAGACTACAACTACAACCGTGAGTTGATAGCCCCCGAAGTGAATATATTCGAATGGCTCAACAGGTGGTTCGGAGAAATATTGCAGAGTATATTTGGCAGTCAGTTTGCTGAAGATTATTCAAAAACGATTCTGATAAGTGTTGCTGTCCTCATGCTGTTACTGATCGGCTGGTTCATTTATAAAAAAAATCCGGCAATATTCATACGTTCCCGCAAGAATGCTTTACCTTACAGTGTGGGGGAAGATACCATTTATGGAGTTGATTTTGCCCTAAAAATAGCCTCTTCCCTTTCCCGCCACGATTACAGGGAAGCAATCCGACTGCTATATTTGCAAACATTGAAGCAACTCAGTGACGAAAAACGTATTGACTGGCAACTCTATAAAACGCCTACACAATATATTTATGAAGTACGGATGCCTGCATTTCAGAGGTTAACCCATCACTTTTTGCGAGTGCGCTATGGAAACTTTGAAGCAACGGAAGAATTATTCCAGACCATGCTATCCTTACAGGGAGAAGTCAAGAAAGGAGGCATTGTATGAAAGGAAATCACTTGTTTATCATCTGTATTGCCATCTTTTTACTCTTAATGTTCGCGATAGAATGTAGATTACCCAAAAAGTTTGTATGGGCTCCTAGTTTCAGCCACTACGATAAACAACCTTTCGGATGTGCCGTTTTCGACAGTTTGCTATCTACGTCGTTACCAAAGGGGTATTCTTTATCTCGAAAAACCTTTTATGAACTGGAACAGGAAGACACAATCTCTCGTAGAGGCATATTAGTAGCCACTAATAACCTGTCTCTGACAGATGTGGATGTAGAAGCAATACTAAAGATAGCAAAACGGGGAAATAAGATTATGCTGGTGAGTAACTCTTTCAACAGAAATTTAGAAGATACATTGGATTTTAATAGCAGTTATTCCTACTTTAGCCCAGCATTATTAAAGAAATATGCTGCTGCATCATTGGAGAAAGACACTCTCCTCTGGGTAGGAGATTCTGCCATATATCCCCGGCAATCCTTTAATTTCTATCCTCAACTGTGTTCTTCTTACCTCGTGCCCGACTCGCTTCCGGCTAAGGTACTGGCAGAAAAGGGTATTCCAAGTGTCCCAATAGCCTTATCCTATCCATGGGGAAAAGGTGAAATAATCCTGGTCTCTACTCCCCTGCTCTTTACTAATTATGGAGTATTAGATGGAAAAAATGCGACTTACATTTTCCGCCTATTATCCCAAATGGGAGATTTACCCATTGTCCGCACCGAAGGTTACATGAAGCAAACGGCCCAAATACAGATGTCCCCTTTCCGGTATTTCCTTTCTCAAAGACCGCTGAGATGGGCTTTGTATTTGACGATGTTCACCATTATCCTCTTCATGGTATTCACCGCCCGAAGGAGGCAACGGGTAATTCCTATCATCTACCAACCGGAAAACAAATCGCTGGAATTTACCGAACTGATAGGAACTCTTTATTTTCAAAAGAAAGATCATGCCGACTTGGTGCATAAAAAGTATATCTACTTTGCAGAAGAATTGAGAAGAGAAATTCAGGTAAATATAGAGGAAGTAGCAAATGACGAACACTCTTTCAGCAGAATAGCCCAAAAGACCGGCATGAATACAGAAGAGATCAGTGAGCTTATCCGTTCCGTCAGACCAGTGATTTATGGAGGGTGCACTATTTCTGTAGAGCAGATGAAGTATTTTATTGATAAGATGAATGAAATAATAGATCATATATAAAGAAGAAATTTATGGAAGAGAATATTGAAAGACGAGTAGATTTGACTCTCTTTTCCGAGAAGATACAAGAGTTGAAAGACCAGATTGCATCTGTCATCGTAGGTCAGGAGCAAATGGTGGACTTGGTATTGACTGCCATTTTAGCAAATGGGCATGTCTTGATAGAAGGTGTGCCGGGAGTAGCAAAAACACTGCTGGCCCGTCTGGTTGCCCGCCTGATTGATGCGGATTTCAGCCGTATTCAGTTTACTCCGGACCTAATGCCAAGCGATGTACTGGGTACAACTGTATTTAATATGAAAACCAATGATTTTGATTTCCATCGGGGCCCCATCTTTGCCGACATCGTATTGGTGGATGAAATCAATCGTGCTCCGGCCAAGACACAGGCTGCCCTGTTCGAAGTAATGGAAGAGCGTCAGGTCAGTATTGACGGAATGACTTATCCTATGGGAGAGCTTTATACAATTCTGGCTACTCAAAATCCTGTAGAGCAAGAAGGTACTTATAAACTACCCGAGGCGCAACTCGACCGTTTCCTGATGAAAATAACAATGGACTACCCAACTCTGGATGAAGAAATAAACATCCTGAAACGCCATCATACAAATGCCACATTCGTAAAACTGGAGGACATCGATTCTACCATTACCAAAGAAGAGTTCTTATCTCTCCGCAAGCTGATGAACCAGGTATTTATTGATCATACATTGCTTCAATACATTGCCATGATTGTACAGCAGACGCGCACCAGCAAAGCCGTATATCTGGGAGCTTCTCCACGTGCATCTGTCGCTATGCTGCAGACCTCTAAAGCATACGCTCTATTGCAGGGACGTGATTTCATAACACCGGAAGATATAAAATTTGTTGCTCCATACGTACTCCAGCACCGCCTGATTCTGACTGCGGAGGCCGAAATGGAAGGATATTCACCGGTGAAAGTAACCCAACGCCTGATTGATAAGGTAGAAGTACCGAAATGATTTTAAACCGACGCTTTTATATTGCCCTCAGCCTGATTATCCTGTTACTGGGTAGCGGGTATACTTTTGCTCCGCTCTTTGTTCTCGGGCAATGGATGCTTTTTATCATGCTCCTGGCTGTATTAGCGGAAGGATACATGCTTTATCGCATCCATGGTATACAGGCATTTCGCCAATGTTCATCACGTTTTTCCAACGGAGATGAAAATACGGTGAACATTCGGGTGGAGAGCAGTTATCCATATGCAGTATCCGTGGAAGTCATTGATGAAATACCTTTTATATTCCAGCAGCGAAATATAAATTTCCAGATAAAGCTCCAGGCAAATGAAGGTAAAACAATCAGCTATCAATTACGACCCACCCATCGGGGAATCTA
Source organism: Bacteroides sp. Phil13 (assembly GCF_001940965.1). Classification (NCBI taxonomy): domain Bacteria; kingdom Pseudomonadati; phylum Bacteroidota; class Bacteroidia; order Bacteroidales; family Bacteroidaceae; genus Bacteroides; species Bacteroides sp. Phil13. The sequence goes on along the minus strand of NZ_MSHA01000022.1, from coordinate 3,434 downwards.
CAATTTTGGACGGATTCGTATATTTGTACAAGGTAGGATGGGATTACTTTCGCGCCGCTATACCTGTGGTGATACCCAAGATGTCAAAGTCTATCCATCCTACCTGATGTTACATCGTTATGAATTGCTGGCAATAAGTGATAATCTTACGGAATTGGGTATAAAACGTATACGTCGCGTAGGACATCACACTGAGTTTGAGCAGATAAAGGAATATGTAAAAGGCGATGATTATCGCACTATAAACTGGAAAGCAAGTGCCCGCAAGCACGAACTTATGGTAAATGTGTATCAAGACGAACGTTCCCAGCAAATTTATAGTGTGATAGACAAGGGACGAGTTATGCAACAGGCTTTTCGTGGAATGACCTTACTTGACTATGCGATAAATGCCTCATTAGTTCTTTCGTACGTTGCCATGCGGAAAGAAGACAAAGCCGGACTCATAACCTTTGATGAACATTTCGATACCTTCGTACCAGCATCAAGCCGTCCCGGACATATGCAGACATTGCTTGAAAATCTCTATAATCAGGAAACTACTTTCAGTGAAACGGACTTTTCTTCCTTATGCGTACATCTGAACAAGCATGTCAATAAACGTAGCCTTTTGGTTTTATACACCAACTTCTCCAGTATGGGAAGCATGAACAGGCAATTAGCATACCTGCAACAACTGAATCGACAACACCGCCTACTGGTAGTATTCTTCGAAGATGCTGACCTGAAAGCCTATATTGCTACTCCTGCCTCAGATACGGAAGGATACTATCGCCATGTCATTGCCGAAAAATTTGCCTTTGAAAAACGATTAATTGTCTCTACCCTAAAACAGCATGGCATTTATTCTCTATTGACCACGCCCGAAAATCTCTCTATTGATGTAATTAATAAATATCTGGAGATAAAATCGAGACAGTTACTCTAATCAACCTCCGGTAATAGGCAGGCAAATAATTATAAGACATTTACCTTATATTCTGAATTATAATATTCTACTGCCATCTGATATTCAGCAATGTTCTTCTCTTTAGCCAATAAACTCAATTTCGCCTTATCAGCAGAAGATATGTTACTGCCATAATAAATAGCTGTAGGCTTCATTATAACTTTGACAGATTCATTTTCATAAGAATCCGGACAAATCAATCGCCATTCATTTTCATATCCCCAGCATTTGGCTTTATTCAAAAACACTTTCAAATAAATAAAAATGTCAGGCAAAACAATGCTGCTATTATTTTCTCCTTTAAGGCTTATAAGAAAGTCATCCATTAAACTTTTCCCTATATGAGTTGCATCAAGTCTTTTATCTGAATAGATTACCGGAAAAAGTATTGCCGGGTGACTACTAGGTTGCGTATCACTTGTTGGAAAAACAACTTGCTTTATATCATATTCCAACACAAATCCGCTATGTCTATCAGCATAATGTGACCACATCAGCATATTATCCTTTCTCTCTGTAAAACATGCAATCTTACAACTTTCCTTTACACTCTCCACTGATTGATCTAATAAATCCCCGATAAATTCAAGATATTCATTAATTTTATCACTATAAATGCCCTTATCGCCATATGTAGTTCCTTCATAATAAGCCTCACGCAATCTTTGGTTCACCACCTCGTCCCCTTCTCCTTTCCAAACATTAAAACATTGCATTTTTTTCACAACTTCATCAATTATCGGATCGTCAGGATATTGTTTTCTCATCTCTTCCTCAACCAGGCTGTTTATCTTGCTCAACATATAAAGAAACCAATTTTTATTCAACGCTTCCTCATAATTCTTTAATATCTCCTCTTTCTTGTAGCAAACCAAAGAATCAAACGGATCATTAAAATTACGAGGATTACCGGCATATACTTCATCATCTCTAAATGAATCCAAATTATATTCTTGACAGTTCCGATATCTATATAGTTTTGAAGGTACATTTTTCGCCACCAAATCATGGAGTTTAGAGAACAACTCACCTCCTTCCGGTGAATTAGTTTCTCCACGTTTAAGAGGAATAATTTCACTCATCAACATTCTCTCAAACTCCTCTTTAAAGTTAGATGTTTCCATTGTGTTTTATATATCAAGTATAATGTCCGCACATGCTCAGAATCTCATTATGCAAAAATAGTGTTTATTTACGTAGCTGACAGCCCAATTTCAAAGTTTCTTTGTTACGGTCTCTTTTATACTGTTAATTATTTGAATAGTTTAAATACCCTGCAAAACCGTATCACTAAAATATTTGTTTGTAATAAAGGGGTGTTAGCTTTGCCCGGATTCTAAAATCGAGTAAATAAAAAGATAACCATGAAAAAAGAAGTTTCTGAAGTGCTCAAAAATGAGCAAAACAATGAAAGTTGTATCCATCTGTATCTGGAAGAATGTGGCTGGTGTGCTTATGAAGTTTCAGCTTATCTGCTTATGAACCTCTTAGGAGGAAAATGTATCGTCGAGAAAATAGAACAATGCGGATCAAAAATTGTTCGGGCACTAATGAATATAGATTTATTAGGCGACATTAATTATGGCGATTATCGCTACGCTGGTCTAAATTCCTATAACCTTCAATTAGTAGGAAAAAATAAAGTTGACAAAAACTTATTTATTCACTGGAAAAAGAACATATAGGAATGACACTGCAATAAGCAAAATGATATTGCAATAAAGCTCTGCAGACAAATCAACAGAGCCTTATTGCAATAAAAGTTATGGAATTAATTAGAGATATTCAGTAAATGTCCCTCTTTCTAATAAATTAAGAGAACAGTTTTACTTTACGTGAGCTTTTCTCTTATTTTTTCTGTAAAGTCTCAAGTCTTCTATCTTTTTAATAAAATATTATTTACATATTCTTATTTTTTCTTCCCAACGGTACATTATGTATATGTCTTTTTAGGGGAAGTTAAAGACCTCTCCTGTTTTCCTCTTGTTATTTTAGTCTGATTATGCAGCCGTTCTTTTTTTCATTTCGACCTTTTCTATCATGCATACTGCATTGGCCGTATGTATTCCAAAGAAAATCCAAAGCATTTCCGTTTTCCTGTTTCTAGCTTTTATTCTGGCCAGTGAGTAATGTTGTTTCTGCGTTCCAAAGCTTCCTTCCAGGCGGGTAGCTCTTTCACGGCTGAGTTCCGACCGTAAGATATTCCGAAGTGGCTCATCTTTGGCAGCTCTACCCTTATGCTTAAAGGAAGTACTTATATGATATTTAGTACAAAATTTCCGGTTGGCATTATTAGCACAGATTGAATCCGCTGCAAGTGCCTTAACCCTAACCTTGGTCAGTTGTTGTTGCAGATGACTTTCATAACAGGTGGCATCCGTCATACAGACATGAAGATTCTCAAGATAAGGTTTCCAATGGTCAGCCAGAATAGCCTGGAGGAACTCAATATCAAGGCGATCCGCTAGTTCCTGACGAATTGCAC
>NZ_MSHA01000021.1:0-7258 GCF_001940965.1 Bacteroides sp. Phil13 | reverse complement strand
CTGTATGGGGCAGTGTGAATACTGTTATTTGCATACACAGCTTGGAGATAAACCTTATATACGTGTGAATGTCAACATTGAAGAAATATTAGAACGTGCCAGTAAGTATATGGACGAGAGTAAGGATGGGTTCACAACCTTTGAAGGGTCAGCAACCTCAGATCCTTTATGTGTGGAACCATATACACATGCATTGGCTAAGACAATCGAATTCTTTGCCAATGAGCCACGTGGAGCGTTTCGCTTCGTATCAAAATATAGTGATGTGGATGGCTTGCTTGATCTGAAACATAACAATAAGACGGAGGTACGGTTTAGCCTGAATACGGAGAGAGTACGCTCTGAGTATGAGCATGCAACAGCAACGGTTGCTGCCAGACTACACGCTGCAGCCAAGATGAGTAAAGCTGGATATCCGATTGGATTTTTGATTGCTCCTGTATTCATTTATGATGGGTGGAAGAAGGAGTATGAGGAGTTGCTTCGTAATCTAGCGGATACGTTACCAGCACAACTCGAACACCGACTTTTCTTTGAGGTAATCTCTCATCGTTACACACCAAAGGCAAAGGATATGATTCAGGAGATCTTTCCAACTTCTACGTTACCGATGAATGATGAGGAACGCAAATACAGACGTGGCCAGTTTGGCTATGGGAAGTACCACTATACAAAAGAAGATATGCAGGAGATGAAAGCATTCTTTCAGGAGAAACTACTGGAGTATTTTCCAACTTGTGAGATCAAATATATCATTTAATAGGGGGATGAAAACCAGCCAGAGTGCTTATGGGCTGGTTTTTATTCATGTTTTATAATTAAATTTGTGTCGAATACTTATTGAATAATAGACTTATTCTGTAGAATAACCTAGAATCAAAGTATAAAGTACAATAGAGTTATTTGTCGTATACATTGTTCTTGCTGCTATACTTATGGCAGCATTAACCGGATACATAGTGGTAGTAAAGTCCTGACAACCATGTGGTTGTCAAGCATTCTTGTACATAGAACAGAGTATGTCGTGATACAGGCGGTGGAGTTATATAATTACATATTTTCTACATCTGTAGTAAATATAAATGATAGTCAGAATGTGTTGATGAATAAGGAATATTTGGAGATTAGATAGAATTAGAACGATAAGTTAGAATTGTATAAAAAGTAAATATATGGTAAAATGCAAAACACTAATAAGAGTAAGGGGATGCATGGTTCGAGAATGAAAGTTATACTACCCATAATTATGTGTTTTGTGATATTATGTTATTTAGTAGGATGTGAGTCAAAGAATCTTACACAAGAAGTTCCACTAAAACAAGTACATACGCCAAGCCCAGAGCATGATACTAAATTGGTGGAAACGGTAGAGCCAGATCATGTTAGGAGCATAGAAAATGAGACAACAAGAAGTGCAGAACCAAGGATATCGCCTTCATCAAAGGCTACAATGCAAAAACTAATTGTGATAGATGCAGGGCATCAGGCGAAAGGAAACTCAGAGCAGGAGCCTATTGGACCAGGAGCAAAGAAGACAAAGAAAAAAGTGTCTGGTGGAACCAGAGGTACAACCACTGGAATGTATGAATACAAATTAAATTTGATTGTTGCATTAAAACTACAAGGTCGATTACAAGATGCTGGCTACCGTGTTATAATGACAAGGACTAGCAATGAAGTTAATATAAGTAATGCCCAGAGGGCTAAGATGGCCAATGATGCTGGTGCAGATGCTATGATTCGTATACATGCCAATGGTTCAGAGAATCAAAGTGTATGTGGTGTTGAGACCATATCGAATACGATAGATAACCCCTATAATGGAGACATCTATCCGGAATGCCATCTGCTATCAGAGTGTTTGCTTACTGGCATAGTAGATGCTACGGGAGCACAGGATAAGGGTATATGGGAGACGGATACCATGACAGGAATTAACTGGTCTAAGGTGCCGACTACAATTGTAGAAATGGGTTATATGACAAATAAAGAGGAGGAAACCTTACTTACTTCAGATGATTATCAGAATAAGATTGTCGAAGGTATAGTAGCAGGGTTAAACCAATATTTTAAGATAAACTAATTAGTACTTAGGGAGGGTTTACAAATGATACGTATGGAAATTGCATGTATGATAGTTGTTGCCTATATTGCGGTAACATATTTTTCTGCAAAGAGAAAAAAATCCTTTGTGCATACCTTGTTCTCCCTATTGATTGTCTTTTCTATGATTAATTTACTATTCGATAGTATAACGATTTATACGGTAAATCATCTGGATGTCGTACCAGTTATCGTAAATGAAAGCTGCCATAAGATATTCATAGGTTCTATGGTAATTGTCTTGTTTATCACGTTTCGATATATAATGACAATTGTTAATAAAGAGGATAGCCCTCAATATGGTATGGATAGTACATTAAGCTGGCTATGGAACTTACCATTAATCTTGTTCTTAGGTAGTGTAGTATTTCTTCCATTACACTATAAGGTGACATCAAAAGGAAATTACTCATATGGACCTGCTGCCGCTGTGGCATATATCAGTGTCAGTTTTTATCTGGTAGTATCCATTGTGATGTTTATTAAAAATTGGCGATATATTAATCCTAAGAAGAAAGCTGCAGTTATGATGGCGTTAGGCTGCCAGCTATTTGTATCAGTGTATCAGGCAATCTATCCACTTTCATTAATTTCAGGTATAGCAATTGCACTGTTGAACCTGGCATTTTTCCTAACCGTGGAAAGTCCGGATGTTCATTTGATTGAAAAATTACAGGATGAGAAAGAGAGAGCGGATCTTGCCAATCAGGCAAAGTCCTCCTTCTTGGCTAAGATGTCTCATGAGATTCGAACCCCAATCAATTCAATCTTAGGAATGAACGAAATGATTCTGCGTGAGAGTCATGAAGAACTAATCAGACAGTATGCCTCGGACATTCAATCAGCTACCCAGAGCTTGTATAGTATTATCAATGATATTCTTGATGTGTCTAAGATTGAATCAGGTAAGATGGAGATACTGCCTGTAGAGTATGACTTGAGCAGTTTAGTACACGATTTGGTCAATCTGCTTACAATCAAGGCAGAAGCGAAGAATCTTAGATTTAAGGTAGAAGTGGAGCCAACCTTACCATCCAGGCTGTATGGAGATGATGTTCGAATCCGACAGGTGCTAATCAATTTGCTATCCAATGCAGTCAAGTATACACACAAGGGAACCATTCTATTGACGGTAAAAGGGAATGTTGAGAAAGATATGGTTCACTTATCTTTTGCAGTTAAGGATACGGGTATTGGTATTCGACAAGAAGATATTGAGCGACTTTATGAAGCGTTTGAACGAATTGATGAGATACAGAACCGTCATATTGAAGGCACTGGTCTGGGACTTACTATTTCCAAACAGCTATTGTCCTTAATGGATAGTAAGTTGATTGTGGAGAGTACATATGGTGAGGGTTCAACCTTCTCGTTTACGCTGAAACAGAAGATTGTAGATAAAGAACCAATTGGCAATCTGCAGGAACGGATTCGCAATAAAGCTAGTGAATACATATATAAAGCAACCTTTACAGCACCGGAGGCGCAGATTCTGGTAGTAGATGATAACCAGATGAACCGAAGAGTATTTCAAGGACTATTAAAGCAGACAAAGGTACAGATTACAGAGGCGGCCAATGGACCAGAGGCTTTGGAACTTGTAATAAAGCAACATTTTGACCTGATATACCTCGATCATATGATGCCTCATATGGATGGTATTGAAACACTACAAAGAATGCGACAATTAAAAGGAAACCTTTGTAAGAGTACACCGGTGATCGTTCTCACTGCAAATGCAATTACAGGAGCTAGAGAGCAATATATGAATGCTGGTTTTGATGATTTTCTTGCTAAACCAATTGTTCCGGAACGATTGGAGAGAAATATCCGTAAATTATTGCCTACAGAAATGGTTATCGAGAAGCCAACGATTGAGATGATAGATCCTGCAAAAGAAGGAACGATAAAGAAACTGAAAGAAATCGATGGAATAGACTGGAACTATGGGTTATTACATTTCCCAGATGAAGAGCTGTTAATCTATTTGGTGCAGGAGTTTGCCAGCATGGTGGACACAGATGCTGCTATGTTAGAACAGTTATTCCTGAATATAAACGAGGGAGAGAACCTCCATGAGTATCATATTAAGGTGCATGGAATGAAGAGTTCTTCCGCTTTGATTGGGATTATTCCATTGTCAGGTATGGCTAAGGTACTGGAGAACGCTGCTGCAAAGCAGGACATAAGTACCATTGAGAGCCTTACACCAATCTTCTTACGAGATTGGAGAAGCTATAAGGAGAAGCTTGCTCCATTTATGGAAGCGTAAGTCTTATCGATTACTATATTCGCTTGGACTACAATTGAAGTGTTTTTTAAAGGTTTCTGTATAATAGCTGAGTCCCATGAATCCTACTTCCAGGCTGATTTCAGTAATTGTCATATTCGTAGTTCTAAGTAAGTCAATACTCTTTTTGAGACGGTAATCAATTAGGTAGGAAAATGGTGTTTGCTTCATGTATTTCTTAAATATACTACAACAACTGGTTTTACAGACACTTCCAGAATAGGCGATATCTTCAAGCGTAATTTTTTCTTGATAGTGTTTTTGAATAAATCCAGTCATTTCCTTTAAGGAACTAAGCTGTTGATCCTGTGTGGTCGGCAGCTTTTTTTTGACTGGTATATTGTTAAAGAGTGCAGTCCAGATGTCGAAGAAAAGGCTTTGTATCTTTAAGAGAGTATCTTTGTGTACTTGATAGCGATACATGGTTTTAAGTAGGCTAAGAATGGTATTCTGCCATGGTATACATTGATTTAAAAGGATATATTCTAAGGATGAATCAAAGAGTATTGGTGTTACATACTGCATCTCGATAAAGGAAGAGGAGCATAGCAAAGAAGGATGCAAGAGAATGCAGATAAATTGACATTCCTTTTGCTCAGTAGAGTAACCATAGTGAATCTGTCTGGAATTCACAAAGATCCCTTCTCCTTCTTCGAGTCGAACTACATTACCATTAATGTTATATAGCATATAACCGGATAGAATTACAATAAACTCCACGTCATCATGCCAATGGGTAATGGCAGAATAGCCTGGATAATAGGAGAGGAATCCGTTTTTAACATAGGCTGGGAATTCAGGAATGTTATAGTTTACCTGTTCGGATAAATCACTTTTTAGTTGCAGAGAACCACAGATTGGATCTTTATCCTGTTTGCTATCACTTTTCATAACACCCTCCAATTATACAAATGTGAAATATAGTTATAATAATATGTATAATTACGCAAGATAATATTAAAACATTACAATATAATTATAATAACAAATTTATGGAAATACAATAGTTTAATATACTATGAGGAAGGCAAAGGGGTGATGTGATGTATGATAGAAGAGAGTTCAGACAAAAACTTTGGCATCTTGTGTTACCGATAGCTTTTCAACAACTAATGTTATCTGCTGTTAGTGCAGCTGATGCAATTATGTTGGGATTCATTAGTCAGGATTCGCTTTCTGCCATTTCCCTGGCAGGGCAGATTCAGTTCATATTTAATCTATTCTTGGCTGCTATGACAATCGGACTAAGCATCTTTGCAGCACAATACTATGGGAAGAAAGACATGAAAGCAGTGAATCAGTTTTTTGGAATGATTCTACACTACACAGAAGTAGTAGCCATTCTATTTTGTGTAGCGGCTCTATGTATTCCAAGAGAGTTAATGAAGCTATTTACAAAAGATGCGAATCTGATTACTATGGGTGCAAGATATCTGCAGATTATTGCAGTGACCTATCTACTTATAGGGGTGAGTCAGGTTTATCTATGTATACTGAAGAATACTGGACACACGCTAAAGAGCACGGTAATTAGTTGTGTTTCTGTGGTGGTGAACATTCTTTTAAATGCGGTTTTTATATTCGGGCTCTGTGGGGCCCCTGCACTTGGAATCGCAGGTGCAGCAATTGCAACAGTAATCTCTCGTGTAATAGAATGTATATGGGTGGTAATCGATTCCTATAGTAAGGGAAGAAGCAGACCTAAGTTAAAGTATATACTACATAGCGATTCCATATATAGAAAGGATTTCTGGAAACATACATCACCAGTGCTTGCTAACGAGATTGCCTGGGGTGGAGGATTTACCATGTTTTCTGTGATTATGGGACATCTGGGAACCGATGCAGTAGCGGCTAACTCTATCGCAAATATAGTGAAGAATCTATTAGTTTGCTTTGCAGGTGGCTTAGGAGCAGGTGGCGGTATTATGGTGGGGAATGAGCTTGGTGCTGGACAACTTAAAAAGGCCAGATGCTATGGAGATAGATTGTGCAAGTTGTCCGTTATTGCAGGGCTACTTACTGGTGGTGCTTTATTGCTATTGACTCCATGTATCCTTCATTTTACTAAGCTATCTCAAACAGCACAGGAGTATTTGTCTTGGATGTTATGTATTTGTTGTTTTAATATCATTGGAAAATCAGTGAATGGAACAACAATAGGGGGGATATTCTGTGCAGGAGGAGATTCCAAGTTTGGATTCCTATGTGATACAATTACTTTATGGGTGGTAATCCTTCCGCTGGGAGCATTAGCTGCCTTTGGTTGGAATTTAGCTGTACCAGTGGTATATCTTATTCTTAACTTAGACGAAGTAATTAAATTACCTGCTGTATTTAGGCATTATAAAAAATACAGATGGATTAAAGATTTAACAAGAGAATCTTAAACCAAAAGGAGTGTTTATATGACTAATTATGAGAAAATGCATAGTGGAGCAATCTATTATCCTGGAGATGAAGAAATCATGAAGGAGCAGACTAAATGCCTGGATCGCCTCTATGATTTTAATCAGACACGTCCAACGGAAATGGAAAAAAGAGGAGCGATGCTAAAAGAAATGTTTGCAGAGATTGGAGAGAACTGCTACATAGAACCACCATTTCATTCTAACTTTGGTGGCAGACATGTACACTTTGGAAAGTGGGTTTATGCGAACTTTAATCTAACATTAGTAGATGATACCCATATCTATATTGGGGATTACACAATGATAGGACCTAACGTCACAATAGCGACAGCAGCCCATCCTATTGCTCCAGAGTTAAGACAAAAAGGGTGTCAGTACAATATACCCGTTCACATCGGAAAGAACTGCTGGATTGGAGCTGGAGTTTTGATCATGCCTGGAATCACCATAGGAG
>NZ_MSHA01000020.1:0-2250 GCF_001940965.1 Bacteroides sp. Phil13 | reverse complement strand
GAGAAAAAGTCTGATGGCAGGAGTACATCTGAACAGCGGCTGTACATTTCAAGTCTGGATAGCAGTGCAGGGCGGCTTAGTCAGATAACCAAACAGCATTGGGCTATTGAAAGCATGCACTGGGATCTTGACCGCAACCTCCGGCAAGACAGCATAAAGCGTAAAGCTGAACGGTCGGCCAGGAACCCGGACACAATTCAAAGGATGGTGTTGGCACTGATTGCAGTTTGGAAGAACAGAAGGAAAAAAATATCAGATAAGAGAAAGGGGACGGCTGAAATAATAAGGGAGTTATCGGTAAACTTCACTAACGTATTGCATTTTCTGAATCAAAAATGAGAAAAATATAGATTTGATATATTCGTAACAAGTTGATTATCAACAACGAAATTTTCACCCATGCCGCACTGACATGGGTAGGGGGATTGTACCCTTAAATCAAAGGTTAAATGAAAAAACCGTGGTTATTGAAACTATATATGTAATGTGGGAGTTTGACACTTCTTGTCTTCGACGAAATTTGTAACTCTCTGAAATAGTTTCTATAAGAACTCTTTTTCATGTCAAATATACTATTTACATTTCTATATATCGTCTTCTCCGATAAAGCCCGTCTTCTTTAGCAACAACCTGGCGAATACATTTATTCGTACCAGTAGTGGCGATCAGCGTGCTACAGATATGGAAATTCTGGCAATACAGTGCGACCAAGCATTCGGAATCCGTTCTGAGGTGACTATACCCGGCATAGGCATGGAAGATATTAACACTGTCTCGTTGCAAACCTATCGCCGCAGCATTCAACAGTTCAATAGTGAGTTTGCTTACAACAACTTAAATGATGAGGCTTTTTGCCGGAAGATTGGTGCTGTCATTGACGGTCTCCTAACAGAGTTTATAATGATTGCATAGAATTTCAGAATCCGGGAAGATTCTTTATTGATTTTAACCGATTGAAAGAAAATTCGAATATTCCACGCAAAGAATTACCTGAAAGACTTCAAGTATCTGAATCTGCCATACAAAAACACATTGTTTTTCTTAAAGAACAAGGAATCATAACGCGGGAAGGTGGCAATAAATATGGGAAATGGAAAGTAATTGAGTGATACACTCAATTACCTTTATTCGTCTGTTTGCTTTATCCAAAAAATCAAGCGAATGTAAGGTAAGTTGCGCTCATATATGCTCAAAAGATTTTTGAGCGGGTTTAAACCGAACAGAAAGATAAGTGATAAGTTTGTCAAAGAACTAATTGAGATAGCTACCTCTATAGGGCAGCATGAATATCTTAAACGCTATGTGATTTTATAACGAACCATTTCTTATAAAAGAAGCCCTAAAAAACAGCGATTTTACTTAAAAGGATTGCCCTGAAAACTATGTTGAAAACTGCAAATGAAAGGGATGTTTTGCCGATAACCACAAAGGGCGTGTTGAATTCTGCAAATGCCATTGCTATAATCGACGATAGGCGCGCAGAAAACAACGTGAAAAAGAATAAATAATAGAAGTAGATTATAATTTATCAAAGAAATAATAACAGCATCATCAGAATAGGAATCGACTGCTGCTGTTGCTTTTTGTATATCTACACGAGTCTGGGAGTAATGAAAAGGCTTGTGGCTGAAAGCAATCTGTTTGTCGCCGTGGTCCGGTCGAAATGCCACACTTCATCGTCCGGAATGCCACACCTCACCACCCGAAACCTGTGGCATTTGGGGCGATAAAGTGTGGCATTTGGGGCGATAAAGTGTGGCATTTGGGACGATGAAGTGTGGCAGTGCGCGGCACTGCCTAAATAATGATTTAAATTTCACCACGGAGGACACAGAGGACACGGAGGTTTTTAATAAATTCAAATCCGTAGTATCTGTCATTCAGAGGGCTTTAGCCCGAAGAATCTCTTCTCCTTGCATACAATGCGCTATCTTAATAGAGGAGTAGACACGGCTCTTTCATTTAAGGGAGTTAGAGGAGTTATCGCCCTTAAATGATAGTTTTAGCTCATAAAAAGAGAAAGAACTCCGTGTCCTCTGTGGTGAAATAAATTCCCATTAACCCATCGGTGGTATTTATGCGGAATCATAAAAATACTATCCATCGCACTTCTTTTTCCGTTTGGGTTTGTTATATTTGTGTGTGTTTATAAACTCTAAAATATCAATGTATGAAAAGCTGGAAAGTAGAAGCAGCCATCATAGCCGTGGGGCTGCTTTTGTTGGGAATCATGGTAAAAGGCGGTATCAA
>NZ_MSHA01000019.1:0-6136 GCF_001940965.1 Bacteroides sp. Phil13 | reverse complement strand
TATAGTGGGCTATAACCGAAAGCCATTCTTCTTTTTCGGTGGCTGGGTGTGCGTCTCTCTTACGGACTGGACTTGCCCTTTTCTTTTAGCCTGTTTCTGTAGGTATTCGTTCAAATCCTTGCATCCGCTGTAAGTCTGCGAAGCGTCACGGATGTATAAATCCCTGCCGTATTCCATGCGGATTTGCCGAAGTGCTTCCATACCTGCACGGTCATTGTCAAAGAAACAATGGATGCGCTCGTAGCTACCCAAAGGATAGAGAGCCTTGCTTACATTCGATACGGAGTTCAGCACCATATAATCCTGCCTGTCCAGTTCGGGATATTTCGGGCAATTTTCCAATCTCAAAGTAAGAAATGAAAGATAGTCCATAAATCCCTCGAATACATAACACGTTTCTCTTGTTTTCTCTGGCTGTTTGATGTGGGAGATTTCCTTAGGGGCAATACAGCCTTTGAAATAGCGGTTGCGGATTTCATACCCATCTGATACGTTTGAAAAGGCGATGGCGAAATACCGCTTGCCGTTATGGGTGAAATGAGCTTCACTACATTCTCTTTTTGCCAGTTCCGTATTTATTCCCCTTTCCTGCAAATAGGAGAGCAGGGCAGGAGAAGAAAGCGGTACAATCTCCAGTTGCTGAAAACTTGGCTCGGAAAATGATTGCTTGCCAAAAGAAAAAGAAACAGGACGGACATGTGGTGTCTGTTCCGCTATGCGTTCCAATATATAAGGTATATGGTCGGTAGCATATAAGTGTGAAGCCAGTGCGATGATGTTCCCACCTTTGCCAAGTGCAAAATCATACCATTGGTTACGTTCGGTATTTACCTTGAACGAGGCTTCGGTTTCTTCCCTTAACGGTGATTTGTACCATAGGTTGATACCCTGTTGCTTGACGGGAGAATATCCCAAACTGTGCAGATAATCTGCAATCCTGATTTGCTTGGCTGTCTGTATATCCATAAGATAATTGTTTGAGTAGTTGGTGAATTGATTTGTTTTTCTTTTCGCCCGTATCATTTTAAGAAGTACGGTCTGTATAACCACTTCACTAAATTGTCGTATACATAGAGTACGGCAATAAAGTGAAGCGGTTTATCCATTCCTTGCATCACTTCGCTTTATCCTTAATATATAGACCCACAGAATAAAGTGAAGCGATTGCAGGTAACGGGTTAATAGTGAAAGTCGGGCATGAATGTGTATTTTCTGCCGTTCTCCTGCACTATCATCCGTTTGTTCCGAAGCATGGTGATGAGCGGTACCGCCTTTTGATGGTTCAGCTTTACACCTATTGACGTATAACTTTTGATTAAAGCATCTTCCAATTCCTTGTAACCGTATTCCTCTTTCAGCCCGAAAACGGCTTCCAATGCGATACGGTGCTGCTGTTCGGTGATATGCCTGTAAGGGTCGAACTTTTCCTCTTCCGGTCTTCCCGGTTTCTTCGCTTCGGGTTTGTAACCCTCTATGAGTTCGGGCAAGGCACTGTCGTTGATGCGAAAGGCAAAAGGCTCGAAATCCATTGCCCGGATGTGCATGGCTGAAACACTGCTTATATCCCCGTTGCTCTTGTCCTTTTCCACCAGCAATACGGTTTCCGCCTTATTGTTCAACTCCGTGCCGATATGCCCTCTCGCATTCTCATCCCCTTTGTTCTGATGCAGTATCGTATGGATATGTATCTGCCTGTCGTCCGTCCACTGCATCAGTTTGGATATGATGCGTGTGGATTCGCCGGGACTGTTGATGTCATATACCATGTCACGGATGCCATCTATGATTACAAGACCAATGTCGGGCGTATTATAGATGGCTTGTTCGACAATCTTTATACGCTGCTCAGGTGTGTATTTTCTCAAGGCGAGAAACTCAAGGTTCTCATTATCCCTGTCATCAGGCAAGCCAGCCATCCGTAAAATACGTTTCATGACTTTCAGGCAATGATAAGGACTTTGCTCCGTATCAACATAAAGCACTTTCCGCTTCCCGTCGGAGAGTTCCGCCACATACCGCAACACTGTGCCATTCTTCAATGCGGCGGCTACGATAGCCGATACATTGAATGTCTTTTTACTTTTGGCTTTGCCGATGGATGCGCTGAAATTGCCCAATGTTCCAATGACAGAACCATGTACTTTGAGGATTTCAGGTGCTTTCTCATAACTTTTCGACAGACTCAAACGTGAGGCTTGCCAAAGGATTACGGCTTCTTCTGCCGATATGTCCTTAAACTCTTTCATATAGTCCATAGCCATACCACCCGTTATTTCCGTCCTCCGGTTTTCTTTCCTGCCAGTTCAAGTGCAAGCTCCACATCCACGATAATCTTGCGTCCTATCTGGGTGATGGCTTTGTCAATCTTTCCGCTTTTCTTGATGCGGTTGGCGGTTGGCAGGCTGCACCCGAACAGTTTGGCAATGCCCAGTATTCCGTACACATATTTTCTTTCTGTGTCCGTGACGGGGTGCGGCTGTACTTCCGTTTGACCGGAAGCGTGCTTGCTCAGGAATATGAACTCTTCGCCTGTCATCTGCCAGACGGGTTTTAATAATAACTCTTGAAGATTTGTCATCGTTCAATCTATTTAGCCGTTAAACAATCAGCCCTGCGCACTGGCTGTTATCTCTGTTCTCGAACGATGCAAAATTAGATAGGGGCGTGAGTGGTAAGGATGTGGTTGGCGTAAATAGAATATTTTATTATTTCTCTGAATATCAGATAATAAAAATACCGCTCAAAAATTAATTTGAGTGGTAAAAGTGGTAATTTCGTAAAATGTCAGGGCATATCACGGATTATCGGAATATTGCGTCCATTTCTTTAGCGAACTTTTGGTTACTGTCACTTGGAAAATCGGAAACTGGCTCTTTGTACTTTGACTTGTAGTAGTTCTCATCAATATCCAGCTGTTTCAGGATTGTATTCTTCCATTTGTCCCTGTCCTGTTTGGGCAGTCTTTCACTCATCAGGAATATCAGGTAGCACACCCGTATCTTTTCCCTTGCCTTGATTTTTAGTCCCTTTTTACCGGGGTACAGGTTCATGTTGGCATAGAAGTCCTGCGTTGCAATATCTTCAAACTGTTCCCCCACACAGACTTTATGAATAAGCGAAAGTAATTCTGTGTTGAAATATTCGGGTCGCTCCTTTGATACATCCTGTTGTGTCTCTTGCTTGTTCGGCTCATCCGGCTTGTCTTTTGCAACGGGAATATATTTTGCCAGTATTTCCATAAAATGGAAACTCAGTTTATAAATATCTTCGCAACAGTTCTCAATATATTGGAAAGCTTCCTTTCTTGCCTGCCTTTCCAATTCATAAAGCCTGTCCAGTTCTTCTTTTTCCTTCTCATATTCAGCCTTGCAGCGTTCATACTCCTTCTCGGCTTGCTTTTCTTCTGCTGCCGTATGTTCCCTGTAGCCAATGGAATCATACCTGTTATACGCTTCATTTAAAGGCTTGCTTAATTTTTGTGTAACCTCCAATTGTGCCTTTATATCAGCGTCATATCTGCCAGCGAAGTTGTAGCACACACGAGAAATTATCTCATCATCAAACAATGGATGTTTTTCATAAATCAGTATGTTTTTCTCTATCTCGGTTCTCAGGCTGTTGAGAATCAGAGTATATTGTTCTTTCGGTTTGTCAAGCACCAGTTCAAGGATGGCGGCTTCAAAAGCTTTTGTGTCATTGTATTGCTTATAGAAGTCCGTGATGAATTTCTGCCTGTCAAAAGAGAAAGCATGGCTGATTATAAAGTCGCTGTATATCCGGTTGAGTTCGCCATATTGGGGAATCATAATCTGTATTTCTCCTGCCATATACGCTTGGTTTATGGATTTTTATCTTTATCAAGAAGGGAAGTCAGTTCTTCCTCCACTTCTTCTATACTTGGCAGAGCCGATTTTAAGTTTTCAGGTATAGCCTTGCTCAGTTGGTAATCGCTGATGCCTATCGGCTGGTCGTAGCCTGTCAATGCGTATTGTGCTACAACTTCGTCTTTCCCCTTGCACAGCAACAACCCGATAGTCTTGTTGTCATTCTCTCCCCTCAGTTTGTCATCCACCACATTGATGTAGAAGTTCAGTTGCCCTGCATACTCCGGCTTGAATGGGGTTGCTTTCAATTCCACTACGATGTATGCGTGCAGGGGGATGGAATACAGAATCAGGTCGGCATAGAAATCGCTGTTCCCGACTTGAAAATGTTTTTGTCGGGCAACAAAGGCAAAGCCATTGCCCATTTCCAGCAAGTAACGGGTGACGTGCTTAACCAGCTGCTCTTCTATGTCCCTTTCGTCCGCCTTTTCCTTCGTTCCAGCCAAATCAAAGATGTACGGGTCTTTCAGAAGGTAATTGGCAAGGTCGCTTTGAGGTGCAGGAAGCGTGGCAGTAAAGTTATTTACTTTGTTGTTATTAATTTGTCTGGTATACAGATTGGTTTCAATTTGTATTTTAAGAACATTACTGCTCCAGCCCATTTCTACGGACTGTTTCATGTACCAATATCCTATTCCTAACGGTAACGAGCCATCAAGTATAACCATTTGGCTTGCCCAGTTTATTCTGGCGACAGGGGAGTTCAAGAAATTTTTTTCTATCTCCCTAATCCCCATTCTGTAAATGGCAGAAACGGTTTTCTCTACGTCCTGAATTTGCGCAGGAGCTTCCTGCGTAAATTCTAAAGACTGACAATCAACGGATTGTATTTGCGCAGTAAGTTCCTGCGTAAATTGTTTGTCGTTCAGTTTCAATACTTCGTTTGTCACATTCTGTATGTTTGGAACAGACAGTCTTACATCCGTATCAATGAAACTTCTTAGCACACTCAGCGGATATGTCCGTGCGAATTGGCACATATAAGTAAGGTTGCGTTCCGAATAGCCTTTCTTTTCGGGATAATTGAACCGGATAGCCTTTGCCAGTTGCTTGATGATTTTACTTCCCCATCCATATAAGTTTTGATAATAGAGGATATAGTTGCCCATTTTCCAATAATGGAACAGCATTTGCGCATTGGCAGCGGTAATCAGCCGTACTTGCGCCTGTTGTATTTCCGAACCGACAGCATTTATAAATGCGTCAAAGTTCGTCTTTTCTATGTTATGTCCGTTGTTGTTCATCTTATGATATTTTCGGTTTACAAATATACTTCAATGGTGGTAATCCATGAAACTAATTGATACTTTTATAGTTGATTAAACTTGTTCATAGCATTTGCCCTGATGTCATCCGCTATGTCAATATAGGGTTTCATGGCTTTATAGTCGCTGTGTCCCGTCCATTTCATGACCACCGGTGCCGGAATTCCGAGTGCCAATGCATTACAGATGAAAGTCTTTCTTCCGGCATGGGTACTTAACAATGCGTATTTGGGTGTGACTTCATCTATGCGCTCATTTCCCTTGTAGTAGGTTTCCCGTACAGGTTCGTTGATTTCCGCCAGTTCACCCAGTTCTTTCAGATAATCGTTCATCTTCTGATTGCTGATGACGGGTAATGCCATGTGGTTCTCGAAATGAACATCCTTGTATTTTTCAAGAATCGCTTTGCTGTGGTCGTTCAGTTCGATTATCAGGCTGTCCGCAGTCTTGACTGTGGTGACTTCAATGTGGTCGGGCTTAATATCACTTCTTTTAAGGTTACGAACATCCGAATATCGTAAACTCGTGAAACAACAGAACAGAAATACATCCCTGACACGTTCCAAATACTGTTTGTCATGCGGTATCTGATAATCTTTCAGCTTGTTCAGTTCATCCCATGTCAGGAATATTACCTTTTTAGGGGTTGTTTTCAATTTTGGTTTGAATGCGTCGTATGCAATGTTCTGATGATACCCTTTTTTGAAGCTCCAGCGTAGGAACCATTTGAGAAACCCCATCTGTTTACCGATGGTGCTGTTTCTCATGTCCTTTTTATCACGCAGGAAATTAACATACTCGTTCAGCCCGAACTCGTTGAAGTATTCAAAGGTTACATCTTCCTTGAACTCTTTGAGGTGATTTCTTACCGCTGCAAATTTCTCGTATGTGGATGCCGTCCAATTATTCTGGTTGCCACACTCTTTTACAAACTCATCAAACACTTCCCAAAAACTAATCTGTGCTTCTTCCTGTTGTTCTTCACTG
>NZ_MSHA01000018.1:0-1856 GCF_001940965.1 Bacteroides sp. Phil13 | reverse complement strand
TTAATCTTTTCATCATATTATCCATATTTATATTATTATACTACAGCCCTACCTACGTCACAAAGTTTCTACAACAATGGTCGTACTGATTTTATCAGGAGCGTCTAAAGGTAAAGAAAATATATGATTGTCTCCCATTTTGTCTATAGGTAAAGAAGTTTTCTTCGCATCAATCAATAAATAGGCCCGTTTTATCCCAGAGCCAAAATCCGGGACAAGAAGTTTGCCGTCTTTCGGCCAATATTGAGTAAAAACATGCAAATAAAGAAACTGTTTACCGTCCACTTCTTTTCTGGTAGCTCTTCCCCAATCGAGTTGGCTAACAAACGGACTCGGTATTGTACCATAAATAGCTTCACTGTTCACCTTCATCCAACTGCCGACTTCCTCCAAGCAATTGATGCTTTCAGCAGGGAAAGTACCATCTGCTTTCGGACCGATATTCAATAGATAATTCCCCCCTTTACTGGTAATATCAATCAATTTTTGAAGAACATCCTCTGTAGTCTTCCAGCGTATATCATGGGCAGCATATCCCCAATTGTCATTCAAGGTCATACAAGTCTCCCAATCTGTACCATCTCCATTGGAAGGCATATCAGGTATGCTTTGTTCCGGAGTTTTAAAATCACCCGTCAGCTTATCCTCCATTCGGTCATTAAAAATTAAACGTTCCGTACCAGGTATGTTCTTGATAGCTTTCATCATACGATATTTAAATTCGGGAGCGCTGCTTGCTCCCATATCCCACCAAATAAGATCGACTTTATAATCATTTATGATAGTGTGTAAATGAGGGATAACTATTTCATCCGTATATTTTGCTTTGTCTGCATAGGAAGCTTCCCGATTAGGCGCGTCATTTTGCGGAATCCATCCCATCCCCCCCGGATTATTCCAGTCCAATGCCTGCGAATAATAAAAACCTATTTTCAGACCGGCCTTCCTCGCTTCATTCACCAGCTCTTTCAATATATCCCTGCGGATATCTGTATCTTTAAAAATAGTATGTCCCACAGGTGTATTTAAAAGTGCAATGCCATCATGGTGCTTTGAAGTAATGACAATATATTTCATCCCTGCCTCTTTAGCCATCCTTACCCATTCTTTAGCATCGAATTTTTCTGCTTTGAAATCCTCCTTTGCCCGCTTCAGATACTCATCCCTGGGTATTTGAGCCGCAAACATTATCCATTCGGCATATTGCCCTCTTTTATAAGGTTTGCCTGTAGTTGGGTCTGTCTTTATACTCCCATCGGAAGATACCCATTCAGGACGATAGCATGAATAGTAATCTTTTATCATGCCGTCAGCCTCTATCCAAGGATGTTTTTCATTTGTCTGCAGAAACGTGGGTCCTGTATAATGCCCACCTAATGCAGAATAAGGGCCCCAATGGACAAACATCCCAAAACGGGCTTCACGCCACCACGCCATCCGCTTATCCTTTTGCCTTTTTGTCTCAGCGGTAGCTACATAAAGTTTCTCGCTCTCGCGACTGAACTCTCCATGACTATTCCTAGCCTTCACTGAGAAGAAGTAAATATCAAACGAATTCAGCCCTTCCACTGTAATGCGATTTTCTTTAACAGTCTTATATAAAGTATCTTCCTTGTAAACCTCATAACTTACAGCCTCTACTACATTCTCCCAAATAAGTTCTACGCTATTTGTACCTACACGACTAGCCTTCAAATGACAAGGTATGCGATTGGTAAATGGATCTTGTTGAGCAGACAACATTACACAGCCTACTACTAAAATGATTAATAAATAGATTCTTTTCATTCTAAACTTCATTTATACGTCATAATAATATGCACTATTATTTGCACAGAGATTCAGGAACATCATAT
>NZ_MSHA01000017.1:0-2252 GCF_001940965.1 Bacteroides sp. Phil13 | reverse complement strand
GAAATTCCGGCTTACGGCAAACCTGCTTCATTGGAGTATTTCAAGTCGGCAGTGACTTATATGCAGGATAGGGATATGTCTTCTTTCTTCTATTTCTTTTCGGATGAGCCGGACTGGGTGAGGGATGAACTTATTCCGCAACTTTATCTTACGGAAGGTAATTGTAAGGTTGTCGATATAAACGGTTCGGATAAAGGATATATGGACTTGTTTTTGATAGCCTGTTGTCGGCATCAGATTACCAGTAAAGGGACTTTGGGCAAATACGGTGCTCTCTTAGAGGATAATCCGGAAAAGACAGTAGTCCTTTGTGATGATGAAGTGGAATATCCGTGGAAGGAACTGTTTCTGAATCCGGTGTTTTTATAGAGCCACTTCGTTATTGTTCTCAATGAATGAATAATATGGCGTATATTTACAAATTATAGAAATCTACATTTATCGATATGAGACCTAAACTAAGCATTATAACTGTAAACTTTAATAACAACAGTGGTCTAAGCAAAACGTTGGAAAGCGTCAGACACCAGTCTTTTTCCTCTTACGAGCATATCATTATTGATGCCGGTTCCAAGGATGGTAGTCTGGAAACAATCAAGCAGTATGCGGAAGGAAACCCGCATGTGACATTCTGGGTGTCAGAACCGGACAAAGGGATATACGACGGAATGAATAAGGGAATGGAACATGCTGGTGGAGAATACTTGCAATTCCTTAATTCCGGTGATTTTCTGGTGGGAGATGTTTTAGGTCAGGTGGATTTTGATGGGACGAAATACATTTATGGCGATGTAAGGGTTGCTGTTTCGGCAGATAAGAAGATAGATATACAATCTCCTTTTCCTCTCGACCTTGTCTTCATTTTACTGAAAGATACCATTTGTCATCAAGTGTGTTTCATTCATCACTCCCTTTTCAATAATCAACGATACAGAACGGACTATATCCTGGCTTCCGATTGGATTCATATTGTAGAGAATATTATCCTGAAAGGATGCAGCTATAAACGTGTGCCGGTATGCATTGCCGAATACGACGGAAATGGAATCAGTGCGTCCAGCGGGTCTTTAGGGGTAGACGAGCGGATGCGTTGGATAAAGGATAACATACCGGCAGCATTTTATGATAGCTTGTTGGAACTCGATAGAACCCGGATGGAACTTAATGAATATAAGAATTCCGAGTTAGGTAAAATAATCCCCATAGTGAGCCATACAAGGAGGTTCTCCAAACGTGCCCGGAAACTCGTTCTGTTCTTGTATAGAATAAATTCCATCTTCTCGTCTTCGTCAAAGCGGAATAAGAATCAGATAAAAAAGAAGTAGTGGCATGGATGTCGTGATATGTGTTTCTTCCAAAGACTGCTTGATTGTCAAGAAGACTGTTTTTTATATTCATCGGAATATAGAAAGCGATAATATCTATCTTATAACAGACAAGCATAGTTTCGGTTTCTTCTCAAAAAGGTTTCGGAGCAGATATAATATCAGCCTGATTGATGAGGAAGAGATTGTTGCGGACCGTCGGCAGCTGGAGGCAATAGCCGGGCGGCACTTCACATGTGAGTATAGATTCGGATGGTATTACCAGCAGTTCCTCAAGATGGAATTTGCGCGTAGCCGATACGCCAAAGATTATTATCTGATATGGGATAGTGACACCATACCTCTTAACCCGGTGTCCTTTCTTACTCCCGAAAAAATGGTGTTTACTCCGAAAACAGAATACCATGAGCCTTACTTCAGAACGATGCAGGCACTTATCGGTTATGGCAAGGGCACGGACTATTCATTTATAGCCGAACACATGCTTGTCTCTGTTCCTATTATGAAAGAACTGATTCGGAAGATAGAATCTTCTGCTATTCCGGGCGGTTCATGGTTTGAGAAGGTTATCAATGCAACTCCTGTGGATGAGCCAAATGGATTTTCTGAATTCGAAACTTATGGAACCTATTGCCATGCTAATTATCCGGATTGTTTCATCTTGAAGGAACTCCGTACGTTCAGAGAAGCAGGAAGCATTTATAGTCGTAGCATCTCTAAAAGAAAGCTCCGGAAATTATCCAGGAAATACGATACTATTTCGCTGGAGAGCTGGAGCACTCCCCATAAGTTCGTTAGAAGATTTTGCAACGATATGGAGGAACATGTGTTCTATCCATTGATGAAACTGATTTCAAAATTACGGTAAAACTGAAGGTGTGAAGCTGAATACTTTGGGGGAGGTTAGGCAGAAATAACCTGAAACCC
>NZ_MSHA01000016.1:0-72988 GCF_001940965.1 Bacteroides sp. Phil13 | reverse complement strand
GAGTACAGCGGTACTCCTTTTTTTATATCCATACTTTCCGATACTACTCTTTTTCCATCCCTTCACCATACCAACTCCGTGTCAAGTCCATACCAAGTCCGTACCAAGTCCAAGTGTATAGACATGGAACTAATACGGAGTAGACAGAGCTTTGACTATGTTCAGAGAATAAAAAGCAGAAAAACAAACTGTTAGAAAAAACAAAAAGTTAGAACTACTATTATAGAAAAAAGCAGTTCCATTTGGGTAGTTTCGTTATTCTCTGTATTTTTGTTCCGTAACCATCAGTTCCGTAATGGCCATTACGGAACTGATGGTTACGGAACTGTATTATATCTACGTAAACATTTGATTATGAAATTCTACGATAGGGAACAAGAAACAGCCAAACTGCAAGAGATACAACAGAAATCTCTTCTTCAAGCTCAAATGACCATCATTACCGGACGAAGACGTATCGGCAAAACTCAATTATTGCTAAATGTCACTGCAGGTCAACCTACACTCTATTTCTTCGTAGCCCGCAAAGCAGAAGCCGATCTTGTCGTTGACTTCCAGACAATCGCAACCCGCAATCTGGGGATTCCTTTCTTCGGACAGGTAACTTCCTTTGCCGAACTGTTCCGCTTTCTTATGGAGTATTCCGCCATGAACCCATTCAATCTCATTATTGATGAATTTCAAGAGTTCTTCAATATCAATCCCTCCATTTACAGCGAAATGCAGCACTATTGGGATATCAACAAAGACAAAAGCAGAATGAACCTTTTACTTAGCGGATCTGTCTATTCGCTAATGCAAAAGATATTTCAAAATAGCAAAGAACCGCTATTTGGCAGGACCACTGCATACATCCGACTAAAACCATTTCGTACAGATGTGCTGAAACAGATACTTTCTGATCATAATGCACGCTATACAGATGAGGATTTATTGGCTTTATATGCATTTACCGGTGGTGTGGCAAAGTATGTTCAACTTTTTATGGATAATGGTATATATACCAAGAAGAAGATGTTGGATTATATGATACAAGAAGATTCACTCTTCATCAGTGAAGGGAAAAATATGCTTGTCGAAGAATTCGGAAAAGATTATGCAGTCTACTTTTCTATTCTTGCAGCCATAGCAAGAGGGGAAAATACACGCGCCAAAATAGAAGCGGTTGTGCAGAAAGAATTAGGCGGGTACCTCTCCCGCTTGGAAAAAGATTTCAATCTGATAGAAAAACGTATACCACTATTGGCAAAAGTAGAAACGAAGAATGTACGCTATTGCCTGTGCGATAACTTTCTATCTTTTTGGTTCCGTTTCATCTTCAAATATTATTATATGGTGGAAATTGGTTCCTTTACGATGTTGCGTGAAATCATTGAACGCGATTATGAGATATTCAGCGGTCAAATACTGGAGAGGTATTTTGCCACGCGCTTCATGGAAAAACAATGTAGCACTCGTATCGGTGGTTTTTGGGATAGAAAAGGAGAAAATGAAATAGACCTTATCACACTGAATGACTTGGAGAAATCTGCCCGGATCATTGAAATAAAACGCCAGAAACGGAAGGTTGACATGGAACGCCTACGGATAAAAGGCGCATTTTTCATTGAAAGCACCGGACTAAAAGATTATCAAGTAGAATATTTAGGACTGTCTATGGAAGACATGTAGTCTTCCAGACATAAAGAAAGCATTTTCTTTATTCCACCTCCATAAAGGCAGAATTTCAAGTATTTCAGCAACATACTCTTTTATCTCTAAAAGGGAAAATAGAAAAATCCTGCATATACAGTGACATGCATATGCAGGATTCTCGTATAATATACTTCATTTATGCATTTTTTTGATGAAAAGAGCCTGTTCCTTGTTTGCAAAACACTAACTTCCTGTCGACAGGAAGTTAGTGTTTTGCAAACGAGAAGTTAACTTCATTCAGAAAGAACACTTCTTTCATTAGAAAGAAACAGTACTTTCATTAGAAACGAGCAATATATCGACTTTTTAGAGTTGTAAATTATTCGCTATACGCCTGACAGTATGTAGTCTACAAAAATAGAATTCTTTCTTTTCTTCCATCCGGTAGAGCAGGGCGAAAGAACAGATTCTAAAGCTATTAAATATGCAAAGTGTCAGAATGACTTATTTCATTTCTTCCTCTTCCTTGCCGCAAGCGGATAATCCTTCTTCACCTCAAACGAATAGCTGCCGGAAAGAAGTTTCAAAACTACCTCTCCATTTCCTTCACTGATAAATTCTATTCCTTTACACCTCCGGACAGGTTTCGTTTTCTCGCGAACATCCCTCAATGATGCAGTCGGCAGATATAGGGTAGCTGTAGTATTGGCAGGTACAGTGAAAGTATAACGAATCACTCCGCTCTCCACTTTCCAGCCACTTTCAATACGTCCATACATAGAATCATAATATCCCCGTGCATACGTCATCTTCCCGGTTGGATCGGGCATCGGCTTCAGAACGAACTGCTTGAAACCGGGAAAAGTTTCATCACGCTGTATTCCCAAAGAGTAATTGTACATCCAGGCACCCACGGCACCGAAAGAATAATGATTGAAAGAATTCATGCGATTGTTTCCACCAAAGCCATCCGTGCGAGTATAAGAGTTCAGACGTTCCCAGATGGTAGTGGCTCCCTGTTCAATGGAATAAAGCCACGAAGGATAACTGGTCTGCTGAAGTAGCCTGTAAGCCAAGTCTGAATGCCCGTAGTCAGACAAAGCCTTATTGATCCATGATGTGCCGATGAAACCTGTCATCAGAGAGTAAGACGGGCATTGCTGACCTCTGTCCGTGGTATTCTCCCTTCTCACAGTCTCTGCAAGATTGGCAATCACCTTATTACGATTCTCTTCATCAATAATATTGAAAGCCAACGGAAGCACATACGAAGTCTGTATATCGATATGTGATCCTTTCTTCTCAGGGACAAAAGCCGAAAATAGGGTCTTTCCGGTCTCAGGCTCTATATACGTTTTATTGAAGAAATCCTTCCGGGCGGCATGCAGTTCACGAAACCACTCGGCATCGGTAACCTTACCAAGGACAGTCGCCATCTTAGCCATCAACTCCAAATCATAAATGAAGTAGGCTTCCCATACCAGAGATTTGTCATTCTTCTCATCCTCCAGCCCCAGCCAATCACACAAATCACCCCACGAACGAGTTTGAACAATCAGGTTGGTTTCTGTTTCGATGGTATTATCGATGATGTATTGAATATAGCGTTTCATGGCGTCATAGTGTTCGCTCAACAAAATGGTATCCCCATATTGCTGGTAACACTCCCAAGGCACTGTGATTCCGGCACTTCCCCACAGCAGACCGCCAAAACCACCACCCAATGGAGCAATATCCGGAAAACGACCATCCGTCCGCTGAACATCACGCATAGAACGAAGATAGCGTCTCAGGAATTGCGGAACATCCGCCAGATAAGTTGCCGTGCGCGAGAAGACAGAAATGTCTCCTGCCCATCCCAGCCGTTCATTGCGTTGCGGACAGTCCGTAGGAATAGAAAGGAAGTTTCCATAAGAAGACCAGGTTATATTCTTCCAAAGCTGATTCACCTGAGTATTGGAAGTCTCGTAGCGTGAAGCTAATTCGTGTATAGAGCTTAGTACTACCCCTTTCACCGCTCCCACAGGCAACGGTTTATCAATGCCTGTGATCTCTATAAAGCGGTAGCCATGATAGGTGAAGCGGGGAGAGATGGTTTCCTGCCCACCTTTGGCTATATAAACATCCTGAGCCATAGCGGCACGGATATTCTCCAGCATAATCATACCGATATTCCCTTCGTATTCCGGCAAATCGGGATATTTCACCTCAGCAAAACGCAATGTAATTTCCGTTCCGGGTTTCATGCCCGATAAACTAATCCGGGGAACTCCTACCATATTCTGCCCCATATCATACACAAACACACCGGGGCGGACTTCTTCCACCGAGAGAGCCGTCAACTCATTTATTTGTTTCACCGTCTGACCAAACTGCCCGATAAGTTCAAAGCCTGAATAATCATTCACCCACGGCATATTCGGATTACCTACCGTACTGATATTACCTTCCAAGGCAACTTCATGAGCCGGTTTCCAGGCAGATGCATCATAAGAGGCCATGCTCCATCCTTCCACTGCCGTTTCCCTTAAAGCATCATACACTTCGCCCTGGAAGAAACTACCGTAAGCAATAGGACCTTCACTGAAATACTGCCAGGATAACGGATCAGTTACCACCACATCGGTCCGGCCATCTGCATACGTGATAACCAGTTTTGCTAATAAAGATTGGCGGTCACCGAAGAAGTTCCAATTGTCTCCCGTAAAGGTAGCCCCCCCACTCCACCAGCCTTCTGCCAGTAAAGCGCCAAGGGCATTTCTGCCGGAATGAACATACTCCGTTACATCAAACGTCTGGTACAGGTGGGTTTTATTATACTGGGTGATTCCAGGATTAAAATAATCTTCTCCTATACGCTTGCCATTCAGATAAACCTCATAAATACCACGTGAAGTAACATACAAGCGCGCTTTGGTTATTTCTGTATGCGGAGTAGAGAAAACCGTACGAAGCATAGGGGCAGAATTGCCTTTGGGAGTGAAAGTACGAAAAGCACCGGAAACATCGCCATCTATCCAGTTATTCCCTTCTTTACAAGTAGTTATCACATTCGAAGGACTTCTGAAATTAGCAATCTCCATCTGCGGGAAAATAGCAGATTGCCCTGCGGGAACATCAAAACCGACATCGCCTACCACCGGGAAAGCAATAAAATCACCTCCCTGTCCCAGCGGATTCAGATTTACCCAACCAATCTCTTCACCACCATCCACATAGAATCTTGTAAACCCCAAATCGGAAGTAAGGCTTATGGTATGCTGTGCATACTTGTTGTTTTCATGAATCCATGTCAGCGGAACAGGGAAACTTTTGAAAGGAACGCTTCCCTGATCGTCCGGATGGTATCCCACACGATACACATTCAGCATTGCCTTTTTACCCGAAGCGAGTGAATCAATGCTCAATTCTATTTTAATATAAGATTCATCTTTTCCATTCTGCAAGTGATACAGGTTCTTATTCTTATCCATCAGACGCTTATCATTCGCTCCGTAGACAAAGCCTGCACGTGTACTTTTTGACTTTTCATCCAGTTGAAGTGAAACATTCAGCCTGAATACCGGGAGATAGTGAGAATAGAGCATCCTGTCTTTATCTCCGCCACCTATCCACTTGGCACCACTCCATCCCTCGTAAGGGGAAGTTTTACTCATTAATCCTGTCTCAAACCAAGAAGTTTCCGATGATTGTTCGCCTCTTTGATTCCAAACGTTGACCGTCCAGAAATAGCAGGTAGCAGGTTGCAAAGGAGCACCGGCGTATTCTATGTTCAGTGACAGGTCACTCGACACTTTTCCGCTATCCCATGCCAAACTGCCCATTTCATCAGTCACTATTATCTGATAGGCCTTCTGCGAATAACCTCTTTCGGTATCCGGCACCACCATTTGCCAACTGAAACGCGGCTTTTCTACATCGATACCTAATGGCATTTCGGCATATTCCACCTTGAGTTTTTTTATAGAAACAGGATTTTCCGTAGTGGCATACAATAGAGTAGGAAAGAAAAAACAAATAAACAAAACAGATAAAATGTGAGTTCTATATCTTTTCATACATGACGTTTTTAGAGTTATAAAAGAGATTAGGCAAGCAAAGATAATAAACTTGCCCAATCTTTTTATTATGAGACACTTATTTTATTATTGGCAGGATGCTATTTGCTCTGCTTCTAAAACAATAGAAGTTTCATTTAATTATAACTCAAAAAAAGTCGAGATGTTTTTTTATATTGCCTATTTCAAACAATACTTTTGGGTTACATAAATCTTGTGCTGTAATCGTATATCCTGACTAGAACTGCCAATCATCAGCGAAAAGCTTCCAGGCTCCACAACCCATTCATCATCTTGCATATATAACATCATAGACTTTTTATTCAGCGTAAATGTAACGATCTGAGATTCTCCTGCCTCCAAATGTATTCGTTCAAAAGCACGCAACTGCTTTGCTGGAGTTGTATAACTACTTACATCATCACAGATATAAAGCTGCACAACCTCATCTCCGGATTTCTGTCCAGTATTAACGATCTTCACCCTAATATTTACAATACAATCATCTGTTGTCTCATTTAATGTCACTTCCATATCCGAGTATTCAAAAGAAGTATAGCTCAATCCATATCCGAAACAATAGCGTGGCACTCCAACCTCTTCAAGATATTTATTGCGGTTTCCTGTTCTCTTCGGATTATAATATACAGGGAGTTGTCCAACGGAACGGGGTATCGAAATACTTAGTCTCCCTCCGGGATTATAGTCTCCAAAAAGAACATCAGCTAGAGCATTGCCCCCCTGCATGCCAGGATACCAAGCATCAATAATGGCATCGACTTCTTGAATTATACCTTCTAAAAGTAAAGGACGCCCTTTTATCAATACTAATATTATTGGCTTTCCCAATTTCCTAATTTCTTGAATAAGTTCCAACTGCAAGCCCATAAGATTAAGCGTCGCTCTATCATATCCTTCTCCACTTTCCATATCACTGATTAAATTAGCAGATACTTTTGCTGCACCTGTTTCTTCATATTCAGATGAAAAATCGCGCGCACTGGATCCTCCCATAACCATAATAACAACATCTGCGGAAGCCGCTGCATTCAAAGCGTCACGAATGCCGATACGGCTGGTGTCACGTATAGCGCACCCTTTTGCATAAATCACATCTTCATTATCAACCTTATTCTTAATGCCTTCGAGAACTGTAACTACCGAAGCTGTAGTCTGCGGTGCAGTATAATCTCCCAGCATATTATATATATTGTCTGCATTTGGACCGATTACAGCGATTTTCTTACTATAGTTTTTCTTTAAAGGCAAAATATTATCCCGATTTTTTAATAAAACAATAGATTGGCGCGCTACTTCTCGTGCCAGTTCCAAATGTTCAGAATTTGCCACCATTTCCGGAGCTGCCTTTTCGTCAACAAAGGGACTATCAAAGAGCCCCATTCTAAATTTAAGTCTCAGGATTCGACTAACCGATTGATCTAATACTGCCGGAGATACATCTCCCTTTTTCACAGCTTCACCTAATTGCTCACCATATACATTCATTCCCAAATCATTATCCAAACCTGCATTTACAGCTTTCACAGCTGCTTCATAATCGCTGGCAGCTACGCCATGCTCTCTTAATCTTCCAATGGAACGAAGATCGGAAATAGTAAATCCTTGAAAACCCCACCTATCTCTTAGGACTTTGGTAAGTAGATGGTAGTTAGCAGTAGAAGGAATCCCATCAATTTCATTGTATGAGCTCATCACTGATAATGCTCCTGCATTTATCGCCTCTCGGAAAGGAGGCAAAATAGCTTCTTCCATTTCGCGAATACCCACATGAGCGCTAGCCCCATTATGACCTCCTTCGGTCCATCCATAAGATGCGAAGTGTTTCAAAGTAGAAAGAAGACTTTCTCCGAGGTTAAAGTCATCCCCCTGAAAACCGCGTACAAGTGCTTCTCCCATTTTGCCTATGAGAAACGGATCTTCGCCATACGTTTCTTCAACCCGCGACCAACGTGGGTCACGCGCTAAGTCAAGTACTGGACCATAACCGATATGAGCTCCTTGTGCTCTTGCCTCTTTGGCTATGGCACGTCCCATTTGTTCTATCAATCTGGGATTCCAAGTACTAGATTGCCCTATAGATGTCGGGAAGACAGTTGTACCAATAGCCATGTGACCATGAGGACATTCTTCCGCAAGGAAAAGAGGAATACCCAAACGGGTATTTTCAATCACATATCGTTGAAGCTTATTAACCGCTTTAGGAGCCAAAGTTGGATTAAGCCCAGTTTTCAAAGTACGCTGTGTCCAAGGATCCGCACGCATAAATCCCCACAACGAACCAATATGATATTTATCAAGTTCTTCCCTTAGTCTTTTTGTCAATCGGACATCATCCCCCACACGCTCATACATGTGCCAACCCAGAGAAGTCAACATCTGCCCAACCTTTTCTTCTAGTGTCATTTGTGAAAGGATGTCTTCTACACGGGATTCTATGTCTAAAGTAGGATTCTCGTATATATCCATTTTCCCATTTTTGTTCAGATCATAGAACAATATATTCGTTTTCTTATCCTTGACAAGCTTAACAATTTCCTTTCCCTTTGCATAAAACGGGAAAAAAACAAGCAATACAAATATGATATTAGTTAGTTTCATTCTCACCATATTATTTCTATCATTTAGTCTTGCTATTAAAGTCGAAAGTAGTTTTCACTTCATAGCAATCGTATTTATTGAATTGATTACAACAACTGTCCCATCTCCTTTAATTTTATTCTGAGCCGGGTTACGTCTATACTATGCACATCAATAGTGTCGGCCTTATAAATTAATCCGGCCGCCGTCCCTACAGCTTCACCCGTTACTAAAGCAGGAGGCATGACTCGTAAGCTACCATGAGCATAATGGTCAGTTGATATACACCGTCCAGCAACAAATACGTTCTTTAATCCGATAGGCAACAAGCAACGTAGAGGAATACCATGTGATTCTCCTTTCCCATATTTCGGATATTTTGTCGCATCTTCCTTGTGTACGTCAATATAATAAGAATTACGCCCAATTCCATCCTCAAATTCCTTACGGTCCAGCCAATCCTCTAACGTGAAAGTATAATCACATTTTATTCGCCTACTTTCTCTTACCCCCATTAATGCTGCTGTCGCAGCCAAGTAGGAAGAAGCAAACGTTTTCGGTTCATACTCAGCTAATCCTTCCTGAAATTGCCGTGCAATTTTTCTCCCAGTTATCATCGCAGATGAAAGAGAAGCGGGATCAATACTATTAACCTTCACGTGCCCAGCATTAAAAGCCAGATATCCCGGTCCTGCATATTTATCATTAATATGATAATCTTTAATAAGATTGTACTTACCAGATTCAATTATTTTAAAAATGGGACTATCTTTCTTACTGGATTGAACAGTCCCTATCAATGAAAATTCATAAGGATCAATATTTGATAAAGCAAAACACAAAGAACCCTCTTGTACAGCCCCCTTATCATCTCCCATATCAAAGTCCGCTCCTGCCCAAGCTGCCAGATCCCCATCCCCCGTGCAATCAATGAATAACTTAGCCTTGTAAGCTGTTAGTCCTGCTTTGTTTGCAACAATAATAGCATCAACCATCTCTTTATTTTTCATTTCTACAGCTGCCATGTTAGAAAAGAATAATACAGAAACTCCTTGTGACATAACTAAGTCATCATAAACCACTTTTAAATATTCTGTATTGATAGGAACCCAATCATAGCCTCTTGCATGAGGAACTCCTTTCTTAGCTTCCATAAAAACCTTTTCAGCAATTCCTTTATATATAATCTTCTCTTTATCCGTAAACGGACACCATGCATTCAAAAGACCGGAAGTTCCCATCCCTCCCAACGCTCCGGTACTTTCAATAATTAGAACCTTAGCACCTTCACGGGCAGCAGCTGTCGCCGCTGCACATCCTGCAGGGCCACCACCCACAACTATCACATCCCACTGATTATTTACTTTTATTCTATTCTTGTTTAAGACTGCACTTCCATCAGTAGCCTCCACCTCTGCATTTACAATACCTGGAAATGCCGCTGCCAGAGCAATCATTCCAGACTTCTTCAAAAAATCTCTTCGTTTGATCATATTATACTACTCATTTATATTAATAACAATCTAATTTTCTACTCTCAATAATAACATCACCAATACCTTACCTCTTTAAACCACAATTCCAAAATCAACCGACAATATATTTCCCATACTTCAAACATGAAATTATCTTGGTTATGATATAGCAAATGATATATGTAACCAGTGCCGTCACCAATATTGTAATAGCAGGTGACATTGTAGAATTGCACAAACCAAAGACATATGGCAGAATTAACATGTGCATAAGATACATACCATAGCTCATACACGAAATATCACGGATTATTTTATAAGCTTTACCCGTATAACTGATTTTCTTAATAAACATAAATGCCCCAAAACTCATTAAAACTGGAGCTATTGAAGTAGTTTGCCAGCTTAATTCCAACTGCTGTACAGCTTCAACTGTAAACGAACGCGTATAAAATGACCAGACACAAAACAAATATCCTATTAAGAAACATGGAAGAGCCACATAAAGTGTCTTCTTCATAGACCAGTTTAAATACTTACGAATATAATGAGCCATTATTACATATCCCACATATCCAGATACATAATGGAACAAAGGAAATGGGTTCCACCAGCATTCCCCGAAAATATCCCCGAATATCTCATGAGCATGCCAAAATAAGGTGGTAAATAACCAAAGAGCTAAGAAAAATTCCTCTTCACGCCGGCTGACCTGCTTCAACCATGAAGATAAAATCGGCATAATCAAATAAATACCAAGGAGCATGTAAATAAACCACAAATGTGAAGCTCGCGGAATAAAATTGATGAAAATTTTCGACAGGTTATTTTTTACATCTATCATAGTATATTCTTCCCATAATATAGGAAGAACGGCATACATAACAAGCCATACAATAAAAGGAATGACAACCCGTATAAAGCGTTTACGGAAAAAAGTTTTAGTATCAGTTTTTAAAGGAACTAACAAATATGCAGAAGCAATAAGGAACAGTGGTACAGCCGGACGTACAAACCCATTGATTAAACATACGCTCCAACGCCCTGCCTCAGAGGGAAATGAAAAAGAATAATCATTCGAATAGATACACTCTGATGCATGTACTATCAATACCATTAAACAAGCAATAGCACGCAGCCAATCTAAAAAGATTACGCGGTTGGTATTAATCTGTTGAAGGTTACCAGTTTCAATCATAAATATTATATTAAATTTATATTGCTTAATATTAAAATTATCAATGCTATGTTTAAAGAGAAATTAGTTTATTGACTGATTCCCCAGAGGGAGGTACATCTTTTATCCCCCAGCTTTCATTAGCTTTATCTCCCATAACCAGTACAAGTTTGCCTCCATTTTTAATATCATCATGGCTAAACCAAGATTTATTCCATTCTTTTCCATTTAATATTGCCGATTGGATATACTTATTTTCTCTTGAGCAGTTTCTTGCTTCAATTTCAAAAAAAGTACCGTTACCAAGGTCCATTTTTATATATTCAAACAATGGACTCCCAATATTATAAATAGGTATACCAGGTGTTACTGGATAAAATCCCATTGCAGAAAAAACAACAAAAGCCGTCATACCTCCTCCATCTTCATCTCCCGGAACTCCCATCAAATCGTTTCGAAACCACTGGTCTAGTAATCTCCTAATCCTTTTTTGAGTTTTCCACGGCTCTCCAGCATAATTATATAAATAAGGAATATGCAAAGAGGGCTCATTCGCCATTGAAAATTGCCCTACATTACCTGTATGATCCGGCAATTGTGAATAAAAAGTATATTTGTTCTTACCAAGTGGTTCACGGAATGTCTGATCAAGATTCTGTATAAACTTTTGAGGTGACCCCATTAATGTAATTAAGTCAGCAATATTATGAGGTACATCCCAACGGTAAGTCCAGCCATTATTCTCTGCGTAATAATTCCGCGCACCTTGTCCACCTGAATAGCGATAATCAAAAGGTTCAATAAACCTTCCATCTTTATCTTTAGGATGGAAAAATGCAGTCTCAGAATTATAGATATTGCGATAATTAGATGAACGCTTCAAGAAATAATTATAATCTTCAACCTTCCCCAACCCCTTTGCTATCTGCGACAAACACCAATCGTCATAACAAGTACCAAGAGTAACAGCAATTGGTTGTCTTTTTTCATGGGAATGAACTGCTTTTACATATTCTTCTTCATCAGGCTGCAAAGCAGGGAAATAGCCTCTTTCCTGATAAAATAGATCCAACTCCGTATTAGGTATACATTTCCAAGGCAGTAAGCTTTTCTCTGTCAACGTTGCTTTGCATGCATTGTAAGCCGCATCCAGATCGAAACCACGCAGACCTTTATAATAAGCATCGCAAATTACCGCAACAGAATGATTACCATTCATCCGATGACTGTCCCCAGTTACTTCAGGGAAAGTGGGCATCCAACCTTCTTTTGACTGTTGAGCCATACGCAAATATGAATTTATCATGTGCACTTCCATTTCAGGCTCAATTAAAATACGCAAGGGATGAGTCGCCCGATAGGTATCCCAAATCCAATCATCGGTATAAAAAGGGATGCCATTATCATCGTGCACCTGACCATCGAAAGCACTGTAATATTTGCCGTCTTCGGATATATTAATCATGCGTTCGTAAGTACGGTAAAGTGAAGTATAAAAGACCACCTTGTCGCTCTCGGAACCTCCCCCCACTTCTATTTTTCCCAGAGTTTCATTCCAAATATCTTTACCAATTCGTGCTAAATCATCTACCTTGTAGGTATTGATTTCTCTCTCAAGATTCTCTTGTGCTTGTTCTTCGCTTATAAACGAAATACCGTATCTAACATTTACTACTTTTGAAGAAAATCCTAATACAATAGCTTCATTCTGCCCCTCAGCTGATGTCCGATTGTAATGGATTTCATTATTTATTATAGCTCCGGAGTTGACTATAGGTTGTTCCGCTTCCAAATACAGATAAACTTTTGTGGGTCCATTCCCTATCGTTTCATATCCGGAGACACCACACCCTGTTGTCTTTAGTTTTCCATTCCGACTATTAATAATGAGCTGATTAGTTTCACCATTAGCAAACTTTAAATTATAAAGTGCAGATTGATGGGAAGGGGCAAAATCTACTTCCACTT
This sequence comes from Bacteroides sp. Phil13, assembly GCF_001940965.1. Lineage (NCBI taxonomy): Bacteria > Pseudomonadati > Bacteroidota > Bacteroidia > Bacteroidales > Bacteroidaceae > Bacteroides > Bacteroides sp. Phil13. The sequence continues at coordinate 60,077 of NZ_MSHA01000016.1, read as the reverse complement.
TCGCTTCATCCAGATGAACCGAGTAGCGGTAGGGGGTGATTCTTTCATTATCGTACGTATAATTGATTATAGGAGAAAATACATCTGACTGTTCACTCTTAGGACTAATACTGAAAGCAGAACGTCCACGATGGCTGGTTACTATTATCGGCAACCCAGAAATATAATCCGTTGTATATTCTCTCCTTTCGGGATAAACCCGAAGCATGCTGTTAGGCAAATGAACAGTTGGGAAAGTAGGTACCAACAAATGGCTGATATTCCCTATATATGGATTAACATAATCTATGGGAGTCTTGTTTACAATAACTTTATTACAAGATGATAGTATGGCCATGATTAAAACAGCCATCAGTAATAATACATACTTTTTCATGCTTATATATTTAAAAGAGGTTATATAGGATAATGCTCTCTGCAGTAAAGAAAATATAACTAATGTATACCCTGAAATGAGAGAATAACAACATACAGTTCATATCATAAAACGTGTCTCATACTGTATAGTTGCACCATTTCAGGGTACACCATTAAGTTATCATTTAATAGTATTTTTACAAATCATTTTAAAATTTGATAGTATTAAATGATTTTGCCTCCACTTTCAGACTTATCATTTTATCTTTATACCCGATATTCATTTCTTTATCAGTTTCTTCTTGATTTACTATCACAACTACTATCTGCCCATCAGGATTTTGAAATGCCAAATGATCAGTTCTTTCGTTTGTTATCAATCTGTACGCACCCGGCAATACATATTTGCTTATATGCTTCATGATATAGTATTCAGGGTTGTACTTTACCTCTTTGGTTTCTTTATCAATTGTTATGAGTGAATTTTGCCTCCAGCCCCAAGGACTTACTCCCGTTTGGTCAAGTATGAGGTTCCAATAGGCATAAACGCTGGCACCGTTAGTAAGATATTGATGCATGAGACTCCATGTGTATTCTGCCTGACTCCAAATATTGGCTCCGTTACCACATTCTGACTCGGTTTGTACATATTTCAAATGTGGATATTCTTTGCTGATAATTGGTATAGCCTTTTTACCAGACCATTGAAAGCCGACACCTTTTATATATTTAGCAGCTTTTTCATTGTTGAGCGCAGTTCTTACGTAATCAGCTATACTGGTATTTACAGTGCCAAAATAGATATCGGTCTTTATACCATCTTCTTCGAATTTAGGTCCAAGATAATCGCTAATGAAGAATGCAAGGTCTTCAGATCTCCATTTACAACTGGGGAACACCTGATTGGAGCATGGTTCGTTTTGTGGATAAACAGCGGAAATTGTAACTCCCTCTTTCTCGTAAGCCCGAATGAACTTAGAGAAATACAAAGCATAAGCTTTCAAATAGCCGTCGAGCATTCTAAAGCCTGTAGCATCTTTAGTATTATTTCTTTCTGCAGGTAAGCCGTTGAATCCTTTTGTACTAGCCGTACTGGCATAGTGGTTATTAGTCTTCATCCAAGCTGGGGGAGACCAAGGAGAAGCAAAGATGTGCATTCCGGGATTTTCCTTTTGTGCAGCTTTGATGAATCGTAAAAGGATATGACGATCACGAGCAATGCTAAAATTATCCATTGCAAAATCATCGGCCACATCATTGAATGAGTAAAAGTTCATTCCGAAATCGCTAGCCCCCATAGGCATACGATTGTAGTTAAAGTTAGCTTCCTGCGGGTTGAAAAGATTGTAAATAACCTTGTTGCGTTCTGTCTCTGAAAGCTCCATAAGGGCATCCCAGCCAAGTTCACTGAAACAACCGCCGAAGCCGTCTATCACTTGCGCTTTTTCACCGGTAATAGTAATATCGAACTGGGTACCAGCTAAGGCTTTTTCCAGTTTCACCTTGTTGGACGTTTGCCAACGATTGTTGTCAGTAGTCGAAACCCACTCTACACGTTGCGCACTGAGTGCGGCAACAAAAGAAAAGCTAATAAATAATGCTTTAATTCTGTAATTCATAATTTTAATTTTTAGTTAATACACTCCGATCTATTTATTAATAGTTTATTATCTTTTTGTTTTAATGCAGTAACGCAATTGGTTCTGATTCCCTTTCTACTATTATTCTGTGAGAGGTTGCTCTGTATTTCTACAGTGTTGCATCCCCTATATAGTGCATCTATATTGATACCGTCTTCATCATTGCCTTCTGTTAGATTGTTATTGATAGAGATATTTTCACTGTCGACACAATAAATACCTGAGAGCTTATTGCGGCACATTTCATTGTTTGAAACGGTTATCTTTTTGCAAAATGATATGCTGATACCATTACCCCAGGGTGAAGAACAGAATCGACTGTTAGTAACTGAACCATTGGTGACATACGATAAATTCAAGTTATGGTGAAATCCGGAACCGGGTACAACGGCGGCACCGTTATCTGTGAAATTACAACGGTTTATCTTGATACCTGAACCTCCTACTATGAGCATACCATTTTTGGTGAAATTTTGCAAGGTAACATTCTCAAATGTAAGGTTCTCAATTCGTCCACCGTTTTCGGAACGTATCATAATCCCCTCGCGGCTGGGAGCAAGCATATATAAACGTAACCGACGATCGTGATTGGGGTCACTATTTTCTTTTACGTTTATGGCACCTTCTATCAATACATCACGCAAAGTAAAATTACTGATGTTGTCTTCGGCATTTATGATTGTTGCTGTCCTCATCTCAGGACTAAGATATAACACGGACTGCTTGCCATAGCCACATAAAGTTATTCCACTGTAGATTTTGAGTGGAGCTTTCAATATGTGCACACCTTTTTCGAGGACAATACATTTTCCAGAACCTCTGTGTCTATCGATAACATCTTGTACGGACTCTCCAGGATTTACCCGGATTGAACCGGAAGGTATATCACGAGTAGGAGCATTGAGTGCTCCGATTTCAGTAGGCTTCAGGAAATCGAGCACAGGCAGTGTTTTCATCATCTGCCTACTTTTGACCGGATGGTATTTTAATCCGGTTAAAGTACCTATAGAAAAGGCTGGATGCACATGTTTCTGTATAAATTGTTTAGTATAAGGGAGCTCGGTTCCCTTTACATTGATATAATAATCATAAATAGATTGATAAATATCTTTTATAGTATCCATCCTGCTTGTAGAAAGAGTGCCATAAATATCAATATCATTACCCAGCATCACTTTAGCGGTAAATTCATAAGCATAGGCTAGTCTATCCTGTGCTACACCGTAAAGATCTATGCCTTGAGTACGGGCTGTTTGAGCTGCTTTTTCAAACTCACCTATGCCAAGTTGCGCATGATCCCAGTCGCGAATAGCTTCCTGCGATTGTCCCCCGGGATAGATGTACTTTGTGATTCCTGAATTTCCAGGTCCCCAAAGGTAACGGTCAATAGCTTTATTGAATATTTCACAGTTATCGGTGTAAACTGCTATGCATAACATAGTGCTTATCATTGATGCATCCCAGTTGCCATTAGCTTCGGTAAAGAAATCTTTAATAGTTGGGTATAAGATTGTTAATACCATCTTTTCAAATTGTGCCATATCCCGCTCGCTCCAACCAGCATCTGAGTATTTCAATATTTCAGCAGCATTCAAAAAATAATATCCCCACAAACCTACATTCAATTTGGCATTGTTAGCATCAAAACTATGCAACTTATACGCCCAGGCATTAAGTATCTCAATTGCCTTATCAGCGTATACTTGGTCTTTTGTTATATACCATACCAAAGAATGCTTATAAGCAGCCATAGCACTTTGATAAAACTCTTTACCTCCAAAACTGTTTACCCCATAAGCATCTTCAGAAACAAAAGCAATAGGACAAGGAACAAAGTTGAGAGAAGTCTGTTTTTTCAGATCGTTAAAAGCTGTTTTCCAAGGCTCATTACCTTGCAATACATTTGTCCGCATAAATTCAAGATCTTCATAACTTTGAGCCATTCCTGGATGTACAAAAGGTTTTGATGCATATATACTTATAGTCCGATTCTGCGGACGACTCATTTGTTTACTTCCAAAATCATAATTTGGTACACCTCCCATTCTGATTATAAGTTTCCCTCCTTGCATGATATCCTGATGCGTGATGTAAGTAAGGTCATATTCCTTTCCATTTAGCTCCGCACTCTGTATATAGATATTTTCGGGTGAATTATTAACAGCTTCTATCATGAACTTTTTACCATTTTCGTGATTAATAGTAACTTTATCAAATAACGGGCTGCCAAGTACATATTGACCGGATGCTGTAAATACTGGATAAAAGCCCAGCGAAGACATTATATACCAAGCCGACATTTGCCCGCAGTCTTCGTTACCAATAATTCCGTCGGGCCGGTCATGATAGAAATTTTTCAATATATAGCGAGTGAGACGCGCGGTTTTCCATTGCTGCCCGACATAAGCATATAGGTAGGCAATATGGTGACTGGGCTCATTACCATGTGCATATTGGCCGATACATCCTGTGAGGTCAAGCAAAATGTCTTCATCATTCCCCGAATCAAGAGAGAAGAAAGTATTCAGTTTGTCTGCAAAAGCTTTCTCTCCGCCAAGAAGTTCGATAAGTCCTTCTACATCTTGTGGAACAAGCCAGAGATATTGCCAAGGATTTCCTTCGGCGTAATCTGTAGCCCAAGGCTTTTTAGATTTTATAGGATGAAAGACGGGGTTCCAACTACCATCGGACATTCTCCCACGAAAGAATCCTACTTCCTGATCATAATAAAGTTTATAATTGCGGGCTCGTTTGCTGAAATATTCATAATCTTCGACCTTATTCATCGCTTTTGCCATCAGAGCAATACTCGCAGTACCTATGGCATATTCAAGCGCGGTGGCAACAGGACGGTTCTTCATCACATCCGAGGGTATTGCTTTGAAATCCCGGTCAAAATCCATTCCACGTACATCGCTCATAGCAACGGCTTTTAAAGCTTGAAATGCTCTTTCAGGATCGAATCCCTTATTACCTTTCATGTAGGCTTCAGCAATAATCTGAAGGCTGTTAATTCCTACCATTGTACCTGTATCATATCCGCGCAAATGCCAGATGGGCAGCTGCCCGGTTTGATCGTAAATAGCAAGCATACTATTCACAAAATCAGCAGTCCGTTTCGGGTCTATTATAGTATAAAGAGGATGCGCAGCACGATAAGTATCCCAAAGAGAAAAGATTGTGTAGTTATCGAATCCGGGATTTTTGTGTACTTTCCAGTCGGAACCCATATAATCACCGTTCTGATCGTTGAATAGGGAAGGATGGGTCATCAGATGGAACATAGCGGTATAGAATATCCGTTTATCCGACTCATTCGGGGTCTCAACAATAATCTTAGATAATTCTTTATTCCATTTCTGTTCTGCTTGTTTAACAGTTTCCTCAAAATTCCAATGAGGGATTTCCGCTTTTATATTCATAATGGCACTCTCTGAACTGACAGGAGATATCCCAACTTTCAGGGATACTGTTCCAGGAGATTTAGCAAAAGAAATTAAAGATTTGATAGATTTGCCTCTCCCTTTCTTTCCAGGAATGAACTTTACATCTTCATAAATTGAGAAATCATGAATCGGGACGGACAATTTAATAGCAAAAAACACTCGCTGTTTCTTTCCCCATCCTTCAGACGAACGATATCCTTTTATCGTATATTTATCTACCAACTCCATATACGTATCAACCGCTCTATCATTTATGCCTTCATTCAAATCAATGATAATACGGGCATCCTTTCCTTGTGGAAAAGTATACTTATGATATCCCACGCGCTCAGATGCGCTAAGTTCAACATCAATATTATAATCATCCAAATTCACACTATAGTAGCCAGGGGTTACTTTTTCAGTTTTACGAGAGAATTTGGATGCATAGCCACTATACCGTTCTTTTTCTTTCCCCTTATTCAACTTTACGTCTCCCATATATGGCATAACTAAGATATCTCCAAGATCCCCTATTCCCGTTCCACTCAAATGTAGTTGAGAAAATCCAACTATTACACTATCTCTATAATTGTAACCTGAACACCAGTCCCATCCCTTATAAAAATTAGAAGGACCGACCTGAACCGCACCATATGGTACATTAGCTCCGACAAATACATGACCATGACCTCCCGAACCAATAAAGGGGTCAACATAATCTATTATTTTTTGCGCTTGTAAACTATGCAGCATACACAAGCATACAAATAATACATACATTTTTTTACTCAGTTCCATACTTTTATTTGATTATCTTTTTCCAAGTACTTTCTGTTCTTTTTGTTTAGACTATTATCGTAGCATAGAGTCCCAATCTCCTGAATAGTAAGCCTTATTTAAATTTTTCAATGCTTTCTCATCTTGACTCCTGGAGAATTGATATTCCAAATCTTTATATAAATAATACTGTAACCAATAACCTTTCTGATATTTCTCTTGCGTAGATAAAACTTGTTTTAATTTCGCATACCAAGTCGTATTTATATCGTTCTTTTCTGCCACTTTCAAGGCTTTTAATGCATTACTCCACATATTATCTGAAACTTTTTGCATTAAGTCTACAAAATCTTTATAAGCAAATGAGGAAATATCAATCAATTCACAGCAATCATTAACTCCTATTTTTCTCAAATCAATAATCGTTTCAAAGTGTTTATCCCCATCCATATCATATTCTATCAGATCAAAAAAACCATTATTATCTGTATCGGTATACTTAACTGTAGCAAATCGATTGGGTTTTTTGTCCAAGCCAAACCATAAGCGGTCCCAACCTTGATAATATTCAGCATTTTGATCTATCCTCCAACATCCCCACTCTGCTCCATACAAATGGATACGTCCATCGAACCTACTGACATATAATTTCCCTCCACCTGAATTGTCCATATCCCATTCTCCACGATCTCCTGAAGCATCTGATTGTTTGTGGTTGTCGATTCCCCCTCCTTTCCATCCCGTCTTAAAAAGATCAAGAGGTTCATAGAATTCAACACGTTCCCAACGTTTACAATCACCATCTTCATCCCATACGAAATTGACACGATTCCACTCTCCTCGTTTGAAAATCAAGTCCCATGCATTTTCGTGATCAGGATAAATCAGTTCATCCAGTTGCCTCCATCGAGCATCCATGAAGAAAATGTCGGTCTCAGCCAAACCTCTTAAATTATTTATTTTATGTACCTGATCCATATAGTTGAAACCTTTTCCTTGAAAACCAATTGTCATATCAAAATCGAATTCATTTCCCGGACCATTATCATTATCCATGTCGACGGCAATTGAGACCCAATCTACAACTCCGTTTACTTGTTGATTGACAAAACTATTAGCAGGAAACTTGCTATCTACATGTTTTGTTGAGTCCAAAATACGAATAGCCATTTCGGACAAATTATCTCCATCTTTATCATAAAATAAAAATGGATTTTCCCAATTCAATCTCAAATCCTCCATATTATAAGTAGAAGCATGAATTTTGAGAAAAGCAGTATGCCCGCTATAATCAGTATAAAAATCACAGACTCCAACCTTATCCCAACTTTTGAGCTGCATTGTATTCCAGTCGATATAATTAAATATATTATCATGATCCAAATCAAGCACTATCATGTAATGTCCATTGGGCCATACTTCCCCAGTACGCACCTTCGGATATTCGATGACAAACTGCATATCAGCCTTTCCGTCACCATCTGTATCTACCCAGTCAATAATCAAATCTCCCTGGCCACCGTAAATACCGTCTCTATTGCGATCTATAAGTAAACAGTCATTTTTTGTGTCTCCTTCAAAATCATTCCACGTCATATCTCCATCATCATCTATCCACATAACGGGTATACTGTCACGGGTTATAGAATAGATGACGTCCGGTTTGCCATCACCATTTATATCTTTTAATTTTGGTTGGTATCCTATCGGTGGTGGCGGAAGGCGGAATGATACAATTTGAAGTCTGTTATTCCAATAATCACCACTCTTCTGAGCATAGCTATAAATAGAGATGAACGCTATAAAAAGAATAAATATATATTTCATTTTACTATATTCTTTATGTATTTAATTTCTAATTCCCAGACCTGATTATTATGCCATCAATCATGTGACAAATATATAATCAGCACTTTAGTATAACTTTTAGATAATCCTTAAAACAAGAAAAATATAATACCTGCCAGGCAATTATTACATAAATCAGGTCATATTCTAAAGATATCTGCATTCAAATAATATGCTAACCACAAATCTTCAAGACTGATAATCTGATCAAATGAAAACAAGTATTCCGTACTAAACCATTCCCTATATTCTTTTACAAAAGATTGGTATATATTTTTAGCCAATCCATTTTTCACAAGACATGAACATTTTATCCACAATGCCTCTTCATTAAGAGCATCATGTACAGATATCGCATTACTTATCTCTATCTTCATAGATAAAAGTATCTTAAGCTCCTTTTTGATATATTATATCCAACAACAAATCGATGAGTTCATTAGCGAAATCAGGCTTAAAATTTAAGACCTATTTCATGTCATTCTGAACAGAAAGAGTTCGCTTAAGAAAACAAATAAACACTCCTACAATTATATATTTTGAATTACATAGAATAGCATCTTAATCATGTATAATTATATTCTATGAAAGAATGACAATACCTACTCCTATTTTGAGTACTTATACAAATACCCTTTTAATCATTATAGTTATTATTTCAATTAGATTCCCATTTATTTCAATGAGAATCTAATTGAAATTTACAAAGATTAATATCCTGGATTCTGCGTTAAATTATCATTTACCAATAAATCGGAAGCCGGAATAGGCCATAAATAATTCTTATCTTTATCAAAACGATATTGATAGAACCGAGTTTGATACCCTTCCTCTACCATATATTCAACATCAGGCAAACCATCTTCATCAATCTGCGGGATTCCTCCAATAGGATAATTGCCTTCATCCCAGTTCTTCAGAAGTACCTTAAAGGCATCAGAGACTATGCTCATATCTTTTCCATCCCAATCAGTACGACCTGACCATGCGCGACTCAACTGGTATTCACTGGTATTAAAGACCTTTTCTGCTATTCTCCACCGCAACAGGTCACGATAACGAATCCCCTCAAATGGAAATTCCATTCGCCTTTCCATGCGGATAATCGTACGAAGTTTCTCCTGTGAAGCCATTTCAACATACGGATAAACCAAACCGGTCCCATTGTATGCACGTTCACGAATTTTATTAATAGTATTATCCAGTATTTCTTGCGTGCACTGTCCAAGTTCATTCTTAGCTTCAACATATGACATCAGAATCTCAGCATATCTCAAATAAGGAAATGTATTATATGCATGAGAAGCCACACTACGATAATCAGTCCAATCATTAGTAACATATTTCTTCATAATAAATCCTTGATAAGCAGCATGTTCGTTACTTCCTTTGGAATCATTATTCCTATCCATATTATGGGTGGTCGTATTCAAACATTTAGTATCATAAGGTCCGGGAACATACTCATATCCATAAATAAAATATTCCGGATATTTATTTTCCAATAGACTATCTGTATAATTAGCTTGTCCCTTTGCTATTAATTCCAAGTATGTCTTCTCATGCTGCCGTGTCCAGATATAATCCGAATAACGAGGATCATGCTTTAGCATAAAAGATTGAACAGTATATGTCAAACGAGGATCGCGATTAGCCCAAAAATTCTTAGGATCATAAAGCGGAGATTCATCAATAGGCAGCCCATCAGTACAAAGATAAGAGCATACCAATTGTATTGATGGACCACGATTACAATTTCCACCAATCTGGCGTAAACAATAATTATTTACCGAGCCATACAAATCAGCACAATAATATCGCAAATCTTTGTTTCCTTGAAAATAGAAAATTAGTTCATTAGAATATGGTTTTTGAAACAACTCCTGATAATTCGGTTCCAAAGAGTATGTTCCAGCATTCATTAATTTCTCTGCAGCATCAATAGCCTTTTGATAATCCTTATGAAAAAGAGCAAAACGGACTTTAAATCCTAAAGCAGCTCCAGTCGTTGGCCTAAGTTGACCAGTATAAGAATCCGACAACAATTCAGCAGCAGAATCAAGACATTCATAAGCATAATCAAGGACTTCACGCTTAGGTGAACGAGATGCGGTATAAGCCTCTGCCAAAGACATTCCTTTTTTATCAAGAATGACATCACCATAATATGTCGCAAGCATGGCATAAGAAAATCCCAAATGAAAATATGCTTCACCTCTATATTGGCGGATATTGGCAGGAGTTATATCTGTTGAAGTTTCAGCTGTTTGCAAGTTATTAAGAATTCTCAAAGAACGAGCAATAGCCTTATAAAGAATCAACCATCTTGACTTTGCCGTACCTGATTCCGATGTCATATTACCATTCTTAGTTTCTTCTTGAGAATTTCTACTAAAAACATCATCATCCCATGGATAGGAATCAATAGGATAAAAATCAGCCCTCATAAGATCATTAAGCGACATTAAATATTCCGTATCATCATGATACCAGTTATTACTTGACCCTTCAGAAAGAGGACTCAAATCAAGATCTGCACATGATATTATTATGAAAGTCACTGCCGCTGTAGCAATAAATTTTAAATTTCTCATAATATATATTTTTAGAAGGTTACTTTAACACCAAAAATTAAAGAAGTTGTAAGAAAGTCTTTATCAATTCCTTGTTCAGGATCCCAGCCATCAATACCGCCGCTTCCAAGATTAAAGGCAGGCAAATCATTTACGCTGACATATAGTCTCAATCCATTCACATAAAAATTCTTCGTAATATTCTGTGGAATAGTATACCCTAATGTTATATTCTTGACTCTCATATAAGCCGCATTATATAACCAAAAGTCATTAGAGCCATAAATCTGACCTTGATGCGCCCACGAAGCCATAGGAAATCTCATCTTTGCATTTTCCTCATCAGTATTGTAAGGGCTCCAATGATTATTAACAAGGACCTCAGGAACCTGCCCCCATCCCCACTCAAGTGGACGAACCATTATATCACTAACATATTTCAACCAGTGTCCAACACCCTGCAAAGAAAGATTAAAGTCAAACCCCTTATAATTTGCCCAGAAAGAAGCACCAAACTGCAACTCAGGAAGTGAGTTTCCACAATATACACGGTCTTTATCTGCTGTTATTTTACCATCACCGTCAATATCCTCAAACTGAATACAACCGGCAACTTCATTACCTTGTACTGCAACCTTCTTACCATTAGCATCATAAAGGGCTTCATCATTCAAGAATATCCCTTTATTCTTATAAAGATACCATTCTTGATAGTGCGATCCTTCCTCTGTAATATAGTTACCTGAAAATTTACGAAGATTACCCAAATACCCCATCTTTGACCGATAATCAGAAAGATTGAAACTTGCTCCATAATTAAAATCATTAATATGGTCATTCCATGCAAGTGTTACCTCCCATCCCTTTGTACTCATTTTACCGGCATTTTGTTCTGGTGCATTATATCCTGTATAATTAGGAAAATTCATAACTAACAACATATCCTTTGTTTTTTTATAGTACCAGTCTCCATTAAAACGTAAACGGTTATTAAAGAAATTGGCATCCACCCCTATACCATAAGTTGTTGTCGTCTCCCAAGTAATATTCTCAAACGCATAAGTTGATTGAAAAGCTATTTGAGTAGGATCCGCAATACCTGTAGTTTTATTTGCAAGATAACCATTACTAAATTCCATAGACGCCTGATATGGAAATTCCGAACCTATACGCTCATTTCCCAATTGGCCTATCGATGCACGAAGTTTTAAGAAGTTAAGCACTTTATTATCCTTTAGCCAAGGCTCTTCTGTAACAACCCATCCTGCCGACGCTGATGGAAAAGTCCCCCATCGATGCCCCTTTGCAAAACGCGAAGAACCATCAGAGCGTACATTAACCTGGAGTAAATAGCGATTTGCATAAGAATACATCAAACGGCCGAAGTATGAACGATAAGCATTATGCCCAGCACTACCATTATTGTATTGCTGATCTTCGGGACCAAGATTCAAATAAGGATATGATGATAATACGTAATTATTACGCCATGCACCTTCATTTTCCCAGTTAAAAGCGTAATCTTCATACCCGACCATCAAATTGAGCGCATGTTGACCAAATACCTTGTTATAATTAGCATATAGTTGGAAAGTCAAGCTATTATTATCATTACGATCTTCACGCAAATTTGTCGTAGATGAATTAGGATAAATATTGCCTTCCATATCATACAGGTCAAACTTTGTGTCCCAATCCTTACTCTTATAAAGATAATAAGTAGGCGCGGCAACAGCAGAAATTGTCAAACCTTCAAACGGAGTAAGGTCAATACCTATTTTACCAGAGAACCCAAACCCACGTGTTTTCTGTTTTCCGGCTAATGTCAATAGTGCATAAGGATTTTCACCATCACGGCCTTGAGATATCAACCCATTTGACCAAAAGTCCGTTGTAAGTGGGTGAGAATGATGCGTATAATAAATTGGACTGTTTGGATACTCACGATCTGTAAGTCTCACATTTAAGTCTACTTTTGCATGAATCCAATTGTTGATTTTAAAATCATTGTTTAGTCTTGCATAAATACGTTCATACTCTTTTCCCGGAATAATAGAGTTACCTTTATAATAGTTCAAGCTGAAATTAGTTAGCAATTTATCCGTTCCACCCGACAGAGTAAAAGAATGGCGCTGATGGTTACTCTGGTCTTTTAGTAAAACATCCTGCCAATCAGTTATTGGATATCGATCAGGATCTATTGCATGATTAGCTTCATATGAATCAATGAAGTCTTGCGAATACACACCATATAGATCATCTCCACCATCATTATAAGTTAATTCATTTTTAAATATCATCCAATCTTTTGCACGGGCATATTTAGGCATTGCCGTAGGCATATCTATGCCATATTCATAGTTATAACTCATTTTGAGCTGATTATTCTTGGCTCTTTTTGTAGAAACAAGAATAACACCAGCTGCAGCACGTGAACCATAGATGGATGCAGAAGCCGCATCTTTCAACACTTGTATATCTTGCACTTCCGACGGATCTACATCATCAAGTGTACCAGGAACTCCATCAATAATAATCAATGGGCTACTATCAGACATGGTAGTCACACCATGAATAAGGATTTCTGAGGAGGAGGACGGGTCACCTGTTGTTCGCATTACCTGTACACCAGCCATTTGTCCTTGTAACTGTGCTGAAAGGTTAGGATTAGTCTGTTTATTCAGACGCTCCCCATTTAGTGAAGAAACCGATCCAGTCAAGTCTGACTTACGAGCAGTTCCATAGCCTATGACAACCACTTCATCGAGCAATTCGGAATCCTCCCGCAAAAGCACTTGTACAGTTTTCAAACTTCTCAATATTATTTCTTGTGGAATATATCCAATATAGCTGAATTGAAGTACATCATTCACATTTGCAGGCAATGAGAAGTTACCATTTGCATCAGTAACCGTACCTTCTGTTGAACCTTTTATAATTATAGTAACACCAATAAGCGGCTCTCCCTTTTCGTCAGTGACTGTCCCAGATATACGCTGCTGTTGTTGTAAAGTCGTTGTTTCTTTTCGGGTTAGAACAATATGATTTCCCTCCATCTTATAAGTTATGGATGAACCTGACAATAATGCAAGAAGCACTTCAGAGACAGATTTATTATTTACACGAATACTTTTGCGCGATGTTACATCCACATCATCCTTATAGATAAACAGATAATCTGTCTGAGACTCTATCTCATTCAGTATAGATTCAAGCTGTACATTGGTTCGATTGATTGTCACCCGTGCATTCTGTGAGTGACTATTCTTCGCCATCAGGCTAAAAACACAGAAGAACAAAAAGAATATTGATATTCTCATAATTCTGAATAATAATGTTATTTGCGGATTTTTAGGGCAATAAATATCCGACAAAGGAATGTTTTTCATATCTTTGTAAATGAGTTATTAATATGATTTGTAAATCGAATTGTGTTAATCAGGGCCGATGGATGGGGCAAACATCTATCGGCTTTTTGTTTTTCATCAGTATTGTTCCATAGGCTAATCTCCCATTTTAAACAGGTTAATATTACGTTTACTTTATATAAATGACGTCATTATCTTTATCTCTCCGGTAAGTGAAAGACACATCTTTCTGTAAAACACGCAATGCATAGTCCAATCCGTCGGATATACGGAATTTTCCGGTCAGTGCCACACTTTCTATACTCTTCTTATCCACCTGGATTTTCAAATCATAATATCTTTCCAGATCTTCCATAATCTGGGTGAATGGCTTGCTCTTAAAGCAGTACAGACCTTCTTTCCAACGATACACATTGTAATCATCAATCTTGCTCACTACCAACCTGCCATCTTTCAGAGTTGTTTTATAATTGGGAAGGAGTACCACAGCCGTCTTTTCATTAAGAGGCGACTTCACCCTGATTTTTCCTTGCATCAACGATGCTTCAAATACCGCTTTCTTCGAATAAGCCTCCACATTGAATTTTGTTCCCAGTACCTCTACATCCATAGCATGTGTACGCACTACAAACGGACATCTCTCATTACGTGCCACTTCAAAATAAGCCTCTCCATCCAGTATAACTTCCCGCTTATCTTTCATAAATGAAACAGGATATTGCATTCGGGTTCCGGCATTCAGCCAGACGTTTGAACCATCGGGTAAATCGAGGTTCACTCGCTGGCCGGCCGGTACGGTAATGGTTTGCATAGCTACATTCACATCGTCCCTATCTTTTCCTACTGAAAACAAAGCAGCCGTTACACCTACCGTAATCACTATAACAGAAGCTATCTTCAGGAATTCCCTGATGAAGTAATTCTTTTTCTTAGTAGTTTGCCGTTCCATTCGTTTCAGGCGTCCCGAAAGAATAATCGCATTGAACAACTTGCGCTCCCGGCGTAACAGCTTACTGTTTTCCTCAGAAGTTTCAGCCCATTCTTTTATCGATTTCATCTCTTCCACAGAAGCATGACCTTCGAAAAGACGGTATAATAAATCCTTATCCATACATACTCTTATTAGTGTATCTATAGTAATAGCGGGTCACGGGAAATATTCCCTAGTAGAAAAAGAAACTTTTTTTAGTTGAGATAGAAAAAAAGCAGGGAAACAGGCAAGTAATCCTTCAAGGAAAGGCGTAATGCTTTGGTAGACTTAGCAATATGGAACTCTACCCCTTTAGTGGTCATGCCCAGCAAAGCGGCTATTTCTTTATGAGATTTATTCTCATAACGACTCATGATAAAGATACGCTTTGTCTGCTCAGGCAAACTTTCCAGAGTCTTATCTACGATCTCTTGTATTTCTGCCGTAAACACTTCATTGGGTTCAAAGTCTTCCAGCGTAATAATCCGGTCAGACAATTCCCAGGCATATAACCGTGAAAGTTCATCGGACGCTTCCTGATGTACCTGCTGATGACGCAGGTGATCTATACATTTATGTTTGATGGTAGTCAGCACATAGGCCGGAATATTGGTATCGGCAGGCAAACGATCTTTATTTTCCCAATAGTACATCATGGATTCAATGACAAAGTCTTCAGCAACAACCTCATCGCGCACATAGGTACAAGCGAAGTGGACGAAACGCTGCTGATACTCTATAAAGAACTGATTAAAAGTATTTAAATCTATTGTCATCGACTGCCAACCGTATTAAATTAAAAAGGTATAGTATTGCAAATGTACACTTTCTATTAATAACAGAAAAACAATCTTCAAAATATAAATTCTATCTACCCGATAAGTTCCCTCCGGACAAGCCGTTGGACATATAGATGCAAGTTATCCGATATATAGATCCAAGCTGCTGGATATATAGACTCAATCCGTAGGATATATAGATCCAGCAGCTTGGAAATATAGCCCCAACATGCTGGAAATAGATATGCAATCTACACTTATGTATAAGTCTTTATCCTATGATCCACTTACTGCCCGGTATGAATGAGATAATCTTCGTAGCAATGAAACAGCTAATGAATGTACTTACTGCAATACAGGGTATAGCAGCAACAGTAGGCAATGCCAGATTATGCTTGAACACGGTTACCCATAACCCAAGCCAGAATATATGCATAAGGTACATGCCATAGCTGAGTTTTGATGTTTCTGTAATAACCTGTGGCGGATTCTGCCGGTTTATACATGTGAAAAGAAGGAATGTACCTGCCGTAAGAAGTACACAGTTGATGGTGCAGAAAGCCCATCCGATCTCTATTTCCGGGGTAACGAGAATTTCTCCGGGAATGGCCTGGACATAGAATGAGTAAATCGTCCATACAGCACCGACCAGCATTAAAATAGTTCCTATAGTGAGACGCTTGGAACGGTTCCATGTAAGATGTACACGTATATAATGCGCCATTACAAGGTATCCCAAGTAACCGGAGAAGTACCACAACATATGGTATTCGTTCCAGAAACATTGTCCCCATACTTCACCGAACCAGCGGTTGAGATAAGGCATACAGGTCGAAAGCAGGAACAAACCAATGAAGAAACGTTCTTCTTTAGCCGTAGCTTTATTCAGCCACGGCGATATGATGGGGATGAACAGATAAAGGCTGATCAAAGGATACATGAACCACAAGTGTCCGGCCAATGACGGAAAGTTCAGGAGTATCCGCGACATATCATTAAATGATGTTTCTCCGTTTATCTGTCCCCACAACATCGGAAGCGTACTGTACAGTATCATGAATATGAAGAATGGCGGCAAGATGCGAATGGCACGTTGACGGTAGAATTGCCACATGGTCTGTTCTTTCTTCATCGGTGCAAGAAGAAAGGCAGAGACAATCATAAACAGTGGCACCGCCATGCGTGAGAAACCATCGTACACAGCTACCCACAACCGGTCTGCCTCACTACCCAGGTAGGATTGCGGTCCCACCATATCCGTAGCTCCGGCAGCACCATAAAAGTTCTCACTAGCATGGACAACCATGACAAGAAAGCACGCAAATACACGCACATAATCCAAAAAAACAATACGCTTCATCTTTTTTATTTAGTATTAAAGATAAATATTCAATTGCAAAGATAGAAAATAACACACAAAGGCATAGGATAGAATTCTACCAAAAAATATCGTTCTACAGACGACTCACATTAATAAATGATATACTCCTCCCACCATTGCACGAACCACCCCTTTCATCTCCAACTCGAAAAGCAAACCGGTCATACGGTTCACGGGAATATCCGCTTCCACTACCAGTGCATTGACGTGCAGATCTCCCTGACGGGTAAGAATACCTACAATACATTCCTCGTCTTTACTCAATTCAGGAAAAAGATCACGTTGAATGCCTTCCGGCTTAACGGGTTCTCCGGCAGGATTCCACCCCATAGCTTCTATAAAATCTTCGGCAGACTGGATGAGAGCGGCTTTATTATCACGTATCAGCAGATTGCACCCTCTCGAAGAAGCATCAGAAATGCGTCCCGGGACAGCAAAACAATCACGGTGATAGCCTACGGCAAGGTCTGCCGTAATAAGAGAACCGCCTTTATCAGCTGATTCTACCACAATGGTAGCATCGCTCATACCTGCTACAATGCGATTACGACTTACGAAATTGTGGCGGTCGGGATTGGTCTCTGTTAGAAACTCGGTAAGCAGGCCACCATTCTCTAACATATCAATAGCTGTTTTACGATGGACATAAGGATATATACGGTCCAGTCCATGGGCCAGAACCGCTACTGTGGAAAGATGGTTAGCCAGTGCTGCACGATGGGAATGAATATCAATGCCATAAGCCAGGCCACTCACAACCAGGACATCGGGACAGGAAGCAGACAAATCACGAAGAAAGTCTGCACAAAACTGTTTGCCATATTCCGTAGCATTACGGGTGCCTACCATATCAATAACGCGAAGACGGTTGAAATCAGTATTCCCCTTGAAGAATAGAACTACCGGAGCATCTTCACACTCACGCAGGCGTGATGGATAAGATTCGTCTTTTAACGTAAGGCAGGACAGGCGATTCTTCTCCACAAATTCCATCTCATGTTCGGCACGGAGAAAAGCAGCAGGATTATCGAGTGCCACCACCACAGCAGAACTTACACCGGGAAGGATTTCGGGCAATTCTTTACGCTGACGGAAAACTTCGGCAGCACTACCCATACCGTCTATTAAACGCTTTGCCCCGATATGTCCTATACCGGGGCAAAGTGTAAGTGCTATACTGCAAATACGTTCATCGTTTTTCATATAAATGAGTGATTAGTAGTGAATGCTTAGTGATTAGCAGTAAGATAGGGCTCGAAGATTTTATCAAACAGTTTACTGTCGCTCAAACGTCCGTTCACCACACAGACCGTTTCAACCACCGCTTTAATCGCCACTTTATCGTCACTTTTCCGGAAGATATCCTGA
The DNA here is from genome assembly GCF_001940965.1 of Bacteroides sp. Phil13. Classification (NCBI taxonomy): domain Bacteria; kingdom Pseudomonadati; phylum Bacteroidota; class Bacteroidia; order Bacteroidales; family Bacteroidaceae; genus Bacteroides; species Bacteroides sp. Phil13. The sequence goes on along the minus strand of NZ_MSHA01000016.1, from coordinate 41,588 downwards.
TAGAATACATACTTGATACCTTCCTTTTTCATGTAAAGTTTGGAAATGAACTCATCACCACTCTTTAGTGGAGTTTTAAATGCCATATTAATGCGTGCCACTACCGGGTCTACTCCTTGTTCATGCAACTTGGCGAAACTTACGCCTGTTGACAACAGGAATTCATGGCGTGTATGTTCCAGATAATGCTGATAATTCGCATTATTCACAATACCTTGCAGGTCACATTCGTAATCCCGCACCTTCATTTCCAACTCATAGATATATTTTTCCATACTATACTCTTTAACCCCAAGATGAGACACTTATGAGACACATGTAATACACTTACGAGACACTTGTGATACATTTATGAGACACTTGCGATACATTTATGAAACACTTGTGATACACTTTATCCCTAAAAACGGCATAAACACCAATAGTGTATCATAAGTGTATCATCCGCGAGTTTTTTCAATATCCAGTCCTTTGAATTTCTTTAATTCTTCCGTAGAAACCAACTTGTAAAGTTTGTCGCTAGGGCGTATTTTATCCGCTTTCATCGAGAAATGTTGCCCCTTCTTCACCGTTTGCACAGGTTTCAGATCAACACGGGCCTCATCGAGCGTAGTAAATACCGCACCTGTAGTGGGTCCCGTAATCAGTAACTTATCACCTACATTCAACTCCGCGGCTTCTACCAAAAATTCTGCCACACCGATATTAGAAAAGTACCTGACACCCTTGCCTACATATATTTTCCGTTCCGTAGCTGCAGAACCATAGTTTTTTGTCCATTCACCAAGGCGTTGCCCCAAATAGTAACCATCCCAGAAGCCACGGTTGAATACTGTCTTCAATCGTTCATCCCATGCAGCAATCTTTTCATCGGTAAACGTGCCGTCCAGATAAGAACGGATAGCCTCTTTATAGCACTCCACCACCGTACGGACATACTCCGGTCCACGGGCACGCCCTTCTATTTTAAATACCCGCACGCCTGCATCCAGCATTTTATTCATAAAATGAATGGTTTTCAGGTCTTTGGGGGACATGATATACTGATTGTCCACCTCCAGCTCCACATCCGTCTCTTTATCACGTACTGTATAAGAACGGCGGCACACTTGCATACAGGCACCCCGGTTAGCCGAGTGATTCATCTCGTGAAGTGAAAGATAACATTTTCCGGACACTGCCATACAAAGTGCACCGTGGCAGAACATCTCGATACGGATAGGTTTCCCGTTTGGTCCGCAGATGTTCTCTTCGCAGATATGACGGTAAATCTCGGCTACCTGTTCCAGATTCAATTCGCGTGCCAACACCACTACGTCAGCAAACTGTGCATAAAAGCGCAGTGCTTCCACATTCGAAATATTCAATTGCGTGGAAAGGTGTACTTCCTGACCTATCTGCCGTGCATAACTCATCACAGCCACATCCGCAGCAATCACTGCAGAGATACCGGCAGCTTTTGCCGCATCTACAATGGTACGCATCAGTGCCAGGTCTTGGTCATAAATAATGGTATTGACGGTGAGATAACTTTTCATTCCGTGCTCATCACACGTCTGCGCTATTTCCTTCAAATCATCGACGGTGAAAGTATTCGCCGAACGGGCGCGCATATTCAGGTTCTCAATGCCGAAATAGATGGAGTCGGCACCCGCCTGGATAGCCGCTGCGAGTGATTCGCGCGAGCCGACGGGCGCCATGATTTCAAAATCTTTTAAATCCATAAATCATATATTTATAAGCTACGAGTTACCGGCTACAAGCTACAAGTGGCTGCGCTATGTTCCGAAAGGACTTGTAGCCAGTAGCCCGTAGCTTGTAACTTACTCATTTGTTTCCCTGTGCATCCAGGTCTTTCTGGAGTTCATTGGCAATTTCCATGCCCAGTTGTTGTCCGATCTGCATACCCTCGGTCATCATAGCAGGCGTAGATGCGCCCAACTTCTTTCCGACAGGTGTTTCATAAAAAGCAACGATTTTCTTCAAATCATCCAGCGTGAGATACTTCTGATAAACAGGAGCATAAAGTTCCGCCAGCTTACTTCCGAATTTCGTTTCCCACTTCTTCTGGAAACCATCCCAAAAAGCGGTTGAAGCCGAAGGCGACTGTTGTTTCAACATAGCTATCATCTGCGGTACCATAGCCTTTGCAGATGCCATAGAACCGGATAATTCAAGCATTTTTTCCAATGTAGCCTTGTACTCGTCATTTGGAGCCTGTGCAGAAACCGAAGGTGCAGCAGCAAACAGCATGGCTACACACATCACTACTAAAACCAAACCTTTTCTCATAATTCTATATTAGTTAAATAAATGAATGATACAAAGGTAGGCTTTTTTCCGTATTTTTGCAGCGAAATAATCATTTAGTTCAATTCATCCATGAAGATAGGCCACATAGATCTGGGCGAACGCCCTATATTTTTAGCTCCGATGGAGGACGTCACCGACCCTGCATTCCGACTGATGTGCAAGAAGTTTGGCGCCAATATGGTGTACACTGAATTTGTATCGGCAGATGCCCTGATACGTTCCGTCAGCAAAACCGAGCAGAAACTGAATATCAGTGACGAAGAACGCCCCGTAGCCATACAGATATACGGTAAAGACACAGAGACCATGGTAGAGGCCGCACGTATTGTGGAAGAAGCACGACCGGATATTCTTGATATTAACTTTGGCTGTCCCGTAAAACGCGTAGCAGGCAAGGGCGCAGGTGCAGGTATGTTGCAGAATATTCCCAAGATGCTTGAAATTACCCGTGCCGTAGTAAATGCCGTAAAGATACCCGTCACCGTAAAAACCCGTTTGGGCTGGGATGCCAACAATAAAATCATCGTAGATCTTGCCGAGCAGTTACAGGATTGCGGTATTGCCGCCCTCACCATTCATGGGCGTACCCGTGCACAAATGTATACCGGTGAAGCGGACTGGACACTTATCGGTGAGGTGAAGAAGAACCCGCGGATGCACATTCCCATTATCGGTAACGGAGATGTCACTACCCCCCAAAGGGCAAAAGAATGTTTTGAGCTTTACGGAGTAGACGCAATCATGATAGGTCGTGCCAGCTTCGGCCGTCCATGGATATTCAAGGAAGTAAGGCATTATCTGGAAACAGGAGAGGAATTGCCTCCGCTAAGTGCAGAATGGAAATTAGGTGTATTGCGTCAGGAAGTAATAGACAGCGTCAATCTGTTGGATGAACGAAGAGGGATTCTGCATGTACGCCGCCATCTGGCAGCAAGTCCATTGTTTAAGGGAATACCCAATTTCCGGGATACACGCATCGCTATGCTACGGGCAGAAACGAAAGAAGAGTTGTTTCGTATATTCGATACAATCAGTCCGTTACTGTCTTAAATATATTCAAAGGGGGATTCTATCACACAGTTACTTGAACATTGGCTGTGCGAACCATCTCTTAAACATCCACGTCACCACCACATACAGACCGAAAGCTGAGATGAACCCTACAATCGAGTCGATGAGATAATGTGCCTGGATATACACCGTGGCACAGCAAAGCAGTATATAGAATGGGAACAAACATGCAAACAGCCAGCGACTGCCACGCCATGCCATAATCATCAGGAGCGTGGAGATACCCACATGTGAACTGGGAAAAGCCGCCGTAGGACGCTCACCAATTTGCTGTGACCCCTCTACCAGGTTGTAGAAGAACCCATGATCGTATCCCGGTCCGGGCAGCAACTCCTGATTATGATTGAAGTAATCTCCGATGGAAGGGAACACCCCTTGCGCCACATTATCATCTCCGATAGCCGGAAAATAGAATTGCGGGCCTGCCACCGGAACAAAGATATAAATCAGATAATAGATAAAGAACGAAGTGACCAGCACGAATGATAACTTTTCAAAATACTGAAAACGGTAGATAAAGTACCAAAGCACCACAATCAGAATCATCGGATAGTAGAAGAAATACCCCATATTAAACGGTTCACTCACCCACATCTGCGGAAAACGAAGACAGAACCATACTGCCGGTTGTCCGTTGAACAGCCACTGTTCAGCCGAAGCAAAAACATGGTCGAGGTTCGGGAATATCCGGTTAAACTCAAATGTATCGGGGTACCAATAAGAGAGCAGGGACATCTGGATGGCAATACGCACAAAAGCAGAGAACTTACAAGGTGCCAGCCGGTAAAGATACATCAACAGGAATGTCATGCCGGCAATCATGGCACGATCAATCAACATCTGTACAGGATGATCCATTTCCTGGAAAAGAAACAAGATCAAAATAGAAGTCAACAGATTATATATAAGTGTTATCTTCTCGACTGCAAACAACCCTTTCCGGGTTTCTACCTTTTTAAATAAATCTAAAGCCATCCCTCGTTCTTATACCAGGCAATGGTTTCCTTTACACCTTGTTCCAGATTATACTGGGGCGCAAATCCCAACTCTTTTACAGCCGGGGTAATGTCACATTGCCAATTGCGTTGTTTCATTATGTTATACTTATCAGAATTGAGCGTACTTGGTATCTTGTTCCACTTTGCCCAGGATTCAGCGAGCAAAGATACAACTTTCAACACAATTAACGGACATATCACCCGAATTACAAACGGATTACCCAATTCTTTCCGGATCAAATCGGAAAAAGCACGACTACGATACACCTGACCGTCTGCCAGGAAATAGGCACGACGACATACCTGCTTTTCGATACCAAGAAACACAGCCTGCACAATATCTTTCACATAAATAAATGTCAGATCCTGACGGCGGAAACCGACCGCAAAATCCGTATGTTGCTTGATAGACTTAGCCATCAGGTAATAATCTTTTTCACGCGGGCCATATACTCCCGTAGGACGATAAATAACATAGGGGAATCCAGGAATACTTTGTAAATAAAGCTCGGCTTTGAGTTTGCTCAATCCGTAAGCGGTGTTGGGCAGGGGCGAATCTTCCTCTGTAATCGGTTGGTAAGTTTTCTCTTGAACAGGACCGAACACGCTCAGCGTACTGATATAAATAAACTGTTTCGGTATCATGTTCAGCTCGCGAAGAGTATCAACGAAATATTTCGTCTGCAAATAATTCACCCGGTCGAATTCCCGTTTATCGGTACACTTGGTTACCCCGGCACAATGGATGATATAATCAAACTTATTATAAGTTCCTTTGTGTCCGGAAAGTTGGGCACGCAGTTCATTGGGATGTGCAAAGTCCAGTTCAAGGATATGTATCTTGCGGTTTCGCAAATACTCCCGGCTACTGCTCGAACGGATACCCGCCCACACGCCGAACTTCCGCTTCAACGCTTCTTCCACGATGAAACTTCCGATAAATCCGCTGGCTCCTGTAATTAATATACTTTCCATTTATTTCTTGGGTTCTACATGAATATTAATCAGCGTTCCTTCGCCAAGCATTTCTTTTAGTTTATTCTCAATAGCCGTAGCCGTAGTATGAGCTTCTTCCAGCGTAATCCCTCCATCCATGCGCACATGCGCTTCAATAGCACAATAACTGCCGATACGCCGCGTGCGGAGATGGTGCGGTTCACTGACTCCAGAAAAAGAGAGCAATGCTTGCTCAATATCTTTCTCCACTTCATCCGGCAAAGACTTTTCAAGCAACTCGTCAATACAAGGAACCAGTAATTGGATGGCTACCTTCATTATAAAAAAACTGACAATGACAGCAGCTATCGGATCGAGTACCCGCCAATGTTCTCCCAGCAAGATTGCACCTCCGATACCCACAGCCGTCCCTATAGACGAAAAAGCGTCGCTTCGATGATGCCAGGCATTGGCTACTACCGCCTGTGAATTCAGGCTTTTCCCTTTAACAACAGTATATTGATATAATATTTCCTTGCACAAAATCGAAACAAGAGCAGCAACCAATGCTATCATTCCGGGCGCTTCCAGCTGTTCTCCTTTGACAAATGCGTAAATAGAAGAGACACCGTTCCACAAAATACCGAAGCCGACAAATAACAGTAGTATTCCGATAATAGCCGTAGCCAACGTTTCATACTTCCCATGTCCATAATCGTGTCCCTTGTCCTGCGGCTTATTGGATATGCGCACAAACATGATGACAATCACATCCGTCACAAAATCAGATAAAGAATGAACTGCATCAGCCAACATAGCAGCACTATACCCCAGGATACCTGCCACAAACTTCAGTACAACTAACACAAAATTAACGATACTACCGACAATCGTCACTTTATATATCCCCTTCTCCCGGGAAGAAGCAGTTCCTGCACTCATTTAATACTTACTTATTAAGAAAAACATGCTGCAAATATACTAAAATAAAAGCTATATTGCATTTCTCAATTATTATTTGTTTATTTGCACATCGATTTATTTACTATTCAATACTTTTACGTGTGAAAGATAAAACCGGCATTGATATTCTTTTCAAAGAATATTATCCTCAACTATATTATTATGCTTATCATTTGATAAACGATATAGAGGCTAGTAAAGACATTGTGAGTGATGCTTTTGAGTTTCTGTGGAATAACTATGACAAAGTGAACAAAGCAACGGTCAAGTCCTATTTATACACATACGTGCGCAACAAAAGTATTGATTATCTCCGACATCAAAATGTGCATCAGCAGTTCGTACAATTATATACTGACCTTACCCAGAACTATGTAGAAACCGATTATCAAGAATGGGACGAGAAAATGTTAGCCATTCAGAAAGCGATGCAAAAACTCACTCCACATACCAAACATATTTTAGAAGAATGCTATGTAGAAAAAAAGAAATATCAGGAAGTGGCCGAAGAATTGAATATCAGTGTAAGTGCAGTCAGGAAGCATATCGTGAAAGCACTGCAAGTAATACGTAAAGAATGTTTAATAAATCATAAAGAGGGTGTCTGATTGTAAAGCAAAAACGATATAAAATAATATACCAAAAACCAATGACACTATGAGTAAAGAAATTGATAACATAAAGTTGGAAGCCTCTATTGAGAAGGCAATTGATGCTATGGAGCCTTCTACAGATATCACAGACGAACAATTACAGGAGATGCTTTTGGACAAGGAAAGCAGACAGGCAGCCCAAGACATTCTAGATACCCAGTTTTTTCTGCATATCGGAAAAAAAGACATGCAACTGAATGTAGAAGCCGAACTTGCCTGCTTCAAAAAAAGACATCAAAAACAAAATATACATACTTTCTGGAAAACAAGTATCAGTATTGCCGCTTCCATTGCTCTTTGCATCGGAATTTATCACTACATCAGTCATCAGCAGGAGACAACAAACACAGCGCCCGTTATTGTATTCACTGCCGACAACTCACCTCAACAAGTGATTTTAGATAAAGGAGACGGAAAAAAAATTGTACTGGCAGAACATCAGGCCAATACTCCTCAAAAAGTACAATCCACCTCTAAAGAACTTAGTTATCCTTCTAAAACGAAGGATGTAATATTGCACACACATACTCTCACAGTGCCCAGAGGAGAAACCTTTAAAATTACTTTATGTGATGGTACCGAAGTCTGGTTAAATGCCAACACTCATTTCGTTTACCCTACCACTTTCGTAGAAAAAGAACGCACAGTAACCTTGAATGGAGAAGCATACTTTAAAGTTGCCAAAGATGCAGAACATCCGTTCATCGTCAAAACACCTCATGTACAAACCCGGGTATTGGGAACAGAGTTCAATATACGAAGTTACTCGCCGGAAGACACCCATATTGTTCTGATTAGCGGAAAGGTAGAAGTCAGCAATACAAAAAATAATGCCTATACACGTCTGATTCCTGGAGAAGATGCCCATCTGCAACCTGACGGAAATTTCATTATGACCGAGGTGGATTTAGACTCATATATCTATTGGAAAGACGGCTTTTTCTATTTCGATGATGTCACTTTGAAAGATATTATGGAAAATATCGGGCGATGGTACAACGTAAACATCGAATTCAGAAATCTGGATGCTATGAAATATAAAATGCATTTCGTTTCTGACCGGACAAAGCAATTGGAGCATACCTTAAAGTTACTTAATCAAATGAAAAAGGTAACAGCTACCATAAGAAACAATACAATAGTTATAGACTGAAATACATATCATAAAAACATCCAATAAGACCATAATCAAACAAAATAATACTTTTTTCTAAGAAAAATCAGCAAAAGGGGTGTCCTTTTTTTATTCTCATACGAACTAATAGTATAACGAAAGAGAATTTGTGTTATAAAATTAGAATATATGAGAAGAAAATGGTATCTATTTATCACTTGTATTGCATGCATTTGCCTCTTGTCACCCCAAGCAAATGCACAAACAACTACAACTAAAACGGAGATTACAATTGAGTTCAATAATGAACGTCTACCTTCTTTATTGAAACGCTTGGAAAAGGTATCGGGATATAAAATCCTGTTCACGTATGACGATGTCAAAAAGTATACTGTGTCCGGTTCTGCCAAGAACAAAGGAATTAAAGAAATACTGGAAATCATCCTGAACGATAAACCTTTGGAGTATCATATAGAAGATCAATTTATCACCATCACTTCCAAGAACTCCAAACAACCTAAAATTTTCGATGTCACAGGAACCGTTATTTCACAAGATGACGGATTGCCATTGATCGGTGCAACCATTCTGATTAAAGGAAGCAAAACAGGAGTTCTAACCGACATTGACGGACGATTCCATATTGAAAAAGTAGCCAGCAATTCGATCCTGCAATTCTCTTATATCGGTATGGTGCCTCAAGAAGTAAAAGCCTCTCCTAAAATGGACATCACACTGGTATCTGACGTACAAACATTATCGGAAGTAGTAGTTACCGGTATGCAAAAGATGGATAAACGGTTATTTACGGGTGCCGCCACAAAACTCTCAGCAGAGAACATCAAGCTGGATGGTATACCCGAAATCAGCCGTGCACTGGAAGGGCGTGCAGCCGGCGTATCCGTCCAGAACGTATCAGGAACTTTCGGTACCGCCCCTAAAATCCGTGTACGCGGAGCAACTTCCATATACGGTAGTTCCAAGCCATTATGGGTAGTAGATGGAGTCATTATGGAAGATGTAACCGAAGTAGATGCAGATAATTTGTCTTCGGGAGATGCCGTCACACTCATCAGCTCTGCCATTGCCGGATTAAATGCAGATGATATTGAGAGCTTCCAAATATTAAAAGACGGTTCTGCCACCTCCATTTATGGAGCCCGGGCTATGGCCGGAGTAATCGTTGTTACTACTAAGAAAGGAAAAGCCGGAAGCAGCAAAATCACCTATACCGGAGAATACACAATGAGATTAAAGCCCAACTACAGGCATTTCAATATCTTGAATTCGCAAGAACAGATGGGCGTTTATAAAGAGCTGGACAATGCGGGATATTTGAATCTTGCCGATATGTACCGGGCCTCAAACAGCGGTATATACGGAAAAATGTATCATCTGATCAACGATTACGATGCAAAGACTGATTCATACGGGTTGATGAATACGGAAGAAGCACGTAACCAGTACCTGCAGGAAGCAGAATTCAGAAATACAAACTGGTTTGACCTGCTGTTTAACAACAGCATCTCACAAAACCATGCCATCAGTTTTTCTACCGGTACTGAAAAAGCATCTTACTACACTTCATTAAGTATCATGAATGATCCGGGATGGACTAAAAAAAGCGAAGTAAAGCGTTATACTGCCAATGTAAACGCACTATACCATATCAGCAAAGCCTTATCACTCAATTTAATCAGCAATGCTTCTTACCGTAAGCAGAAAGCTCCAGGAACATTAAGTTCTTCCGTCGACCCTGTCAGTGGCGAAGTGAAGCGCGACTTTGACATCAACCCATACAGTTACGCCCTGAACACCTCACGTACACTGGACCCTGATGCCTACTATGTACGCAACTATGCGCCTTTCAACATTCTGCATGAACTGGATAACAACTACATCGACTTAAACGTAACCGATCTTAAATTTCAGGGAGAACTGAAATGGAAACCTATTAATAAAATCGAGTTATCCGCTTTGGGAGCCTACAAAACTTCCATGACTACACAGTCACACACCATCAAAGATTATTCAAATCAAGCATGGGCTTTCCGCGCTATGGACGACGCTACGATGCGCCAGGCAAATCCATGGCTTTATACCGATCCGGAAAATGCCAACACACTGCCTGTTTCTGTGCTGCCGGTGGGAGGATTTTACAGAGAGACAAAATATTCAATGGATAGCTATGATTTCCGTGGAACAGCCAGCTACAATGATGTATATAATGAAAACCATATCTTCAATTTCTTCGGAGGTATGGAAATCAATGCTGTAAACCGCCAAAGAACCTGGTTCAACGGAGTCGGTATGCAATATGAAATGGGAATGCTTCCGGCCTACGAATACCAGTACTTCAAACAAGGCAGTGAAGAAAACGCCCAATACTATACCGTAGAAAGAACCCGTCAGCGCGAAGTCTCATTCTTCGGTACAGCAACCTATTCTTACCAAGGCAAATACACCTTGAACGGTACGTTGCGATACGAAGGTTCCAATAAACTGGGTAAAAGCAGATCGGCACGCTGGCTTCCCACCTGGAACTTATCAGCCGCCTGGAATGCCCATGAAGAGAAATTCTGGCAACCTCTGCTCGACTACGTTTCAAATATGACCCTGAAAGCCTCCTACTCTCTGACTGCTGACCGTGGTCCGGCTTCGGCCAGTAACTCCCGGGCTATCATTCAAAGTTATAACGCCTGGCGTCCGTTCACTTCCATCAAAGAGTCCGGTCTGAGAGTTGTAAATATAGAAAACCAGGAGCTTACTTACGAGAAAAAGCATGAGTTGAATATCGGAGCGGAAATAGGCTTTCTGAATAACCGCATTAATCTGGCTGTCGACTGGTACAAACGCGACAATTATGACCTGATAGGTATCATCAATACCAAAGGTACCGGCGGACAACTCACAAAACTGGCCAATGTAGCCAGCATGAAATCACATGGTATTGAGTTCACCTTATCTACACAGAACGTCAGGAAGAAGGATTTCAGCTGGAATACGGATTTTATCTTCTCAAATACCAAGAATGAAGTAACCGATCTCCAATCCAATTCTTCGGTAATCGAGATGATCAGTGGAAGCGGATTTGCATTGGAAGGCTATCCTGTCCGCTCTCTGTTCTCCATGGATTTCCGCGGATTGAATGAAAGTGGCTATCCTACCTTCATTAACGAAGATGGAAACCTGACAGTGAGCAACATTAACTTCCAGGAACGGATTAAGAAGGGCCATCTTATTTACGAAGGCCCAACTGACCCGACTATCACCGGAAGTTTTGGAAACAGTTTCAAATATAAGAACTTCTTGCTGAACCTCTTCATCACATATTCCTTCGGCAATGTAATCAGACTGGATCCTGTATTCCACAACCAGTACAGTGACCTGGATGCTATGCCTAGAGAATTCATAAACCGCTGGACTAAAGGCGGAGATGAGAAGTATACCGATATCCCGGTAATTGCCGATAAACGCGCCAATCAGCAGGATCCCTATCTGAGCTATGCTTACAATGCCTACAACTATTCTACGGCCCGCATAGCCAAAGGAGACTTTATCCGGATGAAAGAAATTTCTCTAACCTATAATTTCCCTAAAAAACTGATAGTTAAAGCAGGAGTCAGTGATTTGTCCTTAAAACTTCAAGCTACGAATGCATTTCTCATCTATTCGGACAAGAAGCTGAACGGGCAAGATCCTGAGTTCTTCAATACCGGTGGTGTGGCATCTCCTGTTCCCCAACAGTTCACTTTGACATTAAGATTAGGTATTTAATTAAAAAACAACTCGATATGAATAATATAAGAACATATATATTACTGGCCGGTTCATTATTTGCATTGGCTTCTTGTAATGACTTTCTGGACACTATACCAGATGACAGAACAGACATAGATTCCGAACAGAAAATCACCAATATACTGGTATCTGCTTATCCGGAAGTATCAACCATTCTCATCTCCGAACTTGCTTCCGACAATGCCAAGGACAACGGGGCACTGTATGACATATACGGACAGATACAACGGGATGCTTATTTATGGAATGACATGACTTCCGAGGATACTGACGCACCCAAATATATATGGGACGCACACTATAATGCCATCTGTTCGGCCAATCAAGCCCTACAGGCCATTGAGCTGATGGGAAACCCGGAAAACCTGAATCCACAGAAAGGTGAAGCGCTACTATGCCGTGCATACGCTCACTTCCAGCTTGCCAACCTATTTTGTATGCCCTATAACCCGCAGACTGCGGATCAGGAACTCGGGATACCTTACACCACAACACCCGAAACAGAAGTGATGCCCGACGGAATAGAACGGGGCACTCTAAGCCAGGTGTACGAAAACATCAACAAAGATATTGAAGAAGGGTTACCTTTGATTAACGATGAAGCATACTCTGTTCCTAAGTATCACTTCAACAAACGCGCTTCCTACGCTTTTGCAGCCCGTTTCAATCTTTATTATCTGAGATTTGACAAAGTAATAGAATATGCCAGCACCGTACTTGGCGACAACCCGGTAAATGATGTCCGTAACTGGAAAAGCTTCAGCGAACTTGCAACGGATTTCGAGCTCAGATGTAACAGCTACATCGCACATACCGAACCATGCAACCTGATGTTGGTCACCGCACAGTCTTCCTGGCCTTATGTACATGGCCCTTATGGGATAGGGCTACGTTATGGCAATGCCTATAACATCCTGCTTAATGAAATCTTACCCGGCCCGTGGGGCGCATACAACCAGCTTTTCATGTCAAATGGTATCTGGGGATTTGAGCAGAAATACTCTTTCCCGAAGGTGAACGGCTACTTTGAATATACCGATAAGACAGCCGGTATCGGCTTTCTCCATCTGGTAAATGTAGCTTTCTCCATTGACGAATTATTATTATGCCGCGCAGAAGCTTATTTATTGAAACAAGCACCGGAAGCTGATAAGGCCGTGGCAGACATTAATATACTGATGAACTCCATGACAGGCAAGACTTTCACAAAAGAACAACTGATTAATTATTACGCAGCAAGAAAGTATATGCCCCTGCACTTGAAGTCGGAAGACGATAGAACTATCAAGAAGAAAATCAACCCACAAGGATTTACAATCGCCGACAGTGATACGGAGAATCTGATTCAGTGCCTTCTTCACATGCGCCGTATCATCACTGTCCACGAAGGCCTTCGCTGGAATGATATAAAACGATACGGAATTGAAATTTCACACAACAGAGATGGACAAGCAGACGACGTATTACTGGTGAACGATCTGCGCCGCGCCATGCAAATCCCCCAAGAGGTTATTGCAGCAGGTCTGGAAGCCAATCCAAGAAACAACTAAAATAAGGAGGAAACATGAAAAAATATATCTATACTTTATTGTTTGCCGCTTCCATTGTTTTGGGAGCATGCAGCGAAGACAAATTAGACAGTCACAGCATTTTCAATACAGAATCTCCCGAACGGGATGCATTCGATACTTGGCTATTGCTCAACTATGTCGTTCCGTACAATATCCAGTTCAACTATAAATATATCGATAAGGAATCAGACAATACGTACAATCTGATTCCCGCCGAATACGACAAATGTGTTGCCATGGCCAAACTGACCAAGTATCTCTGGATAGATTCCTACAACGAATTACTCGGAGAGGCATTCATCAAGACCTATTGTCCGCGAATGATTCAGTTGATCGGTTCAAAAGCGTACAACAGCCAGGGTTCAGTGGTACTGGGAACGGCGGAAGGTGGTTTGAAAATCACTTTGTACAATGTAAACGAACTGAATGCCAATAGTCCGGATATTGATTTTCTGAACACCTGGTTCTTTAAAACCATGCACCATGAGTTTGCACATATCTTACATCAAACAAAGAATTATTCTACAGACTTCAACCTGATTTCAACCGATTACCAGGGACCAAGTTGGTTAAACCTGGAGAGTGACGAGGTTGCCAACACAATGGGATTCATAACCCGTTACGCAAGTTTCTCACCCGATGAAGATTTCGTGGAAATCATTTCCAATTATATAACCCACGATGCCGGTTATTGGGAAAACGTGCTGAATAACGGCGGAGCCCTCGGCAAAATAAAACTGCAGAAAAAGTTTGATATCGTAAGAAAATATCTGAAAGACAGTTGGAGCATTGACATTGACAAGTTGCGCGACATCGTACAACGCCGCTCCGGCTCATTGTCTGAAGTTGATTTAGAAAACCTTTAATAATGAATTAAGTATGAAACTGACACATTATATATTATCAATTCTCGCCGCCGGGTTGTTCTTTTCATGTACGCCCAAGATAGATCCGATTTTTGACGATACTTCCGCCAACCGTATTGAGGAAGAAATAGAAACAGTACAAGAAATTCTGCTCAGTTCACCCAACGGCTGGTTAATGGAGTATTATCCCTCTTCTACGCAAAGTTACGGAGGCTTCAACGTATTGCTTAACTTCCAGCCAGGTTACCGGGTAACTGTAGCCAGTGAAACCGCAGGCGCAGACAAAACAGCAGTCAGCACCTATACCCTGAAACAAAGTGCAGGATGCGTACTTTCCTTTGACACCTATAACGAAATACTCCACTTTTTCTCCGACCCCTCCAACAGCCAAGGGATGGGAGACGGTTACGGATTGGAAGGGGATTTTGAATTCACCATACTGCAAGCCGACGAACAAATCATCCGGCTGAAAGGGAAAAAGAGTGGTTCGTACATGACGATGACCCCCATGTCCGCCGCCTTGAAATGGAGCGACTACCTGAAAGACATCAAACAAAAAGATAAAGAATTCGCCGAATATTACCGGTTACTCTATCAGGATGAAGAACAGTCTATAGAAACGCGCCTGACAGGACATACGCTTTGTATCTACCGGAAGAAAGGGGAAGAAACCATCACCGAGTATCAACCGTTCATCATCACCCTGACAGGATGTAAATTCTACCAACCCGTACAATTGGGCAATAATGTCATCGAAGGCCTGATCTTAAATCCGGACTTAGGAGAAGATGGTACATTCATCCCCTCCAATGATGCTACGGGCATGTTCATCCCCACATATCCTTCTGTCAACGAAATGCTGTTCAGCCGCAACTGGTTCTTTACCTACAGCGGATTTAGTCCTTACGGTCAGGCTTTATGGGATATATCCCGCGAAGCACTCGAAGCCAACAATGATGATATAACTTATTGCTATTTAGGCAGTGAGATTAATATTCTGGGTACTTACTATGCCTTCCAATTCATCTGTGCCCAGGGACATGGTTATCTGGCTTTCGATTACGAACTGATTGGAGAAGACAAGATTTCCCTGAAATTCTCCGAAGAAGGCTCAACCGTCGGAAAGACTTACTATACAGACTTTAAATTCAACGCATTGATCACACCGTTCGGCAATGATATCCAACGCACCTTTACATTGACGTCTGATGACAAAAAATCACCTAACTGGATTAAATTCATCGATGTCGATCATCCGGAAAACTATTTCACAGCATACAGAGCTGTACAATATTACCCAATGGCCAATTAACTACGATACAAATAACTATAGTATTAATCAAAATTTCACAAAGTATGAAAGTTTATCATTTGCTCAACACATGCCTGGCATTGATTGCCGGTTGCATAATGTTCACTTCATGTAGTGATGACGACGATCCGCTAAAAGGCGGCATCGCACTCAGTACCCAAAACATTACTTCCCCCGAAGGGGCGACTGTGACTCAAAATGCACTTACCGTAGATGGCAAGGGAGGTACTTTCTCCATTCCATTAACCTGCGGTCTGGAAGATTACGACCTTGACATTACTTATACAGCTGTAGTTCCTGCCAAAGATGCCACATGGTGTAAAGCTACTATTACCGGCAATAAACTGAACATTGAAGTCAGTGTTTCCAAAGATGCGCAAAGTCGCTCCACCACTGCAACGCTGACAGCAGTAGCTACCGGTGCCGAGATCGCTCCACTGGAACTGACAATCAACCAAGGTGCCAAGATTACTCCAAAAGGAGAAGTGATTTTGAAAACAGATCAGATGACTGCACCTGCCAACGTTAAACTGGAAGGAGGACTACTCGACATTTCTTATGTCGGTGGTGATGTGACAATACCGGTAGGTACTACTTTGGAGGATCAGACCATTGATGTGGAATATGCGCTAACCGTTCCTGAAGATGCCAAATGGCTCACCGCTGACTTAACCGGAGGAACACTGAACATCCGGATATCTCCCACAGCTGCCAAATCAGATAATACTGCAGATATCACCATCGCCGCAGCAGGTAAAACGGAAGAAACAGAAATCTCCTCCCTGCGACTGAGTGTAAAGCAAGCCAAACTGAACAGTAGCATGGACATGGTAGTAGTGGAAGGAGGAACCTTTAAGTTCGGAGAAGGAAAAGACTATACCCAAAGTTACACACACGACGTCACCGTGAGCAGTTTCTATATCGCTACGACTGAAATTACGCAAAAACTGTATAATGAGATTATGGGTGAGAATCCTTCAGATAAGAAATTCAGAGGAGACAATTATCCCGTAAATAAAGTAGACTGGGCCAAAGCCTGCGAATTCTGTAACAAACTGAGTGAAAAAGAAGGGCTGACTCCCGCTTACAAACAAGAAGGTACCATCAGAATAGAAGACATCTGGTTCGGAGGAGTCACAGAAATACCAAACTACATCTATGATCCGGCCACTGTGTCTAACGGTTACAGAATTCCGACTTCAGCCGAATGGGAATTCGCCGCTAAGGGAGGTAATGAAGGTTGCAAGAATCTAACAGTCTTTTCCGGCAGTGATAACTATAGTGAAGTAGGTTGGTGGCAAGATAACTCAGCTGTCGGCGGTAGTGCTTCGCTGCACGAAGTTGGCAAGCTAAAAGCCAATCAATTAGGAATTTATGATATGAGCGGAAATGTCGGTGAGTGGTGCTACGACTATGGCGTGCCTTACGGTTATGAATATCCCCTGGAACCGGAAACGGATCCGATTGGTCCTGTCGAAAACCTCAATGATACAAAAATCTATAGAGGTGGCTATTATTCCACATACGACACTAAAGGAAAAGTATATTACGCTGATAAGATGGATCCTACAGCAACATATGACACCATCGGTTTCCGCGTAGTAAGAACCATTAAATAACAACTAAAATATACATTTTATGAACTTGAACAAATTTTATTACCTTATTGTCGCGCTATTGTGCAGCATTTCATTTACCGCCTGTTCCGATGATGACGACAAACAAGCCGTTCCTCACATTGAGTTAGTAGCTTCGATGTCTTCTTTCAGCGAAGGGATCTTGTCTTTCGATGAAGAAAACGGCATTCTGTCAGTATCTAAAGAAGGTACCCTCACCAGTAGCATCACCCTGAGTGACGCCGCCGGAGCAGATATGGATGGCATCACCCTGAAAGCTACCGTCCCGGCTGCCGACAAAATGTGGTGTTTGGCTAATTGCAGCAAAAACCGCCTCTCTTTATCTGTAGCCAAAAACAATGCAGAAAATGTACGCCAGACCACAGTAGAAATATCCGCCCTTTTCGGCGACCAAGTACTGGACACATATATGCTTATCATCACCCAGAAAGGTGTGGAAAAAGAGGAAGAACCTGCTGCGGCAGACATCACAGCCTTTATCATCCCAGGACAGATATCTTCTAAAATAGATTATCCTGTCATTACAGTTACTATGCCGGCCGGTACGGATGTCACCGCACTGAAACCCGTTGTAGTACCTTCGGAAGGAGCTACCGTAACTCCCGCCAGCGGTACGGTTCAAGACTTCACTGATGCCGTACAGTATACAGTCGTTTCTTCTGACCAGAAAAATGTTAAGACATACATGGCTATTGTTACGCTGCAATCCGGTGGTGTCAATCCGCCCAGTGGAGGAGGCGATGAGGATAATCCCAACTATACCACATTTGAGATGGTAACCGTAGGAGCGGGTTCATTTATCATTGGACGTGACTTAAGCGGTACGTACGCAGATAAAGAAAATGCACATAAAGTAAATATCTCAGCTTTTGAAATAGGACGTTATGAAGTGACACAACGCGAGTTCCAAGATGTCATGGGCTATAACCCGTCAGTCAACAAGAAAAAAGACCTGTTACCCGTACACACCGTGACACTATACGAAGCCATGCTTTACTGCAACAAGCTGAGCGAACGCAAGGGCTACAAACCGGTTTATACATTCAAGAATGAATTATGGGATCCTACCAACACTGAACTATATGAGGCTGACGTAATCCGCGATAAAACAGCCAACGGTTATCGCCTGCCTACCAGCGCCGAATGGGAATACGCAGCCAAAGGTGGTCCCGACAACGAAAACCAACCTTATTATTATGCAGGTAGCAACGACCTCGATGAAGTAGGCTGGTATAGAGAAAACTCTATAGTAGGAGAAGAGCCCGAACTCCATGTGGTAGGATTAAAGAAGCCCAACTCACTGGGAATCTATGATATGGCAGGAAACGTTGAAGAATATACCGGAGAATGGCTCCTTCAGTTAGGCTATATCAGTGACGCTGAGGAAACTGATCCATGGGGTCCTGAGAAACCCAGAGATGAGGAGCGCCTGGTTCTCTCACGCGGAGGTTGTTTCTCAACTTACGATACGAACTGTTCTAACACCAATATGCGACTCTTGGGTGCTCACATCAAAACAGATATGGGCTACCCCGGAGGTGACATATGGTTTGGTCAGATCGGTTTCCGTGTTGTACGTTCTTTAAAATGAAAAGGTTCTTTGCTCAATTATTAACTAAATTCTCTCTTTAACAAACAAAAGAGGATACGTCTTTCATGAAGTGCACTCAAAGCCCGACAAAAGCTTTGAAGTGCACTTTACTTTTAATATCTACGGCAGAACATTCTTAATGAATCCATCAGAATTCGAATGATTTTCAACCAATCTAACCGATTATTTGTTTACTTTGCAAATACATTCATAAAGAAAGAAAACTTATGGCTAAGAATAAAGAAAAGAAAGCCGGCAAGCGCATGAAAAAGAAAGAGCTTGTGAGCGTACTGATGGATTTTTTCCATTCGAAACCCGACGAAGTACTGTCCCTGAAATACATATTCGAACAACTTCATCTCACCACACATCCCCTGAAGATGCTGTGTAGAGACATCCTAAGCGACATGCTACTGGATGATTACATCACCGAAATAGAGAAAAGCAAATATAAGCTGAACAATCATGGTGTGGAAATGATAGGTACCTTCCAGCGCAAAAGCAACGGAAAGAACTCTTTCATTCCTGAAGGTGGCGGCGATCCGATATTCGTTGCCGAACGTAACTCGGCACACGCTATGAACAATGACAAAGTACGCATCTCCTTCTATGCCAAGCGCCGTGGTCGTGAAGCCGAAGGGGAAGTTATCGAAATACTGGAACGTGCCAACGATACCTTTGTCGGTACATTGGAAGTAGGCAGTTCATACGCTTTCCTCGTAACGGAAAACCGTACGCTTGCCAACGATATCTTTATTCCGAAAGAGAAGCTGAAAGGCGGAAAAACAGGTGATAAGGCCATCGTGAAAGTAGTGGAATGGCCCGACAAAGCAAAGAATCCCATCGGACAAGTCATCGATATCTTGGGTAAAGCAGGCGACAATACCACCGAGATGCACGCTATCCTCGCCGAGTTCGGTTTACCTTACGTTTACCCTTCATCCGTAGAAAAAGCTGCGGACAGAATCCCTGCCGAGATTTCCACCGAAGAGATCGCCAAGCGCGAGGACTTCCGAAATGTGACAACCTTTACCATCGACCCGAAAGATGCCAAGGACTTCGACGATGCTCTCTCTATCCGTAAAATAAAGGATGGCTTGTGGGAAGTAGGTGTGCACATTGCTGATGTCACCCACTATGTTACTGAGGGCAGCATCATCGATAAGGAAGCTGAAAAGCGTGCCACATCCGTTTATCTGGTAGACCGTACCATCCCGATGCTTCCCGAACGCCTCTGTAACTTCATCTGTTCCCTGCGTCCCGATGAAGAGAAACTGGCATACTCGGTCATCTTCGAGATCAATGAAAAAGGAGATGTGAAAGATTCACGCGTGGTACATACGGTAATCAAGTCCGACCGCCGCTTCACTTACGAGGAAGCACAACAGGTGATTGAAACTAAAGAAGGTGACTTCAAGGAAGAAATCCTGATGCTGGATACCATCGCCAAGGCATTACGCCAAAAACGTTTCGTATCCGGAGCCATCAACTTCGACCGCTACGAAGTGAAATTCGAGATAGACGCAAAAGGCAAACCCATCAGCGTTTACTTCAAAGTATCCCAGGATGCCAATAAGCTGGTAGAAGAGTTCATGCTGCTTGCCAACCGTACCGTAGCCGAGAAGATCGGTCGCGTACCGAAAAACAAGAAAGCAAAGGTATTCCCTTATCGTATCCACGATCTTCCGGATCCGGAAAAGCTGGATAACCTGGCGCAATTCATTGCCCGATTCGGTTACAAGCTACGTACCAGCGGTACGAAAACGGATGTATCCAAGTCCATCAACCACTTGCTGGATGATATTCAAGGAAAAAAAGAAGAGAACCTTATCGAAACCGTATCCATCCGTGCCATGCAGAAAGCGCGTTATTCCACGCATAACATCGGGCACTACGGATTGGCATTCGATTACTATACGCATTTCACCTCCCCCATCCGCCGGTTCCCGGATATGATGGTACACCGCCTGCTCACCAAATACCTGGCTGGCGGACGCAGTGTTTCCGAAACTAAGTACGAAAATCTTTGCGACCATTCCAGCAACATGGAACAAATAGCCGCCAATGCCGAACGTGCTTCCATCAAATACAAACAGGTAGAGTTTATGACTGAACGCATGGGACAAATATTCGACGGTGTAATCTCCGGTGTAACGGAGTGGGGCTTGTACGTAGAGCTGAACGAAAACAAGTGCGAAGGCATGATACCTATCCGTGACCTCGATGATGATTACTACGAGTTCGACGAGAAGAACTACTGTCTGCGCGGACGCCGCAAGCACCGCACGTATAGTTTGGGTGATGCAATTACGATTAAAGTGGCACGTGCCAACCTGGAAAAGAAACAGTTGGACTTTGCTTTGATAGATTAATGAAATGAGCCCGTTATTGTATCGGGCTCATTCCATTTAAAAAATTCACAATGTTATATTTTCACATTTAACCATTTGGGCACTTCAGGAGATAATACATCCCTTTTTCTCACCAATATCCTAAATGATATTCTAATTTTGCTGACACAGATATATCAAAATACCTCTTCTTTAAGTTGTACACCTGTTTTCCTCTACTTTTGTTTATCTAGAATAGGGCGCAATGTAAAACCATAAGCATTATTAGTACCATAAATAGCACCAATAGGCTTTTGTATAAAAGCAACTCTATAATCAAGAGAGAACAACAGACAACTTGAAGATGCATCACTTTTTTTAAATCCAGAACTTGCAATAAATGTCAACTTAGAATGGGCAGGCCATGTACCATAGCTTACCTCACGATCACTGATACCCATATCTCGCAATCCGGTAGCAGGGAAGAAGAATCTGTGTCCTCCTTTATCCGTTACATACCAGCCTATTGTTATACCTCCTTCACCAGACTTAGGTTCAATTATGTACCCTCCTCCTCCTTCTACTGTTCCTATCGCATCATGATTTCCTAATTTATCAGTGAACTTGGAAAATGCCGCAGGAGGTGGCACCTTATAGCCTGCCGGAGAAGGATCATATATTGTTTTGAAAACATATCTATTATTAGGGTCGTCAGCTTTAGCTTCTATAGCATTCTCATCCAACTGTGAATTCCAGAAATTCATAATGGTTTTCTTTTTATAAGAAGTCACGCGGCCCGGTCTACTTTCACCGTTATGCCAATGACGTCGCAGATAATTATCATCTTCTGCCGTAGCATCTGTTGGTCTTTTATGCATAAAGAAATGATGAGGCGTCCGGATACTTTCACCAATAGACCGACCACTTTCTGATGCAGTAAACCTATATGCCTCAGTAGAATAAAATACTTTATTCTCCATATCTAATTCTTCTTTATACTTATCGACAGAAAGATGATCACTACCTATGGGTGCATTAGCTCGAATAGTCGCATTGTATACCCCTGGCAGCATCGGGTCTTTACGTCCCCACTGATAGTAGGGATTGTCTCCGGCTATGGATTCGATTATTTCCGGCTGAATAAACGTAAAAATGCCCTCCGCATCCGGGGTAGGAGCCCCTTCCAATTTATTGAATTTAGTTACTGTTCGTTTGGTACCATCGGGCATAGTAGCTACAAAGCGTATGTAAGTTTTTCTTTCGCTATTACCTCCGTGCGGATCGCAGTAACCCAGATTGCAAGGTAGAAAATAAAAATGCTTATTATACGCATTTACAGCCTCCGAAATCTGCGATTCCTTAGAATCATAATATGTCGCCCATATATGCCAGCTCCATAAAATCTCTCCCTTATCATTCCGTACAGCAATCACTGCATTACCTTGGTTAAACGCCGCTTCCGGTACACAAAAATAGACCCAACCCTC
The DNA here is from genome assembly GCF_001940965.1 of Bacteroides sp. Phil13. Taxonomy (NCBI): domain Bacteria; kingdom Pseudomonadati; phylum Bacteroidota; class Bacteroidia; order Bacteroidales; family Bacteroidaceae; genus Bacteroides; species Bacteroides sp. Phil13. The sequence continues at coordinate 18,945 of NZ_MSHA01000016.1, read as the reverse complement.
TTCATTATATTTGATATCAGTCACAAGATCCGGGCTATCTTGCCACACAAGTACCGCATCATGAATATTCGGAATTCCCTGTGGCTGAATCGGATTATCATCATGACCTACAAACTCCATAAGCAGATATTCTTCCATAGACTTATCCGGAACACTTCCCTCATATTTATAAGCCTCAGTTCCTCCATTTGGATAAGTATTACCATAGCAAGCCGGAAATTTATAGTAACCAGGCTTATCCACTATATAACAGTTGGCACTTTCTTGTTCCAGAGGATTATTCGCAACCAAGTCATAATAATCCGTTTTGGAACCATTCGTTTCATTCGTATTGAGCTTTGCCCGCAAATCATCGAAAACTTTTTGCGCCGGTAAACGAATCGCTCCTTTTATAAAACTACCCGGCGAAACAGAAGTTGCTTTTGAAGCATTTTCGGGTATCCAGGAGTCCGCTTTATCCATCCAGCCTCCCCCCTCTATCTTGTATTGGATTTTGTAAGGAAGCTCGAGTGTTTCCGTATCCGCACCCTCTTGCGTCACCTGCATCGAAGCAGCTATCTCCACATCATGCAGATAGCCGCTAACTGGAAGGTATGCGTTTTGTTGTGCAGTTTCCGGCTCTTGTCCATTCACCCAAACTCCATCCCGATTAATTTTTAAATCGACAACTGGTGTCATTACTATTCCTGTAGAAGAAATGGAGTAAATGACTTTCTTTCCCTTTGGCCATGTTTTGCCTCCAAGAGAGGCAGTCAGGGTACGTGATTTCATGGTCAAAGAATCAGTGAAATGAATAATTAGCTTAGCCTCTTTGGGGAGAGTTTGGGGAATCATCATAAAGGTGAGTTCTCCATCCACAACCGAAGTTCCTGACGGGGTATAAATATCATTGCGCTTTTCCTCACCTGGTAATTCTACTTTTTTTGTTATGGAAAAACCAGTTGTTTTTTCATCTTTTACTATAGTCCATACTCCAGTCTCAAAGGAATACCCTCCTTTACCATAAACACCGGAAAGAGATACCTCAGTAATTTCTCCGGCAAGCATATCTTTACCAGTCTTTATGGTAATAGCAGTCAGTGCATGGCTAAATGTAAGTGCTACATCCCCTCCTTGGTTACCTTTACAGTTCGTTGTCGCAGTCATAAGGTCAGGTTGGCGAGTTATATCCTCAGGTACGGTGTAGGTAAGCACAGGAGCTCCTTTTTCAGAAGGTCCTGAATGAATGATACTTCCTTTGAATTCTTCCGTATCAGCATGTGGTGAATAAGCAAAAAACTTAATATTACCCGAACCTGTCCAATCAAGCTTTTTCTCGGATGCCCAATTACCGCCTATATTACTTACTTTCAAGTTATGGGCAAAGTTTGTAGTCCATTGATTTTCTTCGGTCTCCGCAGGCCATTCACCCGTATAGCAAATAGCTGAAAGACCAAAACTTTTATAAAAATCAGAAATAGACTCTACAGGCATGCCACGAGTAACTACATCAGAAACCACTTTATCTACAGCAACTTCCGAGATTTCAGTAACAAGATAAAGTGGTTGCAAACCATCGGATTCTGACAACTTATTAATGCTTATATCTGCCGCCGCACGTACCGAACCATTAGTCCAGTTTTCCGGTACATTTACCGTAAATGATAATAGCTTCCCTTGTTGGTACTTGTCAAAGGTGTCATCAGTACATGATGAAACCACACAAGCCACAACGCAGAATATCAACATACGAGTTGCAATGTCAAATACAAGATGAAACATACAAAAATGTCGCATAACCACGGTTGGTATTTTCTATAACAATTGACTAGTTGGGTTACTTTACTTCTACTTCCTCCTCTTCTAATCCATCATCATGGCCCGAACTCCACGAATCTACATCCACCGTAAAGCGAATCGGATTGTCAAGTACCGGGTCTCCAGGATCCTTATCGCCAGGTTTTTCAATTATGTCATCACCTTCCGGTAATCCCTCCGGTAAGTTCTCAGGAGGATAAACACCTGCACCACTTGTATGACCACAGAAATCAAGATTGTATACATATTTCTTGCCAGACTTCCAATCAAAATCAACTGCTACACAAGTATATCCATAGGCATTTGAATTATACTCCTTTGTAATGGGGAAAAGTTGATGAATATGCTTATTTTTAGGAACATCATTATAAATCGGACCACTTTGACTGCTCCCTCCTTCCGGGTCATTTTCAATTTGCCCATCATGGTGTGTTTCCACACGACAAAGCAATAAGATATATGCACCGGATCCTGCTTCAAAATCATACCCTTTCACCGTTTGTGGCACCAACAGCATATTTGTTTTGCCTGCTAACAAAGGCGTAGCTGACTCTTTTTTACTGCCAAGTTGGGTCGCATCTAGAGAAATACCATACTTCCCAGGCGTACCAGAAGTCCATTCTATGTAATTCATTGCAGCCGCAGCAGTAGAAAATTGTAATTTCCCTATTGTGTTTACATTAACTATCCACGCACCTTTAATATAGACTTGTTTATCTATACTAGGACAGTGGGCTTTTATTTCAACTTGTGACAGAGCATGATGAAATTGTAAAGGGACAGCTTTAGCTGCGTCCTCCATTTTAACAGTGGTATAAGCAACAACAAGATCTTTCTGCGTCTCTATGTTATCACCCGGTATAAAATTATTAAATATTTGAGAACCGGCTGACATACTAACATCGGCTGTAATATCCGTAGGAGCATAAGCCCAATATTTAACTGTCGGCTCTCCTGTAGGCCAAAAAGCACTTTGTTCCAAATTAAAGATGTTATTATCACCTTTCTTTGCCGTTTGTCCGTTTATAAAAAAACTATTACTCCCTTGTCCGAGACCATATACTTTAAACTCTGTTAGGTTCTCTTTTTTCATTTCTACCGCACGTGTGACTCGAGTAGTAAATGAAATTTCTTCTCCTTGATAACATTCTCTCAATTCATCATTTGTACAGGAGGCAAATGTCATAAAGAACATTGCCGCCATCCCTAAAAGCTTTACATCCTTTTTCATAATAGTAACTTGTTATAACTTCTTATTAATTCATTTCAATATCATTATCCTCTACATCGTTCCATCCATCAATTGACGGTGACATTCCCCCTTCAGCAGATGGAAGTTTCAAACCATCAATCACAATGTGAATATGCTTCAATCCTGAAGACTTATCATGTATCTGATTGGTCACATCAAAATCATAGTATGTCTGATTAGATGTGTATATAAAAAATGTGTGTTTATCTTCGCTGTCAGGACAATGCCCAAACGACGCAAACCGAGCGATAAGTTTTTTTTCATCATAACAACGCTGTAGCTCAAACGGCATCGTTACCAACATACCTGATGGCTTATTTGCCTCTATCCGCCAACATTCAGCCATACTGGACAAAGCACCACTGACATCTAATTCGGGACTCATATTTTCCACATTAAGCACCTCTATCGTATACTCCGTGGTTATCTCCCTAGGAACTAATGTTACAGACTGATCATCCTTTCCCTCCTGTATGTCCACATATTCAAGTTTACCTCCCCATACTATCTCTGGAATGTTACGTACCGGCTGGTTTGCCGTCGCTTCGGGAGGTAACGCATTTAATTCGCTCCGTCCCATCGGAGCAAGAATAGATTGCGGTTTTGTCGTGAGTTCGTAAGTAGCGTAAGTATCACCTATCTCACCTACGAATTCCATTTCACCATTATGAAACAATACTTTATATTTGTCTGCTTCAATACGAATTTTTCCACCAGCAGGCGAAGCTAATTCACGTGTAGCATAATAACTTCCATCCATTCGAAAAAATTGTATCACCATCGTTCGAGGTTTAGCGTAAGGAGCCTCTGACCAGTCGAATACAATATCAAGGTCCACCACATGTGCATGATCATAACAAAGTTCCTTATGTTCACATGATTGAACCAACAACGAAAGAAGAAGTACTATCCCCAGTTTTCCCACAACGTGTATCATCTCTCTCCTCCTTTCCTTGTATAGCGCCCCCCCATATACCACACTAAAGATACTTCAGCTTTTGTAGGGCCAAACCATTTCCGGTTATGTGTGGAATCCCACACATAACAACCATCTTTGGGGTGATATTTCATGTAATCTCCTTTCATGTATCCCACACCCAATGTAAAGTCAATGTTGAACTGTGTTCCTATTGGTAAAGAATACCCGTAAGACAGACCAACTGCCCAGCTCCAACGGTCACCTAAATAACCAACTCCCCCCCATTCAATATCATATGTCAGCAATTGCCCATAAATTCCTATGTGATGCCCACACATTAAGGTACGGTTTTTCCGATTTGGTAAAATCCATCTACGTAACTCCACGTCGCCACCATACGTTCTAATGAAACGATGTTTCGTATCGTTGCTCCACCATGCATACACCCAATTAATCCCTAATGACCATATAGCGTTCAGAGATACCTCTAAACCAACATTAGGTACAGCCACAGCATCATAAAGCAGATTGGTTTTCAATAGAATGGCGCGCTCCTTATCTTTCTCTATTTCTTCCTCCACAACAGGAACAACACTATGAGCATCAAAGTGGGTATCAATAGTAGAGAGCCCCTGTTGAAATGTCTGTGTATAAAAAGTGTTGCAATGCACACTCGAATCCTGCGCTGACAAGGTAATTACCCAAAAAAGTATTAAATGATATATGACAATTGCCTTTTTCATAAATACAATATACGAAATATGCTATTTAGTCTTATTTTATATATTTTCGCGCAAAAATATTTAGCCAACATGTTATACACAATATTTTTAACTTAAAATATAACAAATCAATTGAATAATAATTAAACGCATGTCTCCTCATTAATATTACACTACTAATCTTACAATATCATAAGACCACATCTTGCCACCACTGTGACATCCTCATTATTTTTGTTTCATATAACCGGAAGGTGACACCCCGTACTCATTCTTAAAACATTGCCGGAAATAAGCTACACTACTGAATCCTGTCATATAGGAAATTTCAGAAATCGTATATTCACCGGATACTAACATTTCTACGCTTTTTCGCATCTTTACTTTACGGATAAATTCATTGGCCGACATATCCGCCAAACCTTTAATTTTTCGATAAAGCGTAGAGTGGCTCATACACATCTTATCTGCAATGAAAGCCACGTCCATCTTCTCCATCTCTATATTCTCCTCGATGATCTGTGTTATTCTTTGCATGAACTCATTGTCCAGCCTGTTCAGTGAATTCTCTGCTTGCTCCCGCACAGGTTTCACATCACCCAATAACAGTTGTGAAGCAATCTTTTTACGTATTTCCAATAAATTATTGATACAGTTGTGCAAAAGTTTGGCACTGAACGGCTTCGTCAAATAAGAATCTGCACCCGATGCATAACCTTCCTCCTTGTCATGCAAAGAGTCCTTGGCCGTCAGTAGGATAACCGGAATATGACTGGTACGCATATCCTCTTTTACTCTCTTACAAAGTTCGACTCCATCCATAATCGGCATCATAATGTCCGAAACTATAACATTCGGAATCCTTGTTTGTGCCAATTCCCATCCTTCTTGTCCGTCCTTGGCTGTAATCACCTCATAAATTTCAGCAAACGAGCTCCTTATATACTCACGAATATCAGGATTATCCTCCACTACCAATACAATAGGACACCCATCTAAAGACAGATCTCCCCCAGCCACATCCTCTGTTAAAATAGATAATTTCTTTGTTTTAGTTTCTACATGAATTGCATTAGGATAAGTATTCTCCGTCAACAAACGCAAGATAAATGTGGTTCCCACTTCTGGTGTACTTTCCACCTTCAGCATACCTTCGTGCAAATCGGTAAGTCCTTTCACCAGTGCCAGACCAATACCTGAACCTGATGCCTGAAACTTACTTTTAGCCTGATAATAACGGTCGAAGATATGCGGTAATGCTTCCGGATCGATACCATGCCCGGTATCTTTCACACTGATTTCCGTATATTTTATCTGCATTTCCTCTACCGAACGTAAGGTCAGTGTTATCTCTCCTTCCGAAGTATATTTGACGGCATTACTCAATAGATTATCCAATATGATAGTGACCATATCCGCATCATAGAACAGCTCGGCATCTTCGGTTTCAATATGAATATGGTAAGCCACCTTATTGTTGGGATTCAGCTCTTTATAACGCAGCCCGATTTCCTGTACCAGTTGCGCCAAATTTCCCTTTGCCACTGCCAGTTTCCGATTTTGAGTCTCTGTTTTACGGAACTCCAGAATACGATTGATTAGATTCAGCAGGCGGGTAGCACTATCGTGAATGATACTGATCTTATTGGCATGCTTGGGAGACAGGGTACCGTCACTCAGCAGATCTTCCAATGGCCCCAAAATCAGTGTCAGCGGTGTACGCAACTCGTGCGTGATATTGGTATAGAAACGCAGCCTTTCATTGTTCAGCTCCAAGTCATTCTGACTTTTTCTGCGTTCCAAATCCAATGAACTTTCCAAGTCTATCTTATGCTTATAGAAATGAAGTAATCCATAGAGAGCCAGGACAAAGAGCAATACGTAAACCAGTTTGGCATACCATGTGAGCCAGAACGGTGGCTGTATATGAATCACCAGCGAAGCCTCTTTCTCATCCCATTCCTGGTTGCGGATACGTGTCTTTACTTTAAAGACATACGTACCGGGAGAAATATTACGAAAAGTTACCTGATTCTCTCCTTGCGTGTTATACCAGGCTTTTTCTAACCCCTCCAGCATATAAGTAAATTCTACTTGCGGGCTTTGGGTATAGTCCAGCACATTGAAAGATATCTTGAATGTATTCTGATTATACGGTAAATTTATCTCCCCATCGGCAATAGGCATCGGCAATTCCTCGTCATGACTCTCTTTCATACGGTGATACGTACAAAAACGGGTAATGACAATAGAAGATACCTCACGGTTAGTAGGAATATCCTTGGGATTAAAATAACACGCACCATTCTGTGAACCAAAATACATGGTGCCATCAGAAGTCATGCAGGTAGATCCATTCATAAAATCACCCATAGGTACTCCGTCGTGATGGCTATAATTATAAAACACCTTCTTCGCCTCATCCAGCCGGGAGACTCCACCATTCGTACTGATCCATATTTGATGAAGCTTATCCTCAGTAATAGCACGCACCTGACTGTTTTCCAAGCCATTCCGTTCTTTAAAGACTTCGTACTTCTCCGGATTGGCCGTATCATGGAAAAGTGCCACTCCCTCACGCGTAGCAACTAATATCCTTTGTCGGGAATCCTGCATCATATGGTTGACGGCATTCGAACAGAAACCATTTTCAACTACGAAATTATATATAAGCTTATTGTTCGGATCGAATACCGAAACACCTTTGCCGAATGTTCCTATCCACAGTTTATCTTCTTTATCCCTCAAGATACCATGTATCTTTGTATCCGGCAGCTGACTTTGAATGAAACCTGCCACTTCCAGCTTTCCGTTTTCATAGATATAAAGTCCGCTTTCCGTCCCAACCCAGATACTCCCGTTTTTATCTTCATAGAAACAATGAACATTCAGGGTTTCCTCGTGAGACGTTTTACCGATACGGATCATTTTCTTGTTTTGCAGATCATACAGAAGAATACCGTTCAGATAAGTCCCCATCCACAACCGGTCCTGAGAATCTTTGTACACAACATTAATATGAGTATTGGATTGAGTCTGATAAGAACGCAATAAGAAAGTATCTATCAGCTTATTCTTCTGAAAAACAGCAAACTCACCTTCGCCCCCAACCAACACTTTATCATCTTTTGCAAATAATCCCCAAACTTGTTTACTACTCTGTTTACCGTCTCTTTCCACTGTGTAGGGCAACATATTAAAAATGGGCTGTGCATAACTTATAAAATCGACTCCTCCCCGGTAATTCCCCAGCCAGATATTCCCGAAGCTATCTTGAAAAGCACATCTGGCATTAGGTCCCGACAGGCCGTGCACATCATTGGTAGCAGGTATATTCTGAAAATGTATATGGGTTGGTGAAGTAAATGCATTCTGTTGCATATCGAGTATACTGACACCACCCATATTGGTGCAGATCCACAACCGTCCATCCCTCATCTGTTTTATATCCAGCACCTGATTGGAAAGCAACGAGTTCTCATCGCCCGGAATATGCCTGAAAGTGGTGAACTTTTCGGTTGCAGGATTAAAGATGGAGAGTCCTTTATTCGTACCTACCCATATATTTCTTTGTTCATCTACACACAAGGCAACGACAAGTCCTCCCGGAAGGCTATCCGGATCATCGGAAATGTGCTGATACCTTTTTATTGTATGATCCTTTAATGAAATGACACTCATCCCCTTGCCATCATGCCCGACATACAGATTTCCCCGACCATCATCACAGGCTATATAGTTTTTCAATCCACCCAGTCCTTTCACATTGTGTTCATAGTAATGAGTGAATTTCCCGGTTTCGATATCATAATAATGGATACCTACATGATAGGTGGTAATCCACAACCCTTTTTTGTCGAAGGAAGGGATGATATTGGTAATATCATTGGTTGCAATAGTGCCATCTCCCGCCCTGTATACAGTGAACGTATCCGCATCACAATCGAACACACACAGGCCTTCACGTTGGGTACCTATCCACACTTTATTGTCGCGCGGATCGGCACACACACAGTTCAGTTCATTGGCACTCAGCTTCGAGGTATATTTTTTATAAACCGTAAACTGCCTGCCATCGAATTTATTCAGCCCGCCCTCGGTGGCAAACCACATGCATCCTTGTTTATCCTGGGTAATCCCCACCACGTAATTACTGGACAGCCCGTCTTCTACCCCCAGTCTTTTAATCGTATAGGGTTGTGCTTCTGATTTTGCAACCAAAAGAATAATCAGCCCCAGAAATAGCAGAGTGTTCTTCATTTGAATCTGTTTTATTTTAAAAGTAATAGCCTGGAACCTGTATATAGTTCCTTACGAAGTAGTCCCAAAGATGCACTAAAAATTCAACATAAACCAACCAATAATTCGTCTTGAACGATTTTTGTATTCTACTTGCCTATTTTTCTATCTATGGCTTTCCATTTAGCATCTAATTTTGCAATGACAAAAGTATAAAAACTAAAAAATCTAATATTAATGAAAAGAAGAAATTCTCCAAGTTTTTTAGGTAACCGGCCTCTCATTGAGGGAGCCGATTTATCCGGATTACTAATTCAATCACCTTATTTAGTCTAATAAAAAAAGAAAAACGATGAAAGAAAACTCGTTCAAAAGAAACCGGAAGGCCCTCACAGCCTTACTGCTTTGCACTGGTTTCATCGCAGCTCAGCCCCTCGCAGTAATGGCTGAAGACAGTGTAACTTCCGTACATGCAGTTCAGCAACAGAAACAAACCGTCACAGGTATTATCAAGGATGCAACAGGAGAAGCCATTATCGGTGCCAGCGTATTGGAAAAAGGCACATCGAACGGCACAATCACTGATTTGGATGGTAAATTCACTCTAAGTGTCACTCCCAATGCAACATTAGTGATTTCGTACATCGGTTATCAGACACAGGAATTACCTGTTGTTGCCGGAAAGGTAATGGACATACAGATGAAAGAAGACGCCGAAATGCTGGATGAAGTAGTAGTGGTAGGTTATGGTACTACCAAACGCAAGAACTTTACAGGTTCGGTTTCTACCGTAAAAGCCTCGGAAACTCCGTTGGCACTGATGCCCACTTCCAACGCAATGGACATTCTGCGTGGTACGGCTACCGGTATCACGGTATCACAGCAACAAGGAGCCGGACAGGCACCTTCATTGCAGGTTCGTGGCCAGAAATCGGTAAATGGTGGTTCTACTCCGCTGATCGTAATGGACGGTGTGATCTATATGGGAAGCTTCCGCGACATCGATCCGACGACTATCGAAAGCATGAGTATCCTGAAAGATGCTACTTCACTCGCCGCCTACGGTTCGCAAGCTGCCAATGGTGTAATTATGATCACTACCAAGAAAGGTAAGTTGGGTAAGCCCGTCATCAACGTCAACACTTCCTGGGCTTTCTCTACAGCAGCAGCAAAACCGGACTTGTTAAGTCCCGAAGACTATGTAAAGAAAGTAAACCTGTTGAGTGGTCTGGCAGAGGATGCCGATCCTACATGGATGCGCGAGTACGAATACGAGAACTATAAAAATGGAAATACCATCGACTGGTTTGACTACTCCACGCGTACCGGAATCATGCAAAACTATTCAGCATCCGTTTCGGGAGCCACGGAAAAGATGAATTACTACCTCTCAGGTACTTATACCGACCAGGAAGGCGTGGTAAAAGGTGACGATTATGACCGCACCGTATTGACCGCACGTATCCAAACGGACATCACCAACTGGTTGCAAGTGGGCGGACAAGTGAACTATGCCTACAACGACTATTCCGGTCCCAGCGTATACGATTTGTATCAGGCCATCCGCCTGAGCCCTTACGGCCGTACCGAACGTGCCGACGGTGGTGGAGTGGAAAAATTCCCGGTGAACGAAGGTATCTATCGCATCAACCCGTTGTGGAATGTGGAAAGCGGTACCATTGATGACCACGACACCTACTCCACCGTTTCTATGAAGGGACACGCACTGGTGAAATGCCCCTGGATAGAAGGATTAACCTATCGCCTCAATGGTAGTTACTCCATCGAAAACATCGAACGAGACTACTTCACGCACGAAGGATATTATGTGAAAGAAGGTACGGGCGATGACCGCTATTCCGAATCTGCGGTATCCGACTATCTGGCTTCAGCCAATGGCTACAGTGCACGTACAAAGAATACATCATGGGTATTAGATAATATTATCAACTGGCAACGCCAGTTCGGCAAGCACTATGTAGACCTGACTTACGTATATACGCGTGACTCTTACGAATACAGCTACCGCCGCTTCGACGGTTCTGACTTTGCCGCACTGGGTAACACCAACCTCAGTTACGACGGACTGAACCTGGCAACCACACAGAAGATCAACGGTCTGAGCTATACACGCCACACCAACGTGGGTTATCTGGGCCGTGCCAACTATAACTACAACGACACGTACCACCTGAGCGTATCCGTACGACGTGATGGTTCCAGCGTATTCGGTGCCAACAACAAATGGGGTACATTCCCCGCAGTAGGTGTGGCATGGACTGCCTCCAACGAGGAATTCATGAAGAACATCAAAGCCATCAGCTACCTGAAACTGAAAGCATCCTGGGGTAAGAACGGCAATCAAAGCCTTTCTCCTTACGAAACCCTTTCAAAAATTACCCTGGGGCAATCGGGCGGTTACAGCTATTCATTCGGTAACACTTCATTAGTGAGCTGGGGACAACGCATCACCTCTATGGGTAACACCGACCTGGGATGGGAAGAAACCGAATCATTCAACTATGGCTTCGACCTGGGTGTACTCGACAACCGTATCCACCTGGAATTCGATGGATACTTCTCCAAGACTACCAATCAGATATTTAACCGTAACATCCCGGTAATGATCAACGGTCTGACCAGTATGAAAGCTACCATGGGACGCGTAGACAACTGGGGTATCGAAGTCAACTTGAATACCACCAACATCCAGACAAAGGACTTCAACTGGGGTTCCACACTGACTTTCTATATGAACCGCAACAAGCTGAAGGAACTCTACGGTGACGGACAGGATGATATTACGAACTCTCTCTTCTTGGGCAAATCGCTGGGTGCCATCTATGGCTACAAAAATATCGGCATCGTACAAGAAGATGATACCGAATACATCGCAGCCAACGGTGCAGAACCGGGTGACGTGAAGTTTGCCAACCTGGACGGTAGCGAAGACGGTAAAATTACAGCCGACGACCGTACCATCCTGGGATACAAGAAAGAAAACTTCCGCATGAGCTTCGGCAATACATTCCGCTACAAGGACTTCGAACTTTATATGTTGTTCACCGGCATCTTCGGTGGAAACGGCTACGGACAGGCTGTAAACTACTACGCTTTCCGTACTTCTTCCGACGTACAGGGCGACAATAACTTCAACCACGGCTGGTGGACTCCCGAAAACAAGAGTAACAAATATCCGCGTATCAACTACACCGACGGACGCTACACTCCGCTACAAGGATATGGCTTCGTGCGTCTGCAAGACCTCAGTCTGTCCTATACTTTCCGCCAGCCTTGGGTACAGAAAGCAGGTATCGGGAATCTGAAGGTTTACATGGCTTGCAAGAACCTTTTCACCATCTCCGGATGGGAAGGTGGCGATCCTGAAGTTCAACAAACACTGGGTAGCGGTTACACTTACGGATACCCGTTGTCGCGTACCGTTTCGTTTGGTCTGAATTTAACGTTCTAACTCTATTAAAAACACTAAAGATGAAAACAAAAAAATATATATTCATAGCTGCCGCGGCTTCCATGCTCGGCATAACGACGTCTTGTGACGATGAAGGCTTCCTGACGGAAAAGCCCAAAACAATCTACACCACCGACAACTCGTACGAAACGATTGACCAGGTGAAAGCTTGTATCACTAACTTGTACATCCACATTCGCTACTGGTATCAACAAGATTATTTTCTGAAAGGACTGGGCACCGATGTGCTGGATACTCCTTACTTCCGCAGTACGGGCAATGGTTACTGTAACTTTGCCAACTGGTCGAGCACCAACAGCAATTCCAACAAGATTTATGATGCCATGTTCCAGATGGTGAACTATGCCAACCAGTCACTGGAAGGTTATAATAAGGAAGGTCTGCCTTGGGAAAGCGAGGCACAGCGCAATGAGGCCTACGGTGAAATCATGTTTTTCCGTGGTTATGGATACCTGACAATGGGTGAATTGTTTGGCGGAGTGCCTCTGGTAGATCAATTCTATCAGACATTGAAACTGGACTTTGTACGTTCCAGCCGCGAAGAGACGTATAACTTCGCTATTACCGATCTGGAAGCTGCCGCTGCGGCACTGCCCGATTATCCATCCGAAGCCGGGCGCGTGTCAAAGGGAGTCGCTTACCATTTTCTGGCCGAAGCCTATCTGGCACTGGCCACCATCAAGAGCAATGACGCCGAATGCCTACGGAAATCCATCGAATATGCCGACAAGGTGATGGCATTGCATCCGTTGATGACGGAGCGCTTCGGTACACGCAGCATCCCGGGAGGGGGAACAACAAAGAATGGTGTAGCTGCTTACTATGAAGACGGCAATGTGTTTTTCGACCTCTTCCAGGAAGGCAACTATGACTACGCTGAAGGAAATACGGAAGCATTGTGGACCTTGCAGAACGATTACACAGTTTATCATGAATATGGCGGAAACAACTTCGTAGGTTATCCGCGTGAAATGTCTCCCGTTCTCCGCGATGTGGTATGGAAAGCTGAATATGCCGAAGCCGGAGCAGCAGCCGGGCCATGGGCAGGCAATATCGACGAAAGCATATATCCGGGCGGAAACGTATCGGCCTACGTAGGCGGACGCGGTGTGGCTAATATGGCTCCTACCACTTATGTGATCAGTGATGTTTGGGAAGGCGATTACGAAGATGATATACGCAATGCACCCTGCAACATCCGCCGCCAGTTTGTGTGCATGGATACGAAGCATAGCATGTATGGCAAACCGGTTCCTTACGAAATGCTGGATTATAATACTCAGAAGATAACAGAGTTCTTCCCCGTCTGGACTAAACTTGCTCCGATAGACGACTGGGGATATGACGACCTGGCCGATGGCGGTAACCGCTCTAATATGTATTGCGACCAGTATGCACACCGTTCGGCAGAAACCTTGTTGCTCCGTGCCGAAGCCAACCTGCGTGCAGGCGACAAAGGTGCTGCTGCCACCGACATCAACAAGCTGAGAAACCGTGCACAATGTACAAAACTGGCTACGGCAGACGATATGACACTGCAATACATCCTCGATGAACGGGTACGTGAGTTATTCGGTGAAGAAAGAAGATGGGTAACTCTGCTCCGCATGGGCAATGACGGCATCGAGAGCCTCAACAGTCATGCCATGTACATAGCAGACCAGCCTTTCTGGGGCGGGTACTTCAAGTCGGACAAGGCCAAGGTGACGAAATGGAACCTGTTCCCGATACCACAGACAGTAATCGATACGAATACAGGTGCGGTGATAGAGCAGAATGAGGGCTGGTAATGTTATCAGGTTTATATAAATAGCAGAAAGGTGTGCTTCGTTATCGTGAAGCACACCTTCTTTTTTTATTTCTCATTTGCAGGTGAAGGTTCTTCCCTTTTCTCCCTGTAAGCCGTTGGCGACATCCCCGTATGGTGCTTGAAGTATCTTCCTAAATATGATTGATCCGGAAAATTAAACTGATTCGCTATCTCCTGTATGGAAAGCGCCGTAGAGTGAAGCGTCACTTTCAGCTCAAGTATCACGTAATCGTCTATCCATTCCTTCGCTGTGCACCCCACTGTCTGTTGTATCGTCTTACTTAGATGCCGGCCCGTGACGCAAAGTTTATCCGCATAATAATCTACCGACCGCTGTTCCCTGAAAGATTCTATCACCAACGCAATAAACCGATCCTTCAACCGCCAGCGCAGATGATTCGGTTTCGTCTCCCGGTAAAGTCTTTCGGACTGATTACAAATCTCATAAAACAGCATCCGGCAACAATAAACAATCAGTTCGCGCTGGTACACATTCCCATCGTCCGCAGACTTCCGGCGCAACAGTTCCAGATAGTGGTTTCGCACTCCGTCCCACTCCTCACCCTGGAATGAACTGTAATTATGCTCGCGCATAAAAGACACTTTATCCGAAGGCAACGAATAGAAAATCTCATGCCTGAACTGACTGGAAAAGGCAAAGACCGTCAGTTCCAAATCCTCTGTAGCATCTTTATAAAGCGTAATCTGCCCGGGAAATACCAGTATCACACTTCCGGCAGACAGCGCATACTTCTGCTGGTTAATGTAAATCTGCACCTCTCCCTGCAGACAAAACAGAAATTCTCCTTTCTCCGCCCTGCAGGGATAGGAAAGAAGATCCGTCCGGCGACGGGTATGGAACAGGTATTCTTCACTCATAAAGTTCCGTTTTTGAAGTACAAAGATAGTATCTGAAAAGCTCTGGCACAAGAAAATCCCACATTTTGAACAACCTGCTTCGATTTTTGAACCGTGAAACGGTAGATAGTTGCCGTAACTTTGCAGCAGTTTAAAAAGAGAATTTTTACTTGTTGAAGGAATTTATTAAAAATGGCAAAAAGAGAATTAACAGCCCGTTATCTGTTTTTCATCGCGGGTTTATTTGTAAATGCATTCGGTATTAGTTTGATTATTAAAGCAAATCTGGGTTCCTCACCTATATCGAGCCTTCCCTATACGCTCAGTCTGAAATTCCCCATTACACTGGGGCAATTCACACTGTTGCTGAATGCCGTGCTGATAGCCGGACAAATAGCACTGCTGAAAAAGGATTTCAGGAAAGAACAATTTCTGCAAATCCCCATAGCGATACTTTTCAGTTTCTTCATAGACTGTTCGATGGCACTGCTGTCTGGTTTCACCCCTGCGGGATACGCTTCACAGATTCTATCACTGGTGACCGGCTGCGCCATACTCGGACTGGGAGTGAGTATGGAAGTGATAGCCAATGTAGTGATGCTGTCCGGTGAAGCCTTTGTAAAAGCCATCACCCTGCGTACCGGAAAAGAATTCGGAATTACCAAAATCGGCTTCGACACCACACTGGCACTTCTGGCCTGTGCAGCTTCCCTGCTATTAGCCGGAACCATAGAGGGAGTACGCGAAGGCACAATCATCGCCGCATTGATTGTCGGGCTTTTCGCACGCTTCTTCAACCGCCGGCTGGCGTTTGTGAATAAAATGATTACCTTTGCACCGAATAAAACTCCTATTCAGCCCTATGAAGACAATCGCAATCACCGACGCAGCGGAGATTGAAGCAATCATCCGCAAATGTCCTTACTGTACGGTAGGTATCACCGATCCGGAAGGTAATCCCTACGTAGTCCCCATGAACTTTGCTTACCGGGATGGCATCATCTATCTGCATTCCGGTCCCGAAGGCGGCAAAGTGGCAATGGCAGAACGCCACCCGCGCATTTGCATCACCTTCTGCGAAGGACACGAACTGGTATATATGCACCGACAGGTGGCATGTAGCTACAGCATGAAGTCGCGTAGCGTAATGTGCCACGGAAACGTCCGTTTCATCGAAGACATGGACGAAAAGCGACGTATACTCGACATCATCATGCAACAATATACGAGCGATGAATTCAAATACAGTGAACCTGCCGTGCGCAACGTAAAAGTGTGGGAAGTAAAAGTCGAGAAGATGAGTTGCAGATCATTCGGATTGCGCCCAAGCGAGGTATAATCTTCCCTGCACCACACAAAACATTCCTTTTTCCCCTTCCAAATTTATCAATGTAAATAAATCAGACTACATTGATACCTCATTGACATGCACTTACGTATTTTTATAAAATTAATATCTAAAACTATTTGTTTGCTATATTAAAATCTAATATATTTGCAAGAGAGAAAACAATCGTTTTGTTTTTAAAATACAAATAAATGCAATCAAATTATGAAAAGCCAATCTTTTAAACCAAAAAGTAGAGAGTCTCCATATCAGGCATATAGATCCAATCTACAGGATATATAGATTCGACACACAGGACATAGAGATGCAACACATCAGATATATAGATCCGGCACGACAGATATATAGATCCAAGAAACTAAGTCAAATCATTTAAATCATACTCATTTATGGAACAGAAAAACAAAAAATCTCTCCGCACCTGCGGATGCTGCCTGAAGAAACTCCCAATCGAAGCCTTCTACATCAACAAACGTACACAGAATCCGGATAATTACTGCAAAGAATGCCGCAAGGCAACCTGCAGGAAGCGCTACCATCATACACAGATAATAAATGATACACGCAGCTACCCCGTGATAACCGAAACCAATGACTACAATCTCCGTATGACCCTCATTCTCCACGCCCGCCAAGTGGTAAGAGAAAGTATAGCCCGAAAACGGAGGAGTCTTAGAGAAATAGCCATAGATTAATTCATTTTTCACTAAAAACTAAACACCCAAACACATGTGTAGAATAAAAAAACGGGGACTCGATTATTTCCCCATCGATATAGACTTCATGCAAAACCGCCTGGTACGCCGCATTATGAAGCGCGAAGGCGAAGGCTCACTTGCCACATTATTTGGCGCCCTCTCCTGCATCTACGGCGGAGAGGGTTACTACGTCCGTGCAGACGAACTCTTCTACGAAGACATTTCCACAAGCCTCTACAACCAAACAGCCGGTGACGTAAAACGCATCCTTGCCCTTGCTGCCGAATACGGTATTTTCCATGCCGGACTCTTCAGCGAGTTCGGCATACTCACCAGCAGCGAGATACAAAAACAATACCTCTTCAGCACCAAACGCCGGAAATCTTCCGCAATAGAAGAGCGGTATAATCTTATTGACGACGCTCCCGACTCATTCACGGAACAGAGCACAGAGTCTGAAGTTGAGAATGCAACACCCAAGGGCGAAAGTGTAACAATTAAGCCCGAAAATGTAACATCCGGTACACATAGCATAGCACAGAATAGAATAGCACAGCATAGAATAGAAAAACCCCTCCTCAATAGTTCCCCCGGCGGGGGAACTCAGAACGCGGACGAAATGTCCGCGGAGGAAGAGGAGGAGGAATTAATTTCTTCCGGGGGAGCTCCCGGCGTTTACATACAAACTACATCCGGTAACGACAAGCCTCACCGGAGGGAATGGACCGATGAAGACGTGGCTCGCTTGCAGCCGCCGGCTGATGGTCTGGATCGCAATCCGGACGGTCTTATTTTCAATCTCCGCCAGTTTCATATTCCTCCGCAAGAGCAATATGTCATTGTCCTGAAGAGTAACTTCGGCATTATCGGGCATCCCGTATGGAAGGGATTCTTCGATCTGCGGGAAAGTCATGGCAAAATACGGCAGCCCGGAAGGTATCTATTGAGTTTATGCATCAGACAAAAGGAAGCCACGAAACGTGAATAACGAAGATTGAAATTCATGAAGAAAAACGGCCTTTTTTATTTTCCAGTTCACGTAATAAGGCTTATATTTGCAATGTGGTTAAGCTTAAGACACAAACAGCAAATTATTTATCAACACATTTAAAACTTTACTAAATTATGGCAGTACTTTACAAAACAGCCCAATCCATATTGGCAAATAAGGACGGCAAAAAACTATTCTATCCGCGCGTCGTGCTGAAAGGCAACGTGTCAACAGACCAGATTGCCCAAGAGATCGCAGAATACTCTTCCCTCTCCAAAGGCGACACGAAAAATGTTATCGACAACCTGGTGAGGGTATTGACTACTCACCTGCAATCCTCGGAAAGTGTAACCCTGGACGGCTTCGGCACATTTCGTATGACCATGAAGTCGAACGGCAAAGGCGTGGAAAGCGCCGACAAGGTATCAGCTGCGCAAGCCACCATGACCGTGCGCTTCCTGCCTTGCTACACCAAGAATCCGGACCGTACCGTAGCTACCCGCTCGATGGTGACCGGAGTGAAATGTATTCCCTACGGAACAAGTCAGGCAGGCGGTTCCGGCGGCAACGATAATGGTGACTCCGGCGGTGACGGGGGCATAGAGGACGATCCGCTGGGTTAAAGATACAACGCAAACACATACACGGAACTAAACTATTACAGACTAACTAAACTATTTCCTTTTTTACCGGTAAGTTACTTATTTTTATCAACTAAACTATCCAATCAAAAACACATGAGAAGTATCAACTTAATAGTGGTGCATTGTAGCGCCACCAGGGCGGATCATGCTTGAAATCATCCAAAAAAGAACACG
>NZ_MSHA01000015.1:25655-79482 GCF_001940965.1 Bacteroides sp. Phil13 | reverse complement strand
CAATCAGGTCGTTAAAGAGTTGCGCATCCACTTTTCGGAAAAGAAGGCGATGGCGTTGCTCTACAAGTTGGAGAAACATACCATCGACCTTGTGAAATTGAGCCGGGAGATTGTGGAACTTTCGAGAGAAATGTATGCCAAGTGGGAACAACAGAGGGAATAATTCTCGCAGATTCGCAGTCCGGCGAATGAGCGAAGTTCGTCTGGTACTTCATTGCCGACCGTGTCATCATCGGACGGCCGGGCTTTCAGTTTAAGGATGAAAACCGACCGAAAGGAATTAAAATATAAACCAATCAGTAACGACTTTGCGAGTCGTTACTGATTCTTTTGCTAATTTTTCATGGCTAAATAGCCTTGTATTGTTTCCTGTATTTAGATGGCGACATTCCAATTGTACTTGTAAAGACCCGCACGAAATGCGGAAGGTCGTTGAAACCTACAAGATAACATATTTCCGACACGGATTTTTGTGAATGCTTCAGCAGCTCGCAAGCCGTGTTCAAACGGTATTGCGTGACGAACTGCGAAAAAGTCATCCCTTTGCACCGCTTGAAATAAGAGCAAAATGCAGAACGATTCATACCAACTTCTGCGGCTATATCATCCAATGCTATGGAACGAACGTAGTGCTTCATCACGTATGCGCAAATCTGCTGCATACGCCGAACGTCCTTCTCGATACGCATCGGTTTTCCTGCAAATATATGGTCGGACGAGGTAAAAATGACAGGAAGCAGACGGAACATCGCACTTAAACGTCCCAGTTCGTCCATTTCGTTTATTTCAGATAGTGTCTTACGGATAATCCGTGAACTCTCCGGTCCGAACTTCAGCGCATCAGTCGGAAACATCACGTCCGCCAGTCTGTTCCGCAATTCGGGGAATACGTCCATGCACCGCTCCACTAACGAATGGCTGAAAGCCACCATCAGATAACGGACACAACCGTCCTCGTCCACACTGTCGGCTGCGTATTCCCAGCGATGAAGCATCGACGGCGGTATTAATGCCACATCGCCCGCAGCAAACGGCTGCAACGTATCGCCTGCCATACGGTTGCCCTGTCCATGAACGACATAATACAATTCCCACGCATCGTGTCGGTGAAGTTTGGCTTCGAGGCTCGGCTCCACTCGCTGGTCAATGAAAAAAAACGAATGGTTCTCCGCTTCGGGCAGTTTGTATGGTATGGCTGTATCTTCCATAAATAATTGCTTTAATTTATGCAATTGCAAATTTACAACAATTATATGAAACGATAAAACAAATTCAGAACAATAAAACGAAGTAACTTTGCAACCGGAAACAATAAATGTAACTTAAAAACGTATTGTTATGGAATTATACGAAGTATTGGAGAAACGCCGCACATACCGCGACTACTCCGACCGTGAAGTGAGTGATGAAATCCTCAAAAGAGTAATCGCCGCGGCATTCAAGGCGCCGACCAACGACCACTTGCGCCAGTTTGAGTTCATCGTGGTGCGCGGACGCGAGAACATTGCAAAAGTGATCGCCCCGCTTGCCAAGAATATGGCTGCCTTCAAGAATCTGGTGCATGAAGTGGATGAATCGGGCGACAAGGACAAGATGGACATGTTTGCCGATGCCCTGCCCAAACAACAGCGTATGCTGATGCAGAGCGGGCTGCTGATTCTACCCTTCTTCCGCCAGAAACAAAGCCCGCTGCTCCAACCCAAAGAGCAAAGCTCGCTCAACTACTTCGCCTCGGCATGGTGCGCACTGGAAAATATGCTGCTCGCCGCCACTGCCGAAGGATTGGGAACCGTGTTCCACATTCCCGTTGCCGACGAAGTGGAAAAAATCAAGGAGATTGTCGGTGCTCCCGAAGACTACGAGTTCACCTGCCTGCTGACTATGGGGTATCCCGCCGAAAACGCCTTCCTGCCCAAACAGAAAGAAATCGATGTCGAGGAGCGGATACATACGAACCTCTGGTAACCCAGAATATGAAAGGACATATTCTGATATTGTCGGCAAACATCCTGTTCGGTGTCAGTATGCCGGTATTCAAATACCTGCTGACCTCAGATGTACCACCGGAAGCAATTACCATCATGCGGGCGATTTTCGCCTGCATGATGGTTTGGTTCGTGTCTCTCTTCATGCCGAAAGAAAAAGTCCTGCCGAAAGATTTGGGGACACTTTTCATCTGCGCCTTGTGCGGTGTGGGTATTAACCAATGGCTGTTTGTCGTCGGGTTGAAAAGTTCCTCGCCTGTCGATGCCTCCATTATCGCTACCGCAGTACCCATTTTCGTGTTGCTGTTGGCAGCCGCCGTCCTCAAAGAACCTATTACGGCAAAAAAATCATTCGGCGTATTTCTTGGTGTAAGCGGAGGGCTGTTGCTCGTGTTCAGCTCCGTACATACCACTAACGGAACTAATAGCCTTTGGGGAGATACACTGATGCTGCTGAACCAGTTGATGTATTCCGTCTATCTGGTCTTGTCCAAACCTTTGTCCCGACGCTACTCGTCCGTTACGATGATGAAATGGATGTTTCTGTTCTCTGCATTGGCACTCGCTCCGTTCTGTCTCCCACACGTGCAGCACGTCCCCATATTCCATCGGGAAACTTTCGACATGACGCAACTGTGCGCACTTCTGTATCTGCTGTTTGGAGCCACGTTTGTTGCGTTCATGCTTATCCCGATGGCATTGAAACACATCCGTCCCACTACGGTCAGCATGTACAATTATGTGCAGCCCATTGTTGCGTCCGTAATCACCATTGCTGTCGGGCAGGACACCCTCTCGATACAAAAACTGTTGTCGGCGGCTTTGGTATTTGCCGGTGTTTACTTGGTGACGATGAGTAAGAAAAAGGAAGAGATGAAAAATTTAATATTGCATAAGACATGATTATAAATACAGGAGGGCGGACAGATACCGTCAATTATTACAGCGATTGGCTGTTGAACCGATTCGAGGAAGGCTTTGTCTATTCACGTAACCCACTGTTCCCGAATCACATTACAAGATACACGCTCGACCCGTCGGTAGTGGATTGTGTGGTGTTCTGTTCTAAAAACTACCGACCGATTCTGCCGGAACTTCATCGGATTACAGACCGTTTCAACGTATTCTGTCACTACACTATCACGGCATACGGCAAAGAGGTGGAACCGAATGTACCGGACATAGACCAGAGTATCGACACGCTTGTCGAACTCTCTGCAAAAGTCGGAAGCAAATGCGTTGCATGGCGTTACGACCCTGTACTGCTGACCCGAAAATACACCGTGGATTACCATCTGAAAATGTTCGATTACATGGCTTCACGCCTTGCACCGTATGTGAACTTCTGCGTATTCAGTTTCGTGGAAATGTACAAAAGGCTCGAATACAATATGCCCGAACTGATTCCGCTGACCAATAGGGATAAGGAAAAGCTGGCAGAGGGAATGGGCGCAATCGCCCGGAAATACGGGCTGCACCTGCAAACCTGCGGGACATCGGAGAATTACAGCCGATACGGAATATCCGTTTCTGGTTGTATGACTACCGCCAATCTGGGAAACGCGTTGGGTTGTCGATTCAAGAATATGGCACACAAGGGAACCCGCATCGGATGCAGTTGTATGCCTACACGCGACATCGGAGCATACAACACGTGCTTGAACGGTTGCAGATATTGTTATGCCAACAAGAAACCGGAGTTGGCAGTGGAGAACTACAAACTCCACGATCCGGCATCTCCGCTCTTGATAGGACACGTGAACCCTACCGATATTATCAAAGAAGGAAATCAAAAGAGCTTCATCATCTGAAACTATGTAATGGAAAAAATAATTGTAGCGGAAAAAACGGTCGAAAGCTATCTGACCAAATCCAAAATCGGTCAGTTTGCCATCAACCCTTACGTGGGCTGTCCCCATGCCTGCAAATATTGCTATGCGTCATTTATGAAACGCTTCACGGGGCATTCCGAATCGTGGGGCGATTTCATCGACATCAAACGGGCAAGACATACAATAAACGGCTCTCAAATAACTGGAAAAAATGTCTTTATGGGAACCGTGACGGATTGTTACAACCCGTATGAAGTAAAATATGGTATCACTCGCTCCATCTTGGAACAATTGGTAGATGTGGATTGTTATCTGCAAATCGCAACCAAAAACAAATTGATACTCCGTGATTTGGATTTCCTCAAAAAGATGAAGCATCTGAGTGTGGCATTGTCCGTCAATACGCTGGATGAGAATTTCCGCCGGGACATGGATCGGGCGAGTAAGGTACAGGAGCGGTTGGAAACACTTCGGACACTTCACGAGAACGGAATCTATACCATACTGTTCATGTCACCGATTTTCATAGGTATCACGGACTGGAAAGCGATTATAGAAACCAGCCGTAGTTTCGTCAGTGAATATTGGTTCGAAGACCTGAACCTGCGCGGAGGCTATAAAAACGTTATCATGCAATATGTTCAGGGACATTATCCCGATTCCTATCTACTATACGAGCGGATATATATACAAGGCGACAAAACGCCACTGACGGAAATGGAAAATGAAATCATCGCCTACTGTCGTGATAACGACATTTTATTCAGTGATTATTTCCATCACGAAGAAGTAATCCGAAATCCTCAGAATAAAGTTTTGGGTAAAAATCATGTGCTAACTCAAAGTTAGAAGCATTATGATGAGATATATTCAAAAAATAGTTGCTTCGGGCTATTTACTGATTTCATTGTTAATCGGCTGCATTGCTTATGTCTGGCATTCAGAATGGCAGGATATAGAAAAATTAGAATATGATAACTGGCAGATTGACAAACTGCGTAAGGACATAAACACTATCCAAATTCAACTGATTGAGTTTTCTCTATTAGGAGAAACTGTGCTGGAATGGGATGATGAAGATTTGGAATATTACCATACCCGACGTATGGCAATGGACAGTATGCTATGCCGTTTCAAAGTTACCTATCCGGCAGAGCGCATTGACAGTGTACGTCATCTTCTCGAAGATAAGGAACGACAGATGCACCAAATAGTGCAGGTGCTTGAACAACAACAAGCCATCAACAAAAAGATAAACCGTCAAATACCTGTAATTGTACAGAAGAGTGCCCAAGAGCAACCTAAGAAACCGAAACGGAAAGGATTCTTGGGCATCTTTGGTAAAAAAGAAGAAGCAAAACCTGCCATAACCACCACGATGCTCTGTTCCCTTAACCGGAATATGATAGCTGAGCAACAAGGGCAAAACCATCGTTTGTCTGAATACGCAGATAGCCTTGCTACACGAAACGCAGAACTGAATAGGCAACTACAAGGACTGATTTTTCAAATAGATGGAAAAATACAAGCAGACTTACAGAAACGAGAAGCGGAAATAGTCTTCATGCGGGAACGGTCGTTCATTCAGATTGGGGGCTTGACAGGGTTCGTCCTTCTTCTGTTAATCATTTCATATATCATAATTCACCGAAATACTAACCGTATCAAGCGGTACAAACGGGAAACGACAAATTTAATCAAACAGCTACAACAAGCGGTAGAGAAAAACGAGGCACTGATAGCCTCCCGCAAGAAAGCGGTACATACCATCATCCATGAGTTACGCACACCTTTAACCGCAATCACAGGCTATGCCGGGTTAATGCAGAAAGATTGTAACACGGACAAAATCAAAGTGTATGTTCGAAATATCCGACAATCTTCCGACCGTATGCGTGAAATGCTCAACACCTTGCTGAGTTTCTTCCGTCTGGACAATGGCAAGGAGCAGCCGAACATTTCTCCTTGCCGGATTTCGGCAATCACGCACATTCTTGAAACGGAGTTTACGCCCATCGCCATGGACAAGGGGCTGGCTCTGACCATAACCAATCAGACGGATGCAGTCGTCCTGACCGATAAGGAACGTATCCTTCAAATCGGCAACAACCTGCTGTCGAACGCCATCAAGTTCACGGAGAACGGTAGCGTTTCTCTGACAACTGACTACAATAACGGCGTCCTGACACTTATCGTCGAAGATACGGGCACGGGAATGATCGAGGAGGAACAGCAACGGGTGTTCGTTGCGTTTGAGCGTCTGGCAAACGCCACCGCAAAGGACGGCTTCGGACTGGGACTGTCCATCGTTCAGCGTATCGTGTCAATGCTCGGCGGCACAATCCGGCTGGAGAGTGAGAAAGGCAAGGGTAGCCGTTTCACGGTGGAAATACCCATGCAGACAGCCGAGGAACTGCCGGAAAGGATAAATCAGGCACGGATTCATCATGACCGTGCATTCCATGATATCATTGCCATCGACAATGACGAGGTACTTCTCCTGATGCTGAAAGAAATGTATACTCAGGAAGGGATACACTGCGACATCTGCACCGATGCTGCGGAACTGATGGAAATGATAAGGAAAAAAGAATACAGCCTGTTGCTTACCGACCTGAATATGCCGGAAATCAACGGCTTCGAGCTGCTGGAACTGCTGCGCACCTCCAACGTTGGCAATTCAAAGACTATCCCGGTAGTCGTGACAACCGCTTCGGGCAATTGCAGCAAGGAGGAACTTATGGAACGTGGTTTCTCAGGTTGCCTGCTCAAACCGTTCTCCATATCGGAACTGATGGAGGTTTCAGACAAATGCGCCATGCAAGGCAACCGGAATGAAAAGCCGGATTTCACCTCCCTGCTGTCATACGGCAATGAAGCCGTCATGCTGGAGAAACTGATAACGGAAACCGAAAAGGAAATGCAGTCGGTCAGGAATGCGGAGCGACGGAAAGACCTTCAGGAGCTGGATGCCCTGACACACCACCTGCGCAGCTCATGGGAGATACTCCGTGCCGACCAACCGTTAAGGGAACTATACAAATTGCTTCATAGCGAAGGTACATCAAATAACGAGGCTATCCATAATGCTGTTACTGCCGTACTGGATAAGGGTTCGGAAATAATCCTGCTGGCAAAAGAAGAAAGGAGAAAATATAATAATGGATAAGACAAAAATCATCGTGGTGGAGGACAACATCGTGTATTGCGAGTTCGTCTGCAACCTGCTGGCACGGGAGGGATTCCGCACCGTACAGGCTTTCCACCTCTCAACCGCAAAGAAATATCTGCAACAAGCCGCAGACGGGGACATCGTGGTTTCTGACCTGCGCCTGCCCGACGGCAACGGTATCGACCTGTTGCGCTGGATGCGCAAGGAGGGCAGGATGCAGCCCCTTGTCATCATGACCGACTATGCCGAAGTGCATACGGCGGTTGAAAGCATGAAACTCGGCTCGCTGGACTACATACCCAAGCAGCTTGTGGAGGACAAGCTCGTCCCTCTGCTCCGTACCATATTAAAAGAACGGAATATCGGACGAAGCCGTATGCCTGTGTTCTCACGTGACGGCTCGGCGTTCCAAGCCATCATGAAGCGGATAAGGCTGGTAGCCCCAACCGACATGAGCGTGCTGATTTTCGGGGAGAACGGCACGGGCAAGGAACATATCGCCCACCTGCTGCACGACAAGAGCAAGCGGGCAGGAAAGCCGTTTGTGGCTGTGGACTGCGGTTCGCTCACCAAAGAACTTGCGCCGTCGGCTTTCTTCGGACACGTCAGAGGGGCGTTCACGGGTGCGGACAGCAGCAAGAAAGGCTATTTCCATGAAGCCGAAGGCGGAACGCTGTTCTTGGACGAGGTGGGAAACCTCGCACCGGAAACCCAACAGATGCTACTGCGTGCCATACAGGAACGGAGATACCGCCCGATAGGTGACAGAACTGACAAAAATTTCAATGTCCGCATCATCGCCGCCACCAACGAGGATCTGGAGAAAGCGGTCAATGAAAAGCGTTTCCGGCAGGACCTGTTATATCGTCTGCATGACTTCGAGATAACTGTCCCGCCGTTGCGCGACTGTCAGGAGGACATCATACCACTGGCTGAGTTCTTCCGTGAAATTGCGAACCGGGAACTGGAATGCGATGTCACCGGCTTTGACGGAGAAGCCCGCAAGACATTGCTGACCCATGCGTGGCCGGGCAATGTCCGTGAACTTCGTCAGAAAATCATGGGCGCGGTGTTGCAGGTACAGACGGGTCTTGTCACGAAAGAGCATCTGGAACTTGTCGTGACAAAACCTAATTCACCCGTCAGCTTCGCCCTGCGCAACGATGCAGAAAACAAGGAACGTGTCTTACGTGCGTTGAAGCAGGCGAACGGGAACCGCAAGGTTGCCGCCGAACTGCTCGGGATAGGACGTACGACGCTGTACAGCAAGCTGGAAGAATATGGATTAAAATACAAATTCAGGCAATCATAGCCGGTAATTCGCTGAATTTCCTTATCTTTGCTTGGACAAATCTAAAATTACATATATGGTTAATATTGAGAATAGAGATATAGAGGCTGAGATTATAACTGATAATCAGTCTGATAGCGAGGATATTCAAACAGTGGATGTCTCTGATGTAGTTGTCTATGCTAGAGATTGGACTATTGAAACAATATTCAATCAAATCAATATCGAAAATATAGACCTAAATCCCAAATTTCAAAGAAGAAATGCTTGGAATGATGACAAACGAAGTAAACTTATAGAATCAATCATAATGGGGTATCCTGTCCCGGAAATTGTTTTAGCAGAAAATCCCAATAAGAAACGTTCATTTATAGTTATAGATGGTAAGCAGAGACTGCTTACCCTTGCAGGGTTTATTGACAATAATAAATATAAGTATTGGGATAAACCAGTATTAAAAGGATTGAAAGTGTTGAAGGATCTTAACAAATTGAAATATGTAGATTTGGATGAGAAGTCTAAACGCGAATTTGATAATTCTTCATTACGCTGTACTGTCATAACAAATTTTAAGGATATCCAGATTCTGTATGATATCTTCTATAGACTTAATTCCGGATCAGAATCCTTATCTACACAAGAATTGCGACAGGCACTTAACAAGGGAGAGTTTGCTGATTATTTAGTTGAAACTACGAACACACTACAACCAATTCATTCTGTTATGAATTTATCAGAACCTGACAAAAGACTTCGGGATATCGAAAATTTACTAAGATTATTTGCTTTTACCATGTATCCTAAAGAATACAAGGGTAATTTAAAGAAATTCCTAGATGACAAGATGGGAGATATTACAAAAAATTGGGGAGAGACACATCTTAAAATAAAGGAACAATACGAGAAAATAAATTCTGCAATAGATTTGCTAAAAGAAACATTTGGGGATTATAAAATTATTGGTAGGAAATATGACGAAGATGCTTTCTCTAATAGATTTAACAAAGTGCTATTTGAGGTGGAGATTTTTTATTTTCTTCATTTAGATAAGAACATCCTTTCAAGTAAAGAGACGTTTATAACTGCCTTAAAAAAACTCTGTACAGAAGATGCTGATTTTAGAGCCTCTATTGAGAGTTCAACAAAAAATATCGAATATTACAAAATAAGATATGCTAAATTTCAAGAATTGATAAATAAATCTTTCAGGCTAAACTTAGCAATTAATCCTTTTTTGTAATTTATGGTAGACGTTAAAGAGTCATTGGACAAATTGGAAATGTATTTATTGGAACTCGAAGATAAATATATAGATATCCATACAGATCCTTTGGAAAATCCAGAAATGTACAAATTGGATATTAGAAGTTTTTGTGTGCTTTCTCATGCAGCTTTTGAAGAGTTTGTAGAAAATATATGTTTATATACACTCAATGAAATTGAAGATAAATTTGTAAACACACAACGTATCAGTTATTCCACATTATGCTTGTTGCACTTTTATGGAAATAGCAAAACAATAGATAATGAAAGTTGGAATGATGACGAAAGAATTTATGATTATTTATTAGCTCAAATAAGAAGTATAAAAAGCGATTTTTCTAAGTATATTATGAACCAAAATCATGGTGTGGGCTTAAAATATCTCAAAAGGTTATTAGTTCCATTAGGATTATATGCGCCATTGGATATTAGATTTTCTTCCGCATTAGATAATTTGACTCAATCGAGGGGCGGTTATGCACATACATCTCATCGTAATATTAGAAGTTTATCTCCAGAAGATGTGAAAATGTATGTTAGAGATGTTTATGATTTGATGGTAGAGTTAGCAAATAAATCTAGAAAAATTTCATATTATAGCATTCACTAGAAATAGGTCATGTAAAGGTCATTCTGTAACAGCGAATTTTTCACAAAATAATTATACTGTCATTTTACATTGGTTTCTGTATGCACTTGATTTGTTTTTTTATTGGAAATAAATTATCTTTGCTCACAGAAAGGCGTTCTTTTGATGTAATGCAAAACAAGATAGAATACAGAACTTCGCTCGTTTCTAAGTCGTTACCTATCACGCGACAGATTTATGCAAGTCATTAAATTTCAATGGTAAAGACAATTTGTAATGTCTCGCCGTATGAAAAGACATGTTCTTTTCAATATGCAGATCTTTTATAATTTCTTTTAGATAGCGGTTTGTGAGATGATTGGATATAGGAGAAAAAATCTTTTGGAAAGATTTTCCTTTTTTTATTAAAGCAAATACTTTAGGGGATACTATGGGAATTTTATAGGTAATGTTGGTTTTGGTTCGTTCATCGGACAATAGAGGGAAAGATTCTCCGGTATCTATTTTGATGAGTTTGATATCAGTATAAGTGACATTGAAGAATTCGGCATAAGACAGGCTGGTATAACAACTGAAAAGAAACTCTCTTAATACCTCTTGCTTGCCTCGTCTATACACTTTTTTCTCGTAAACAGCTTGTAGCTTTTCAAGCTCTTCTTCTGTAAGTACATCATTGTTTTGAGCCTTGATATTCTTTTTAATTTCAAATTTTTCATAGGGGTTCTTTGCGATCTTTTCTTTGTCGACAGCAATTCCAACTAAGAATTTGAAGTTCGAATGTTTCTTGTATATAGTTGAAAGCAGGTTCCCAACTTCCAGTTCATGATTGTGGAACTTTTGAATGAAGTCCAAAGTTATTTCAGTGAAAGAAAGGGTTGGTTTCCATTCTTTCATCGTATTGAGAAGTTTGTAGTAGTTTTCAATGGTTCCGGAAGCACGTGCCTTTTTTAACAACTCGATTTCATTCTCTATGAATACATAGAAATCTGTATTCCCATAAAACTTATCTTTTATCTTTTCTAAAAATTGGGGGACCGTTAATGGCTTGAAGAAATTCTCAATTACAATGGCATTCGCTTTTGTGTAAAATTCGCTGATTATTTTATTATAGTAATAGCAGTTGGGCTCGGAAGCACGTACTGTACATGATGACTTATTCCATTGTTGGGGTTTGATAAATATATTGAGACTTATTAATGTCGTTCGTCTGTATGCCGTGTATCTCAGGCAAATAGCTTGTTTGCCGTCATTGGTTGTATAATATTTGCGTAATTCGATTCTAAATGTTGCTTTCATAACATATGCCTTCTTGTTGTTCCTTTACAAATGAGTGCTAGAAACAGAAATCTATTCATTTTACTATAATGCGCTAAATTATAGTATATTGTCCGTTATCTGTCAGAATGGTTGTTTGTCTGTCTTGTTTTTCCGGCTATTGCTTCTGTTTGCATATGCGAGTAATTGAATCCTCCCAAATGTATTATGTTCCATATAAGTAAAAAAGTCGGCAACTGCATTATGGCCGACTTTTATATCTAACTTATCGATTGATGATTACGCTTCTATACGATCCATTTGCTTATCATTTCCTTAATTATGTCTTCATCATGCAAATGGATATAAATGTCCTTGATCTCATTTCCTTCTGCATGTCCCATTATTCGTTCCGCAATGCCGTCATTAATCCCTTTGCGTGCAGCTATCGTCCTAAATGTATGCCGGGCTCGATGAAAGGTCATCTCTTTCTCAATATGCAAGTCCTTCATGATACTCTTCAGGTAACGATTAGTCGGTTGATTGGATATAGGCGAAAATATATTTTGAGAAGGTTCACCTTCACCAATCAATGCAACGACTTTGGGAGATACGATTGGTATTTTATAAGTAATATCAGTCTTGGTACGTTCATTAGAGAGTAAAGGATAATATTCGCCGGTATCAATTTTTATAAGTTTAATATCAGCAAAAGTGACAATGGAATATTCTGCATATGCCAGACTTGTATAACAAGCGAAAAGGAACTCTCTCAATACTTCTTGCTTTCCTTTACTATATTTCTTCTTATTATAGGCATCCTGAAGCCTTTTAAGTTCATCTTCGGTTAAGACATCGTTATTCTGTGCCTTGATATTCTTTTTGATTTCAAACTTCTCATAGGGGGTCTTTGCTATCTTTTCCTTGTCAACAGCAATACCAATCAAGAATTTGAAATTTGCATGTTTCTTATAAATAGTAGATGGTAAATTTCCTACTTCCAGTTCATGGTTGTGAAACTGTTGAATAAAGTCCAAAGTAATCTCATCAAAGGATAGGGTGGGTTTCCATGCTTTTAATGTATTGATAAGTTTGTTGTAGTTCTCAATGGTGCCAGACGCACGTACTTTTTTTAGCAACTCAATTTCATTTTCAATGAAAACATAGAAGTCTGTATTTCCAAAAGACTTGTCCCTTATCTTTTCTATGAATTGGGATATAGACAGTGGCTTAAAGAAATTTTCCATTATAATGGTATCTGCTTTCTGGTAAAATTCGCTGATCGCCTTGTTATAATAATAACTACGAGGCTCTGTATCACGAACCGTGCATGATACCTTATTCCAATGCCGGGGTTTGATAAGAATATTAAGACTTATTAACGTAGTACGTCTGTTAGCAGTGTACCTAAGACAGATCGGTCGCTTGCCATCCTTGGTTGCGTAATCTTTACGCATTTCAATTTTAAATGTTGCCTTCATATTAGTAATTTCTTATTTTTCTCTGGCAAACATTTGGCAAACAAATGAAAGAAACTATGAAGGATTTTCTTTTAGTCTTTCCACGACATATTGCGTAAGTGCTTAAAAAACAGAAGGATTAGAAATTTTCTTTCTAATCCTTCACTGGTTGCAGAGGTTCCTGGCGGATTCGAACCGCCGTACACGGTTTTGCAGACCGCTGACTAAGCCACTCATCCAAGGAACCAGTCTTTTCTCATTTGCGGTTGCAAAGGTAGTACATTTTTTGAAAATTCCAACTATCCGCAACAATTTTTCTTCTTTTCTTTTTTCGTCGCACTACATTCTGCACGCTTCTCATCCATCAATCGCTTTAAGTCACAACCGGTTACGCAATTTGCGCATGGATTACTATTTTCTTTTGTCCGGCGAAAAAAAGCATAAATTCCCCATCCGATCCGGACAATACACAACAGTAACAGGATTGCAACCGCCCATTGTTGCCAATTCATCATACAAATAATCCTCCTATTCTATAAATAGCAAATGCCATTATCCAAGCGAGCAGCGTGGTATACACTGCCGTAAATAACGCCCATTTCCAGCTACCGGATTCTTGCTTGATTGCTACAATCGTAGCTATACATGGGAAATAAATCAATACAAACACCATATAACAGAAAGCTACCAACGGTGTAATCGGAATACGTTCGGCAAGACTTACGGCATCTGCTTCAGCATCATTTGTATAAAGCACGCCTAGTGTACTTACCACTAATTCCTTAGCACCCACACCTGAAAGTATACCGATACCAAGTTTCCAGTCAAACCCCAAAGGTTCAATCACCGGCTCCATAGCCTTTCCTATCTGCCCGATGTAGGAATTCTCCTGCTGTTCGGCAACCGTTTCATATGCATCATGGTCAGGATAATATCCCAATGCCCATATCACGATGGAAGCTATCATGATAATACCTCCCATTTTACGCAGATATTGTGCACCTTTCTCCCACGTATGTCGGAAAATGACTTTTGCCGTCGGTAAACGGTAAGGTGGAAGTTCCATAACGAACGGAGTATCATCTCCCTTCACCAAAAAACGGCTGAACAAACGCGCCATCAACACCGCCAATAGGATACCTATTGAATATATTAATAACAGTATCAAGCTACCATTGTTCGGAAAAAATGCACCTACCAGCAACAAATAAATGGGCAGGCGGGCACTACATGACATCAACGGATTGACGAGCATGGTAATAAGTCGGCTTTTACGATTCTCAATAGTGCGCGAAGCCATAATAGCAGGTACGTTACATCCGAAGCCCATAATCAAAGGAATGAAGGATTTACCATGCAGCCCCATCTTATGCATAATCTTATCCATGATAAATGCAGCGCGTGCCATGTAACCGGAGTCTTCCATCAGCGATATGCAGAAATAAAGAATAAGGATGTTCGGCAGGAAAACAATCACACCACCAACACCACCTACAATACCATCTACCAATAGATCTTTCAACGGTCCGTCAGCCATATTGGCATGTATAAAGTTGCCGAGGGTTTCTACCAGCCATTCGATACCCATCATCGGGTATTCACCGAGCACGAATGTACCTTCGAACATGAGATACATGAACAGGAAGAAAATGGGGAATCCCCACACACGATGCGTTACAATGGAGTCTATCACACGGGTAGTATGTTCTTTATCCAAGTGATTATCCACAAAGGTTTCTTTCAGTGCACCGGATATAAAACCGTATTTTGCATCGGTAATTGCCTGATCGCAATCCTCATTCAGCACGTCTCGGATACGGCGGCTTTCCTGATCACGGACATCTATGATTTCTTTGCCGTTGGGTAAAGTTTTAATCAGCGTTTCCAAATCCGGATCATTCTCCAGAAGTTTGATGGCAAGAAAGCGGGTAGAATACTTATGACGGATATCCTCATTCTCACTAATCACCCGTTTCACCTCTTCAATGCTACGTTCCAGTTCGGGACCATGATTAATGTGAATATGACGATAGAATCCATGATGACGCACTTCTTCCTCTTTATAAGCCCCACCGGTATAGCCGGGCACATATTCGCGATGCCATTCGCGCAGGTCATTCAACACTTCGGTACGTACTTTGCCTTTCTGATCGAGGAAGTCGGCACCTTCATAAATACTGATAACAACGTGAAAAATATCTTCGATGCCTTTACCCGTACGTGAAACAGTAGGAACCATAGGAACACCAAAGAGTTCACTCAGTTTCATGTAATCCAGCGTGTTACCACTGGCTTCCAGTTCATCGTACATATTGAGAGCCATCACCATACGCACATTCATGTCAATCAACTGGGTAGTGAGGTACAGATTACGTTCCAGATTGGACGAATCTACCACATTGATAACAATGTCCGGTGTTTCATCAATAATATGATGACGGACATACATTTCTTCAGGACTATATGCTGATAGCGAATATGTACCGGGCAAATCGACTATGCGGAAATGATAACCTTGAAAATTAAAGTAGCCTTCCTTGGCATCCACTGTAACCCCGCTGTAGTTACCAACGTGTTCGTGTGAACCGGAAGCAATATTAAACAGAGAAGTTTTCCCACAGTTTGGATTACCCACTAATGCAACATTAATGGTACGAC
This sequence comes from Bacteroides sp. Phil13, assembly GCF_001940965.1. Taxonomy (NCBI): domain Bacteria; kingdom Pseudomonadati; phylum Bacteroidota; class Bacteroidia; order Bacteroidales; family Bacteroidaceae; genus Bacteroides; species Bacteroides sp. Phil13. The sequence goes on along the minus strand of NZ_MSHA01000015.1, from coordinate 63,978 downwards.
GTTTACCAAGAGCGATACGTTTCAGTTCTTCTTCCCCCGGATAAATATCTTCACTCATTCCCGGATGATAATTCGGTTTTGTCACCTGCTCTTTCGCCTCATGTTCGCTGAGTATTTCAATCATCCCTGCCTCCTGGCGGCGCAAGGAAATTTCATACCCCATTACTTTGTATTTTATTGGATCTTTCAGCGGGGCATTCAGCAAAACTTCTACAGTCTTGCCTTTAATAAATCCCATTTCTACAATTCGTTTGCGGAAACCGCCATGTCCCAGTACTTTAACGATTACACCTTTTTCTCCAGTTTTTAATTCGGATAAACGCATAGTCTTCTCTCTTTCTTTAATTTGGATGCAAAGATAAATGATTTGTATTTAGCCCACAAATTATTTAGATTGTTTTTAAATAAGGAGGAATATTCTCCATTCTCCACTTTGTTCCGAAGAATTAGAAAGAATTCAATTCGTTAATATTATCTTTGCACCACTATGAATAAAAAGAAAATAGAGCAATACATTGATCAGGAAAAGCTTTTCACACGAGAAGACAAAATACTGGTAACGCTGAGTGGCGGAGCGGACTCAGTAGCTTTGTTGCGTCTACTTCTTGATATGGGGTACACCTGCGAGGCGGCACATTGCAATTTCCATCTGCGGGGAGATGAGTCGGTTCGAGATGAAATGTTTGTCCGCGAACTATGCTTGCAACTGGTAGTTCCGTTACATGTCCAACATTTCCAAACTATGGAAGAAGCGGAAAAGCGCCACATATCCATTGAAATGGCAGCGCGGGAATTACGTTATGCCTGGTTTGAACAGCTCCGTCTACAACAAGGGGCCGACGTTATCGCCGTGGCCCATCATAAAGATGATAGTGTAGAAACTCTCCTGCTCAACCTTATCCGCGGAACAGGCATCAACGGGCTATTGGGTATCCGCCCCAAAAACGGAAACATTGTCCGTCCTTTGTTATGCCTCGACCGGAAAGAAATAACCGAATACCTACAAGAAATCGGGCAATCTTACGTAACGGACAGCACCAACCTGCAAGACGAATATACACGCAACAAGATACGCCTCAACCTATTGCCTCTTATGCAGGAAATCAATCCCTCCGTAAAAGAAAGCCTTCTCCGCACCTCAGAACATCTGAATGATGCAGCTCTCTTATATAAGAAAGGTATAGAAGAAGGTAAGCAGAAAGTGCAAACCGAACAAGGTATCCTAATCAGTGCTTTGCTCCAAGAACCTGCACCGGAAACTTTATTATTTGAGATCTTATCTCCATTAGGATTTAACAGCGCACAGATCAAAGATATTTTCACCTCCCTGAACGGACAACCGGGAAAGATATTCCTTAGCAGAGAATGGCGTGTGATTAAAGACCGGGAGCTTCTGCTGATAGAACCGGTCTATTCAGAAGATGCTTCAACAGTCTTTTCTCCGGATGACCCTGCCCTGCCCTTCCGTCTAACAATGGAAGAATTAGAAGTCACGGATGATTTCATCATTCCCCGCGACCGAAACACTGCTTGCTTCGATGCAGACAAACTAAAACAACCTCTCACAGTCAGACGCTGCCGACAAGGCGACACATTCGTTCCCTTTGGTATGACCGGACAAAAAAAGGTCAGTGACTACCTTACTGATCGGAAATTCTCCCTTTCCCGCAAAGAACAACAATGGGTGCTTTGCAGTGATTCCCATATCATTTGGTTGATAGGCGAACGTACTGATAACCGTTTCAGAATAGACGACCAAACACAGAAAGTTATTATTCTGAAGTTTATTCCTAATTATACGGTTATGAACAAAATGTGATAAAGTGGTAGGGTGATAAAGTGATAGCGGGATAACGCTCTGTGGTATATAGCGCAGCTACCTTATCGCCCTATCACCTTACCACCTTATCACTCTTGTATTCCTTTCTTTTCCGATATGAGTTAGATGATGATTCATTGTATATTTCATCAGTTGGTAATTATACTTACAAAAAACTCGTAAATTTCTTCCTTTCCTTCAGCTACTCCTCCGACTCGTTGAGTGAATCTGATTCAGTCAGGGACTGAATGCCTTTCACTCACTGACTGAATGCCTTTCAGTCCCTGACTCATTGTACCCCCATCCAGAAGGTATCTGAGAGAGGGTGGGGAAAGTGACAAGACAAGAAAGAAAAGAGATAAAAATTACATATAAAAAACATAGATTTATTCATTTTTTCCGTTATAAATAGAACACAAATTACGCGAATTAAGGGTTGCGCTACAATCAGCTATTACTAAGCTATTTTTCTCCAGTTAGGAAAAAATATTTTTCCAGTTGGGAAAATAAAACCCCATTTATACCATATGTATTGTCTTTTAAGCGTTACTGACGAATTTTGAGGTACTGCCTTGATAATATATACAGACACAAATGTATCGGAGAATTCTGTAGAAATTCTGAATGAAAGGAGTTTATTGCATGTAGGATTAAAGCTATAAAATAATCCGGTCCTCTTTCTGCCGCACAAAGCAGTCTGAAAGCAATGAAGCAAACGGAGTATCATACGTCCGCGCCTTGAACGAACATCCTTTAACGCATGCACAACACTTTATGCACTTTTCGGCAATCGTATTACATTCGTCACCTTTCAGGATAGCTCCCGAAGGACAATGTACAGCGCAAACGCCACAATGCGTGCAAAGTTCCGCATTCACTTCCGGTACACGCGGCAAAAGAACACCACTTTTACGCAACTTTATCACCCGGCGCAGAAACTTGAACAAAGGCAGAAAAGGCTGGCGCGGGCGCTGAATACGGTTCACATCCACCGGATACAAGTGTTCCATATCAACGGCGGCATTTATTTTCGTCCGTATCTTCGCACCAAATTCCTCCGCATATTGCAAATCATTTGCATCCGGACGCCCTGGGGCTATTGGATTTTGTTCCGTACTATACGAATGTTCTCCCACAAAAGTAGCCCCGGCAATAACTTTGAAACCTTGGGCAGAAGCAAATGCATCCAATTCTATCAAAGCCTTTTCATACGCACGGTTACCATAAACTACTACCAGCACAACCGGAGATCCCGATGCACGAATGCCCTGCAACCGCTCCATAGCCAAAGGAGCTACCTTGCCGCCATACACCGGCACAGCAATAAGAGTCAGTGTATTCTCCGGAATATCTACCTCAGCAGCATGCAGTGTTAAATTCGTAGTAACAACATTTGTTAGTCCTGTTCCGCGAACAATTGCCTCACCAACTTGTTTAGAAGTACGAGTAGGCGAAAAATAGATGAAATGAACTTCGTTTATATCCATAAATATATGCGCTTTTTCTTGGTTTATCAAGCAAAGATAAAGTTTTAAAATTAAAAAAAAGACGAATTGTTTATGAAACCAAAAATATTTATTACCTTTGCGCCGTTGAAACATTCTGTAAACTCCTAAGTGCGGGTAGCTAACAGTTTTCCGGTTCAATAATAAATATCCCATAATCATTATATTAAATAAAGGTATATTTGCCACGTTGCTTGTGACGACAACCGCAGCCGTGTGAACATATCTGTCCAATAACAAAAGAAATTTTAAACCATTCACATATATACTGTATGTATAATATCATTCAATTGAACGACAAAAATTTGTCGGAACTTCAATCTATTGCCCAAGAACTGGGTATTAAAAAGACAGACTCACTAAAAAAAGAAGAACTTGTTTACAAGATACTTGATGAACAAGCCATCGCAGGTGCTACCAAAAAGGTTGCTGCTGAAAAGCTGAAAGAAGAGCGTAAAGTGGACAGACAACAGAAACGTACCCGCGTAACCGTAAAAAAAGAGAGTACTGACAAAGTCTTTACCGCCAACAAAAATGGCGATCTCACTAAGGCAAAAGCTGACGCTTCAGTAGCAGCCGCTAAAGTACAACCAGAAGCAGTAAAAGCACCGGTAGCAGAGGCACCTAAAGCGCCGGTAACGGAAAAAGAAGTAGCTGTAACAGCTACAGAAGCTCCTGAAAAAGCTGAAACGCCTAACTCAACGAAGCGTAAACCGGGACGTCCGCGTAAAGCTAAGGTAGAAGAAAAAGCTCCCATACCCGCACCTGTACCTGTTGCAAAGAAGGAAGAGCCTAAGAAAGCTGAGCCCGAATTGAATTTTGAAACAGAAGCGCCTAAAGTTATCAAGAAAGTCGTAGTGGAAGACAGCCCTATCCTGGCAGAACCCGAAGATGACTTCATTCCTATCGAAGACCTTCCGACCGAAAAAGTAGAACTGCCTTCTGAACTTCTCGGTAAGTTTGAAGCAACTAAAGCTGAAACACCCGCAGTTCCTGTAGTTGAATCTGTTCCTGCCAATCAACGTCCACGCCTTCGTCTCCGAGACAACAATAATAATACCCCTTACAATAATAACAACAACAATAATAACAACCGGAACAACAACCCACGTCCCGTACAACAGCAGCGTCCGGCACAACCGAATGCCAACAACGAAAATTATTCTCCTATCCCCGAACGCAGACCTGTAGTTGAACGTGAAAAAGTATACGAATTCGACGATATCCTAACCGGTACAGGCGTACTGGAAATCATGCAGGATGGTTACGGATTCCTTCGTTCTTCCGACTATAATTACCTTTCTTCACCAGATGATATTTATGTATCTCAATCTCAAATCAAACTGTTTGGTCTGAAAACCGGTGATGTTGTAGAGGGTGTAATCCGTCCTCCTAAAGAAGGTGAGAAATATTTCCCATTAGTAAAAGTGGGAAAAATCAATGGACGTGACCCGGCTTTCGTACGTGACCGCGTACCATTTGAACATCTCACGCCATTATTCCCCGACGAAAAATTCAGATTGTGCAAAGGTGGCTATTCAGACTCTATGTCTGCTCGTGTAGTAGATCTCTTTGCTCCTATCGGTAAAGGCCAGCGTGCATTGATCGTGGCACAACCTAAAACCGGTAAGACTATCTTGATGAAAGATATAGCCAATGCTATCGCAGCAAATCATCCGGAAGTCTACATGATTATGTTACTTATCGACGAACGCCCGGAAGAAGTAACCGACATGGCACGCACCGTAAATGCCGAAGTCATTGCTTCCACTTTTGACGAACCTGCCGAACGCCACGTGAAAATCGCCGGTATTGTGCTGGAAAAAGCCAAAAGACTGGTAGAATGCGGTCATGACGTAGTGATCTTCCTGGATTCAATTACACGTTTGGCACGTGCTTACAATACAGTATCTCCGGCTTCCGGTAAAGTACTTTCCGGTGGTGTGGACGCCAATGCACTTCATAAGCCCAAACGTTTCTTCGGAGCTGCCCGTAATATTGAAAACGGTGGTTCGCTCACTATTCTTGCTACTGCCTTGATTGATACAGGTTCCAAGATGGATGAAGTTATCTTCGAAGAATTCAAGGGTACAGGTAACATGGAATTGCAGCTCGACCGCAACCTGTCTAACAAACGCATCTTCCCAGCTGTCAATATTGTTGCTTCCAGCACCCGTCGTGACGACTTGCTGCAAGACAAGCAAACTTTGGATCGTATGTGGATACTCCGCAAATATCTGGCTGATATGAATCCGATTGAAGCTATGGACTTTGTGAAAGACCGCATGGAAAAAACTAAAGATAATGACGAGTTCTTAATGAGCATGAATAGCTAAAATCACAGCTAAAAAGACAAAATCAACAATAAATAGGATTATATATACAAAAAGGGCGAGACATTTTCGGATATCTCGCCCTTTTTATTTATTTTTGTCGCAAGTAATCAGATTTCATTATATAAACATTTAATTAATCAGGTGAGGCTCAGTAAAACGATCATACTATTTTTGTTGATGCTATTTTACAGTACTTCCTACATCCAATCGGCAAATCTGGATTTGGTAGATGAGCGTATACACCTAATGGAGTATCTGATGGATAATAATCTGGCCTATTCTCAAGAAGTCAGATTGCATGATATTGCCCAGTGGGAAGATGAGCTTGTTGACGCATTTCGTAACAAGAAGGATTATAAACACATGTTCCTCATGCAACAAATGGCTGCTTATGCACTTGTATCTGATGGACATATCAATGAAGCATTGGAAAAAGCAAATGCCATGCTACAACAAGCCACCTTAATGAAATATGATATAGGAATAGCCATATCACATTATGCCATCGGCGATACTTACCTCAATGCCAACATGACTAATGAAGCTATCGAGGAATATGAAATAGCCATGCAGAAGCTATATAAAATTGCAGACTCCGAAAAATTACAGGAAAAAGTACTTATCCAATTAATCCCCACACTTATCAGACTTGGACGATTAAATGAAGCTAAAGACTATTTGGAACAGATAGAACAAGTAAAAGACTATCGACATAGCCGCTTCATAGAAAATATCTTTCAAGCCTACTATTATCTTCATACTAATAACCTGGAACAAGCTCGGGAATATATTCAGGAAGCAGAAGAATGGTATGAGTATTATCCTTTCTTTTTTCACAGTTCTATTTTGAAATATATCCAAGCCGAATATGCCAAGCAAGTCGAAGATGACGAGCAAGCCATAAAATTATATAATGAACTGACTGTTAGTACCAGTAGCGCCAATGTCTACAACAGATATCTGAAAATGAAGAATTCACTGGCACGACTGTATACCAAACGTGGAAGAGCCAAAGAGGCATGCGAAATATTTCAAGATATCAATGCTGCACGAGATTCTATCAACGCGCGCAACTACTCCTCGCAAATTAATCTGCTGCGAACCATATATCAGGTAGACCGTCTTGAAATGGATAATCAAAATGAACGTAACCGATTATTGTTTTATTCTATCATGGGGTGTATCCTTATTTTAAGTATATCCATTGCATCGGTACTCTACATCCGTAAGATCAATAAACGACTGATAGCATCCAGGCTAAAACTGGAAAAAGCACGGCAAATTGCAGAAAATTCCATCCGTACCAAGAGCGTTTTTCTGTCGAATATGAGTCATGAAATACGCACGCCTCTAAATGCTTTGTCCGGTTTCTCTGCTATTCTGACGGATGCAAATATTGATATCAGTACCCGGCAACAATGCAATGAAATCATTCAGCAGAATTCAGATTTACTGTTGAAACTCATAGATGATGTCGTAGATCTTTCTAGTCTGGAAATTGGCAAAATGCAATTTCTTTTCGCAAACAATAATGCTGTAGCTATATGCCGGAATGTAGTGGATACGGTAGAAAAGATAAAGCAAACATCCGCTTCTGTACTGTTCCAAACTTCTTTAGAGAACTTGGAAATCTATACAGATGAAGCACGTCTTCAACAATTGCTAATCAACTTACTGATTAATGCCACTAAATTTACCACAGAAGGAAGTATTACTCTTTCATTAGAAAAACAGTCAGAAGAAGTTGCTCTGTTTGCTGTATCAGATACAGGTTGTGGCATAGCCCCGGAAAAGCAGGGTGCAATATTCAATCGTTTCGAAAAGCTGAATGAAAATGCACAAGGTAGTGGATTGGGACTTTCCATTTGCCAACTGATTGTGGAACGTTTCGGTGGAAAAATATGGATTGACCCCGAATACAAGAATGGTTCCCGTTTCCTGTTTACCCATCCTATTGTCTCAACTAGCAGAAAGGAGGTATCAGAATGAAACGTCTCTTATTTATAGTAGTTCTTTTACTTCAAATCTTTTTCATATTTGCAAACAGACCCATCAAACGGTCACCTGTTACCGATAGTCTTATAACAGAGTTGCAAACACTTCCACATGACACCACCAGACTAAAACTACTTGAAAAGCTTGTGCTTACGGAGCAAAATTCTCCGCATTACATAGAATATGCAGAAGAAATGTTCAACGAAGCTCAGCGTCAAAAAAATGCTAAATACATCTGCAGCAGTACCTATTTTAAAATTCTATATTACTATAATAAGGAAAAAATAGATAGCGTCAGCAAATTGGTTAATTATGTAAAACCCATTGCTGAACGCATGAAATACTATCGTTTGTACTTCAATGCACAAAAACTACTTATATATACCTATATTTATAGCGAAAAATATGAATATGCCATCAATGAAGCATTGGAAATGCTCAAGATAGCAGAAGAGTTGGATAATGTAGATGGATGCATAGCTGCATATTCATGCCTGGCAAGTGCCTATCATGAAACCAATCGCAAGAAAGAAGAAGGAGAAGCGCTACGTAAGGCCCATGAATATACTTCCGAGCAAAAGACAAGCAGTACGCAAGTCAATGTTTTGGAACAACTGATTATGTTCAGCAATGACCAAAATGATTATAAAAACTTGAAAGTATATTTAGATGAAAACAAGCAACTAATGGAGGAAATGTTAGCTTGGGACCCTGACATGTATGAGTCTTACTTCAACCTCTACCTATTTTCAACAGTATTCCAGTCCTACTACTATACAGGTATAGGAAAAACCGATTCTGCACAATATTATATAGAGAAGGCACAAGATTTCATAACTCCGCAAAGTTATCTCCCTTACATAACCATGTATCATGATGCCTATGCCAAATACTATCACCACACTAAAAAATATCAAAATGCATTAGTACACATGGATTCTGCTCTGATATATATGCAACAATCTAAATCGGCATTAACGGAGTACGCCAAACAATTATCCCGCAAAGCTGACATCCTGCTGGAAATGGGTCAATATGCAGAAGCATTACCACTATACGAAAAATCTAATCACATTCAAGATTCATTGACTGCTGCCATATCAGCCAAGCAATTGGAAGAAATCAAAGAAATATACCATCTTAACCAGCTAGTATGGGAACGCGGGAAACTCAGGAATCGTGTACAAACCAGTATTCTCTTGAGCCTTGGAATCATACTTGTGCTATGTATCACTTATATGCTCCGTATCAACCGGATACGAAAAGCATTGAAAATTTCAAAAAAAGAGACCCAGAAAGCCACACGTCAAACAGAGCGGGCCAATGAAATGAAAAACCGTTTCTTGTCCAACATGAGTCATGCCATCCGGGTTCCTCTGAACGGAGTATTAGGTTTCTCACAAATCATTGCAAACGAAGTGGAAATTGACGAACCTACTCGTAAAGAGTATGCGGACATCATTCAACAAAACACTGAACAATTAATGCGTCTGGTAAACAATGTTCTTGATCTATCCCGTCTGGAGGCTGGTATGATGAAGTTCCAATTAAGTGACTATGACATTGTACAACTTTGCAAGGATTCCGTAGGAATGGCACAAATGCAAAATCCAACTTTGCATATTCATTTCTACAGTGACATTGACGAGTATATTGTTTATACTGATACAAACCGGATGATGCAACTCATCGTCAGTATTCTTACTTGCCCCTCTCCATCTTTCAAAGAAGAACGTGATCTCCAATTCACTTTAGATAAAAATGGAGAAATATTATGCTTCAAAGTTACGAACTCTCCATTGGCAGACCTCAATTATGCCAATCAGGACTCTGCTTTGCGTAACGATGTCAACCTTTTATTACTAAAACACTTCGGCGGTACTTATCAGGTAATTCATGACAGTAAGGAAGGACCGACTATTCTTTTCACTTATCCTGCTACCTCAACTGAATAATATTCTTGCCTCAAAAGAAGGTAGATACAGGGATTTTTTGTACTTTTGCACCTCAATAAGAGTAATTTGTAATTTATAAATAGTAATTATATCATCATGTTCGATAATTTAAGCGAAAGACTGGAAAGGTCGTTTAAAATTCTGAAAGGTGAAGGAAAAATCACCGAGATCAATGTTGCGGAAACCCTGAAAGATGTGCGCAAAGCACTGTTAGACGCCGACGTTAACTACAAAGTAGCCAAAACTTTCACAGATACGGTTAAGGAAAAGGCATTGGGACAAAACGTATTGACAGCCGTAAAGCCCAGCCAATTAATGGTGAAAATCGTGCACGACGAGTTGACTCAGTTAATGGGTGGCGAAACTGCAGAAATTGATTTGGAAGGAAGACCTGCTGTCATCTTAATGTCTGGTCTGCAAGGTTCCGGTAAGACTACTTTTTCCGGTAAGTTGGCACGAATGCTAAAAACGAAAAAGAACAAGAAGCCGTTATTGGTGGCTTGTGACGTATACCGCCCTGCCGCTATCGAACAGTTGCGCGTATTAGCAGAGCAAATAGGAGTTCCAATGTACTCTGAACCGGATAGTAAGAATCCGGTGAAAATTGCAGAAAATGCAATTCAGGAAGCCAAAGCCAAAGGATATGATGTCGTAATCGTCGATACCGCCGGACGTCTGGCTGTGGACGAAGAGATGATGAACGAGATTGCTGCTATTAAAAAAGCAATCAATCCGAACGAAATTCTTTTCGTTGTAGACTCTATGACCGGCCAGGATGCTGTAAACACAGCAAAAGAGTTTAACGAACGCCTTGACTTTAACGGTGTTGTACTGACTAAGTTGGATGGTGATACCCGGGGTGGTGCCGCTCTTTCCATCCGTTCAGTAGTAAACAAGCCGATCAAATTTGTGGGTACAGGTGAAAAACTGGATGCCATCGACCAATTCCATCCTTCACGTATGTCAGACCGTATCCTCGGTATGGGTGATATTGTTTCATTGGTGGAACGTGCCCAAGAGCAATATGACGAAGAAGAGGCCAAACGCCTGCAAAAGAAGATTGCCAAGAACCAGTTCGACTTCAATGACTTCTTGAGTCAGATAGCGCAAATCAAAAAGATGGGTAACCTGAAAGATCTGGCTTCTATGATTCCGGGTGTAGGTAAGGCTATAAAGGACATCGATATTGACGACAATGCTTTCAAGAGTATTGAAGCTATTATTTATTCTATGACCCCTGCAGAACGTAGTAATCCGGCCATTCTGAACGGTTCACGCAGACAACGTATTGCTAAAGGTAGTGGTACGAATATTCAGGAAGTAAACCGCTTGTTAAAACAATTCGATCAAACTCGTAAGATGATGAAGATGGTAACAGGTAGCAAGATGGGTAAAATGATGCCTAAGATGAAATAAAAAAAATACTGATATGACACTAATTGACGGAAAAGCAATTTCGGAACAAGTAAAACAGGAGATTGCTGCAGAAGTAGCAGAAATGGTGGCGAAAGGTGGTAAACGTCCTCATCTTGCAGCAATTCTCGTAGGCCACGATGGTGGTAGTGAAACGTATGTTGCTGCAAAAGTAAAAGCATGCGAAGTTTGCGGATTCAAATCCAGCCTCATCCGTTACGAGGCAGATGTGACGGAAGAAGAACTTCTTGCTAAAGTACGTGAACTAAACGAAGATGCAGACATAGACGGGTTCATAGTACAGCTTCCATTACCCAAGCACATCTCCGAACAGAAAGTGATCGAGACCATTGATTATCGCAAAGATGTAGATGGTTTCCATCCCATCAATGTAGGACGCATGTCCATAGGATTGCCTTGCTATGTATCGGCAACTCCCAACGGAATCCTAGAATTATTGAAACGCTATCAGATAGAGACTTCCGGAAAGAAGTGTGTAGTATTGGGACGTAGCAATATCGTCGGCAAACCGATGGCAGCGCTCATGATGCAAAAGGCTTATCCGGGAGACGCAACCGTAACCGTATGCCACAGCCGCAGTAAAGACTTGGTGAAAGAGTGTCAGGAAGCAGATATCATCATTGTTGCATTGGGGCAACCCAATTTTGTAAAAGCCGAGATGGTGAAAGAAGGTGCCGTAGTTATTGATGTAGGTACTACTCGCGTACCGGATGCCACAAAGAAATCAGGATTTAAACTGACCGGTGACGTAAAGTTTGACGAAGTTGCTCTTAAGTGTTCATTCATCACTCCCGTACCGGGTGGCGTAGGACCGATGACTATCGTTTCTTTAATGAAGAATACATTACTGGCTGGTAAGAAAGCAATTTACCAATAACCTCGAATACCGGAAGAAGACAATTATCTCCATTAGGCTTCTTCCGGTATTTTGTTTAATCTATAATACTCATGAACACACAGCTAAAAACTATTTTTGTTTTCCTTTTTCTTGTCTGTACCCTACGGGGAACTGCGCAGAACTTTTCAATCGACTATCCATCCTATCAAAACAGGAATAGCGATGCACTTGAAATCAGCCGGATCGTCCGTAATGATACAGCCACTATTTTATATATGGATGCCTATTCGCGCCCTAACTATTGGCTACGTCTGGCTTCGGGACTATCACTCCATGGAAATCAAACCGGAAAGAACTATCCTATCATCCGTTCGCAAGGTTTCGAGTTGAACAAAGAAGTCTATATGCCTGCCTCGGGAAATATAACTTTCATCTTGCAATTTGCTCCTCTTGCCCCCCAGGAAGAGACGATTGATTTCATTGAGGGAACTAATAAAGGAGATTTTCAAATTAAAGACATAAGCCTCAACAAGCAAGAAAAGAAAGGAAAGATTCATTGCCACATTTCAGGCAAAATAATTGATAGTCCGCAATCCAGCCGACTCGTATTGATGAAAGCTCATAAGAATCCCAGTAGCAGCCCATGGCTATCGATACCTATACGCAATGGAGAATTTCAATATGATTTCTACGCTGATCATGAAGAAGTATACGAAGTCTTTATCTGGAATGATATGCTTACCGGTAGCTGGCTCCCTTCTCTCTTCTTTGCAGAAAATGGTCCTGTTTCTTTCACCCTATACCCGGCCAGTACCAGAAAACCGGGACTAGTGAGCACAAGTAACCCATTAACCTGTGAGTTACAACAATTGGAGAGTGAAAGAAAAGCCAAATTCAATTTTGACTCTTTATACGCTCAAATGAATAAATTATACGAAGAAAACCGTTTCGAAAGTGAAGCACTGCAAACTCTTTGGAAAAGAATCGAGCAAGTTAAGGACAACAATGAAGAACGAAATAATATCTACAGAGAAAGAGACCGTCTTGAAGAGAGCGGAGAAGCATACACGGAAGAAGGAAAAGCTCTTTTGGTAAAAATTAAGCAATTAAACGAAGAAATGAATCAATGGACTATAAAGCATATTAAACAGAATCCTTCCTTACCCGGACTATATGTTCTGACAAGTAAGACAGAAATGGCATGCAAAGGCGAAGACGTTACTCCATTTCTGAATGCCTATCAGGAAACTTTTGCCTCTCTCTATCCGGAGCACCCTTATAGTCAGCAAATGCAAATGCTCATTAAAAACGGACAACCGGAAATTGGAAAACCATATGTCGATTTCTCAGCTCCTGACCTAGATGGAAACAAAGTACAAATATCAAAATATATTCAGGGAAAGGTAGCGTTAATTGATTTATGGGCATCTTGGTGCGGTCCATGTCGTATAAACTCCAAGCAAGTTATTCCCATATATGAAAAATATAAGAATAAGGGATTCACTGTCATCGGTGTGGCACGTGAACAAGGAAGTGATGCCCGCATGAAAGAAGCTATCAAAAAAGATGGCTATCCCTGGTTAAATCTTATTGAGCTCAATGACACCAATCAGATATGGACGAAATACCGGATACCGAATGCTGCCGGAGGTACTTTTCTTGTGAATGCTGAGGGAATCATTCTTGCTATAAATCCCACAGTTGAAGAAATAGAAAGTATTCTTCAAAAGGAACTTTTAACTCCTTAAACATTTATGAGAAGAATATCTCCCCTCACACTACTTTTCTTTCTTGTGTCATGCAACAGTGCGGCACAAGAACAAGTAGTATCAGGAGCATCTGACACCATTCCTTCTGCTAAAGTCACATTATTATTTGTCGGTGACTTGATGCAACACAATGCACAACTTGAAGCTGCGCGTACAAGTCAGGGGACTCATGATTACTCTCTTTGTTTCTCTCTTGTGAAAGAGCAGATAAGTAGAGCAGATATCGCTATTGGAAATCTTGAAGTCACCCTCGGCGGAAAGCCATATGCAGGCTATCCTGCTTTTTCGGCACCAGATGAGTTTTTATATGCTATTCGAGATGCTGGATTCGACATACTATTAACTGCAAACAATCATTGTCTGGATCGCGGAAAGAAGGGGCTGGAACGTACTATCCTGATGTTGGATTCTTTACATATTCCATATATAGGCACTTATCGGAATAAAGAGGAACGTCGCCAACACTATCCCCTGCTTATTCATAAAAACGGATTTCGTATCGTCTTTCTCAATTATACTTATGACACAAACGGGGTCAAGCCCACCTCTCCCAATATAGTGAACTATATAGATAAGAAAATCATGCAACAGGACATTGATACCGCGCGGACATGGCAGCCCGATGCTATCATTGCCTGCATGCATTGGGGAAACGAATACCAGTCACTCCCCAGCCGGGAACAGCGGCAGTTGGCAGATTGGTTATTGGAACAAGGAGTAACGCATATCATCGGCTCACACCCCCATGTCATACAGCCAATGGAGTTACGTACCGATACTCTTACCGGAACGCAACATGCCATAGTCTATTCTTTAGGGAATTTCATATCTAATATGAGTAAGGTAAATACTGACGGTGGTCTCATATTTACATTAGAGTTGGAAAAAGACACAGTTACTCCATCTATTCCCAATATTCGCACTCGCCATTGCGGATATAATTTAGTATGGACGGCACGTCCTACTCTCACCAAAGAAAAGAATTATATCATCTATCCAACTGATTCCACATCAGTTTCGAAGCTCCCGGAAGCTGCACGTAACCATCTGAATATCTTCGTCAAAAACTCCCGAAAGCTCCTCCAACAGCACAATGTAGGAATTAAGGAGAATAAAAAATAATGCAGATTTCAATAAAATATTCCGCCAAATATTTGCAGTATCAAAGATAATACCTATCTTTGCACCGCGTTTGAGAAATGACGCAAACATGGTGACTGTAGTTCAGTTGGTTAGAGCGTCAGATTGTGGTTCTGAATGTCGAGGGTTCGAGTCCCTTCAGTCACCCAAAAGAAAGAGGAATTTCAGTAATGATCTTCCTCTTTTTTGCTATATATCAGGCTTTTGGGAGGATTAATCCAAAAAGATGTCGTAAAGAACCACATTACTTTCTCCGATACTGCTGCGGAGACTCCCCTGTCTGTTTCCTGAAAAACGTACCGAAGTAGGAAGCATTAGGAAAGTTGAAGTAATCAGATATTTCCTGTATGCTCTTCTGCGTGTTCTTAAGCAATGAGATGCTCTTGCGGATAATAGCTTTGAACACCAGTTCCTGCACCGTATATCCGCAAATCGACTTGGACAATACGGAGAGGTACTTAGGTGACAAACAAAGTTTATCTGCATAAAACTCCACACCGCGTTGCTCCATATAATACTTTTCAATCAACTGAATCAACCGTATGAAAATATCATGCTTATGCCCTACCGATGCTCTTTGCGTGATAAGTTTACGGTTATAGATGGAACAGAGCCGGTACGTCAATCCCAACAAAAGTAATTTCTGCTCATAATTATTGAATGTATTTTCCCCTATCTGCAACGTGTTGTCCAGAAGAGACATATATTTCAGGACTTCATTCTCTTCACCTGTGCTCCATACATAACATGGCTCCGTGGCAAGCTGCGAATAGAGATGCATGGAAGTCACACAATTGCCTATAATGTCACGTATCGGCTCTGTCTGGTAGACAAGAATAAATACTTCTGCATCTTCCGACTGACGACATACCTGAAAGACGGAACCACCGGGAATAAAAAGAGTTTCATTCGCTTTGGCCGAAAAATCCTTCTGATTTAGAGTAAACATAAAACTTCCCTGACGGCAAACCACCACCCCCACTCCATTCACTTGAAACGGTTTCTTCAATGACTCCGGAAAATCATGAAGCATACCTTCCGAACTACAAACATCTTTTCCACTTAACAATGCATGGTTAAGACGATACAAACGTTCCTGCTGAGTATCCATAATATCACAAACTATAGAAAAACAGTGCTAAGTTACTAATTTCCGCTTAGGATAAGGAATAATCAATACAAATATCATACAAATAAGGCAGCCGTATATAGTCCAGCCCGCCATTTCCTTTACGGCAGATAGGGTAGCCTGCACCTGAATCCGCCCTTTGGTAGACATTGCCGCCATATTGATCGCGTCCTCCTTGCTCTTTCCCTGATATTGCATGCCTTGAACAGTCTGGATAAACGAAGCGGAAGCCTCGGGATGAAGCATATCCACATTTTGCGCATAACGGGTGACATAATGTTGCTGACGTTCCTGCAATATATTCGAGTAAAGAGCGCCTCCGATGCCGGGTCCCAACACCATACGCACGGTAAGCATGACGCAAATCCAGGTAGAAAGGTACTTATAGGGCATGCGTTGCGTGGCATAAGCAGCCGTCAAGGCATAAAGGAACATCATACCCGTGGCACGAATAATGACCGGATACTTCATCCGCTCGTATAATCCGGCACTCTGCACTTCGAAGTACATGAATACTGCCGACAATCCGAGAAACAGGAAACCGGCTGCAAACAGATACTTGAAATGCACTCCCTTGGAACCCAATATCATAGAAGAGATAGCACCAATCGCATAACCTGCCATACACCAGTTGCCCAATGTCGCATTCTGGTAATTATCCAATTTCATACCGACACCCGTAAACACACTGACAAACATGGCACTCGAATTGAATATCATCAGCAACAGATAAAGCAAAATGCCCATACGAATAGTACGTAACTTAAAGACATCCAACAGGAAGTAATGCGAATGGCGGTTCTTCTCCATATAGAAAAAGACACAGGCAGATACAACCGCAACCAGAGTGGCAGTGCGGATGGACGCATCATCGTACCAATCCAAGACCTTGCCATAAACCAGCACATAAGTGATGCACACCAATGTAATGCAGAACACCGCCACATTGCCGAACTGCCTGAAGTTGATAGGAAAGCGGCGCGTAGTAAACTTATGATAAGGCATTGTGATAAAGATAACCAAGATGGAAAGCAACACCGTACCCATCATAAAATAATACACATACTGCCATTCATATTCAAAAGCCAGCCATGCCGTTAGCGATGTGCCCAATTGCCCTAAAATCATAAAGAACAGGTAAATACCCGGTTGGCTGACGCATCGGTCAATATCCAGTTTGTTCCAACCCTTATCATCATCAGGTTCCAGTCCCGGAGTGATGTTACGGGTAGCTTCCATTCCGGCAGCGTACTTGATAAGCGTAAACAGATTGACCATCATCAGCACCATCCGCAGGAAGCCCATGAGCAGACTGCAAAGCGCCAGAATAAATATACTGTCCGTCTCCGCACAGATATAGCTAAAGACATACATGAGCGAGAACCCCGCCAGACACATCATCTTCTCCCGGCGGATACACATCAAGCGATACAGGAAAGGAGCGAAAGCCGCCATTCCGATGGAAGTGACGAAATTAGTGAACTGAATATGCTCGGAGATGATGCCCAGTCCACTCATCATCTCGGTGCTGTTGACAGAGTAAACGCCACCCACCGTAAGGATGGGGATAAAGAGCAACAACATGATGATGATGCCTACCGGTTTAGGCACCCAGTTGTAGAAGGGATAGTTTTTAGGGTACGAGGGCATGGCGTCAGAGTTTAGCTTTCACAACTACCATCATACCTGCCGCCAGTTTCCCATTATCTTCTTTGGAGAGATTAGTGAAATCGATACGAACCGGTATGCGCTGTTGTATCTTCACAAAGTTTCCGGCAGAATTATCGGTGGGAACCAACGAATATTTAGAACCCGTAGCCCCCGAAATAGCTGTAACAGTTCCTGTGAATTCTCTATCGCTGATGGCATCCACCGTGATAGTCACCTCCTGCCCAAGATGCAGATTCTCAATCTGGGTTTCTTTATAATTGGCAACAATCCACTTCTGCGTATCGGGCAAGATGTAAGTGATGGTCTGCCCTGCCGAGATGAATTGACCTTCCTCCAAGGCACGGCGTCCCAACTTTCCGTCGCAAGGGGCTACAACCACTGTATAAGACAGGTTCAGCTTAGCCATTTCCAACGCAGCCGTTGCCCGTTGGATAGCAGCCTCGGTACTCTCACGGCGATGAGACACTTCGTTCACTCCCGAGAGAGCCGCCTTCCGTTGACGCCTCACGGCTTCCAGTTTCTTGTGTGTGGCTTCATATTCCGTTTCTATCTGTTCCAACTGAATGGGAGTTGCAGCATTCCGTTTCACCAGATTTTCATAACGCTGGCGGTCCTTCTCCAGTTTGGCCAAACGGATTTCTATTTCAGAGATGGAAGCATCGTAGACGGATGCGGTGGTTTGCGTAGTCTGCAAGGTGGCTCCAATGACGGTGGCGCCTGCCTGTGCATCCTTCAGGGCGGCTTCGGCTTCCATAACGCGGATTTTATATTCACGGTCGTCCAATACAAGCAAGGTGTCTCCCTTGCGAACTTCCTGGTGTTCGGTGAAATAAATCTTCCTGATATAACCCGAGGCACGCAGGTTGACAGGAGATATATACTGTTCTATTTGGGCATCGTTGCTGGTTTCGGTCTGCTTGTAATCCAGGAAGAGACAGACCACCTGTATGACTCCCCAAATCATGACACCTATTCCCAACAGGCTGATTACGATTTGCCAACGGCGTAATTTTCTCAACTTCTTTGCTTTCTCCTGATGCGTACTGGATGCGCTATTATTTTCTACTGTTTCCATATTCGGATGTTATTGATTAACTTGTTATTTGACTAATGATTCTATTTGCCCGGTCAGTTTCAGCAACATAAGGTTGGTCACCCGATAGTTGTAGTGGGCGCTGATGTAGTTGTTCTGGGCTTCGCTCATCCGCATTTCGTCTTGCAGCACTTCGGTCATCGAGGTGATGCCTTCGCGGTATCGGTCCATAGTGACGGTATACACATCTTCGGCGAGCAAATAATTATCTTTCTGCTTTTTGAAATTCCGCTGGTTGTTCATCAGGTCGTTGGTGGCATTCAGGTATTGGGTCTGCAAATTCTTGCGGGTGTTCTCCTGTGCCAGTTTGATGTTTTCGATATCAATGACGGCCTTGCGGGTTTTATAGCGTTTGTCCAGACCATCGAAAATGGGAACACGCAGCGAGAGGCCCAGGCCATAGGAACGGTACCAATGACCGGAAGAACCGGAATGAAACCAGTGGTAAGCCTTATCGGTGTAAGCGGAAAACATCCAGTTGCCCGTCAGATTCAGGGAAGGGATGTATCCGTAACCAATCATCTTCTTTTGCTGCTCGGCCAGTTGCCGTTGCGATTGCAGCAGTTGGAGTTCGTATAGGCTCTCCGAAAGTCCGGTCAATGCTACGGGAGTGATAGTTTCGGTATTCACCGGCACTAAGGCTATTTGCTTTTCTGCGGGATAATCGATAATGTATTTCAGCAGGTTCAGTTGCTGTTCCAGCATGGCCTGTGCATTGTCATACTGTACTTTCAGGTTTTCGAGATTGATGTTCACCCGTTTCACATCGACTTCCATTGCCATTCCGTTGTCATAGAAGGCCTGCGTGATGTTCTGCAATTCTTCAAGACGGGTGATATTGGCTTTTATCAGTGCAATTTGCTCGGCGGTGACCTGCCCCAGATAATACATTTTGCAGACTTGCAGGATGAGGTCTTCCCTCGCCTTTTCGTAGGTGAGGCGGTTCATCTCGTCCATCGTCCGCGCAATGGAGATGCTGGTGTAGAGGGTTTGGTTATAGAGTGGCATTTGGAGCTGCAATCCTGCGTTGGCACTGTATTGCAGGGTATGAGTCACATTGTAGGGATTGCCGTAAGCTGAGCCGTCGGTGACGGAGACAGGTGGATCGATGTTATCATTATAATTGGCAAAACCATTGATTTGGGGCAACAATCGTGCCCGGTTCTCGGAGATGCCATACCTTCCCTTTTGTATCTCTTTCCGTTTACTTTGCAGGGACAGGTTGTTCTCGATGCCTATCTTCAGACAGTCTTCCAATGCCAGGGTATCTTGTGCGCCTGCACTCGCAACGGGCAGGCAGAAAAAGGAAAAAATGAACAGTAACCTTCTCATAACAATTATTTGATATTTGGAAGCAAAGTTAGCGGGTTAGTGCAAAAGGATGCTGTCTATATATCGACTGTTTATGTTCACATTTTCCCTTTTTATAGGGAGATATTAGTTCACATAATAACAGAGGGCTAAATTATCATTCATAATGCAAGCTAATCAAGAACATCTACTTATGTAAAAAAAGGTAAATGCAGGAAACCATAAAAACGTTTCAATTGTTACTCTAAAGATAGCATGACAACATGTATAACTAAAATAAATGATTATGGAAACAAACAAAAAACTAATCGCAGTCGTAGAAATTAGTGGTGACAAAGCAGTTCAATTCTGGGCAAGAGCCGACGACCTGGCACAGCAATACAATGGAAAGTCAACGGATATAGTTTATACAGTGGTGAAACTTCCCGACTCTGATAATCTGTTCCGCTTCTTTGCCGCTTCAAAAGAAGAAATGACACAGGAAACTTTGCTGGAATGCAGCCGTGAATTTCTGGATGAATTGCTGACACTGGTTCCCAGCGAATGTGTCAGGATAAAGATTGCGGAAGGTAAAGAAGAATAAAAAGAAGTACACCGGATACAGGTGGGACGAAGGATTGGGGGCACAGAAAGAGAGCAAATAGAAATACATTCACTATCTTTGCAATCGTTTTTGTAAACCCAACCCTATATAAAATGAAGTTACTCTGGCTCGACCTGAACAGTTCATACGCCCACTCCTCACTGGCACTCCCCGCACTGCATGCACAGATAGCCGACGACGAAGCCATCGAATGGGACATCGTATCTGCCACCATCAACGAGAATGTGGGCATGGTAGCGGGCGAAGTCTACCGCCGCCATCCCGACCTGCTTGCCGCCACCGCTTGGTTGTTCAACCACGAGCAACTGTTGCACATCATTTCAAGAGTAAAAGCCCTGCTGCCCCAATGCTGCATCGTATTGGGCGGACCGGAATTCCTGGGAGACAACGAATTCTTCCTGCGCAGCAACCCGTTCGTCAGTTGCGTGTTCAGGGGAGAAGGCGAAGAGGTGTTTCCGCAATGGATAACCCACCACAACCATCCGGCGGAATGGAAGAACATCCCCGGACTCTGTTACCTCGACTCCTACGGAAATTACATCGACAACGGCCTCGCCCGCGTACTGGACTTCCATCACCTCGTTCCCCCCGAGAAAAGCCGTTTCTTCAACTGGAGCAAGCCTTTCGTTCAACTGGAAACCACACGGGGCTGTTTCAACACCTGCGCCTTCTGCGTCAGCGGTGGAGAAAAACCTGTGCGCACCCTGTCCATCGAGGCAATCCGCGAACGGCTGCAAATCATCCACCGACACGGAATAAAAAACGTGCGTGTGCTCGACCGTACTTTCAATTATAATACCCGCCGGGCAAAAGAGCTGTTGGAACTGTTCCTTGAATTTGCCCCCGACATACGTTTCCACCTGGAAATGCACCCTGCCCTACTCTCCGAAGAATTAAAAGAGGAGTTAAAGCGCCTGCCCGAAGGGCTACTGCACCTGGAAGCCGGCATACAAAGCCTGCGCGAGCCGGTGCTTGTGCAAAGCCGACGGATAGGCCGACTGTCGGATGCGCTGGAAGGACTGAAATTCCTGTGTGCCCTCCCCAACATGGAAACGCATGCCGATCTGATTGCCGGACTCCCGCTCTATCACCTTTCGGAGATATTCGAGGACATCCGCGTATTGGCGGAATATGGCGCCGGAGAAATACAACTGGAGTCCCTGAAACTGCTTCCCGGCACGGAAATGCGCCGCAGGGCGGAAGAACTGGGCATACAATATTCCCCGTTCCCACCCTACGAGGTGCTGCAAACCCGCGAAATCAATGTGGACGAACTGCAAACCGCTCGGCAACTTTCGCGCCTGCTGGATGGATTTTATAATGCTCCCGCCTGGCAGGGTATCACCCGAAGACTGATTCTGGATAACGAAACGTTCCTGCACGAGTTTCTGGAACATCTGATACGGATAGGATTGATAGATCAACCGATGAGTCTTGAAAAACGGGGCCTCATCCTGTATGAGTTCTGCAAACGGCATTATCCCGAATATCAGTCGGAAGTAAGCATCGCCTGGATAGAAGCAGGCATGTCGCTAAAGAAACTCCCGGCAGAACGGGTAAAGACCAAGCGGCAGGTTCCTCCCGAACATTGGGAAGTGCTGTATGGGGAATACAGGGAGAACCTCCGGCTTTGTTTCCTGCCTGTCGGCGAGGAAGAAAACCGGGGATATTGGTTCGGCTTTGAATCGGAGATACAGAAAATAGAGCCGGTGTTCAAGGCAAGAAATTAATTTATCGTACAAGGCTGAAATACTACCTTTGCCATGCACAGGTTACGGATTAGTTATGCTATCTTTGCGACTCGGCATATCATCAATGGCATTGATGGCAGTCATCATTGGCATTGATGGTGGTCATCATTGGCATTGATGATAGTTATCATCGGCATTGATGGTATGCCAAGAATATAGATATGCCCTGCTTAGTCATGGCATCAATGTAGCTAAATCATAAAGAAAGGAGAACTCAACATGGCTTTTTATAAGAAACAGAAACTGAATGGGAAATGGTATCCGAGAGCAATAACCAAAGGTCGCACAGCTACGACGGATGATGTGGCAAAACGTCTGTCGCTTATATCTACGGTAAGTCCGGGAGATACGTATGCAGTACTCGTGAATTTGGGTGAAGTTCTGGGCAAACTGATGAGTGAAGGCCGGTCGGTACGACTGAAAGGCGTAGGCACATTCTATCTCTCCTGCCGGTCGTCAAGTCAGGGAGTAGACACGCTCGAAGAAGTCAGTCCCCAGCAAATCACTGATACCAAAGTGCGCTTCATCCCCGAATACAGTCGTGAGCAAAACAACCGGGTGACCGACCGCACTCTCATCGACCCTTATCTGGAATGGATAGACTTTGACGAAATAGGCAACAACAGCAACAAATAACCCCTCTTCTAGAGGCTGAACAAGACTAATTTCAACCCCACCATATGGAAAACCAAACCATCGAAAAAGCCGACTTCACCATCGACAAACTGGAACCCAACTACTACGAATGTACCTTCGACAAATGCAACTTCTCCGGCCAGAGCATCGGCAAAGTTATCTTTGAGAGATGCACCTTCAAAGAATGCAACCTGTCACTGGTGAAAGCCAGCAACACCTCCTGGCTGGACGTCCTCTTCACCGACTGCAAGATGACAGGCATCAACTTCACCCTCAGCAACCGCTTCGGCCTGTCCGTAGAGTTCCGCAACTGCCTCCTCTCCTATGCCCTCTTCACCGAAATGAAGCTGAAAGGCACCCGCTTCACCCGTTGCGACCTGCAAAATGCCGACTTCATGGAGACGCAACTCCCCGAAGCCAAGTTCACCGAGTGCGACCTCTGCTACGCCTCCTTCCACCACACCAACCTGGAAAAAGCCGATTTCAGCACCGCCCGCAACTACACCCTGAACCCTGCTGCCAACCGCCTGAAGAAAGCCCGGTTCTCCCGCTACGGGCTGGAAGGACTGCTGACGGGATTAGGAATAGAGGTTGTTGATTAACGCCTCATTGTGTAATTGAGGAGTGGGCGCCGTAGCACAAGGCAATGTAACCCAAAACGTAGTGCCTGCACCCACTTCCGAAGTCACCCCAATGCTTCCGCCCATACTCTCTGCTATAGACTTGCAAATGGGCAGCCCTAAACCAACTCCTTGCGCAAAAGAGTCTACTTTCTCGAAACGATCGAAAACCACTGGAAGTTTATCCTGCGGAATACCGCAGCCTGTATCTTTCACACTAATCTTGACACCCCCATCTACCATGCTGTACGCTATATCGATATGGCCGCTTTGGGTGTTTTTCAGAGCGTTCGACAGGAAGTTGCTCAATATCCGTTTGACATACTGAGCGTCAAGTTCCACCATATAATCCTGCTCCGGTTTATCCACACGGACATCCAGCTTTCCATCGGCCTTCATCCTGCACTCGGCGGCACTTTCCACGATGAGGTCCGACAGGCAGAACCATGCAGGATACAGTTTAAAGTCTCCCGCCTCCAACTTCGAAAGCTCCAGAACATCATCCACCACCTTCAACAAGAGTGTATTGTTATGCTGTATCAACTGGTTATATTCCTTTTTCTCCTCCATATCCTCCGTCATAGTCAGTATGCTTGAGAAACCGACGATAGAATTCAACGGAGTACGTATCTCGTGGCTCATATTGGCAAGAAAGGCAGACTTCAACCTGTTGGCTTCTTCCGCTTTCTCTTTTGCTTCCCGTAAGTCCCGCTCCAGTATCTTTCTCTTGTCAATCATCAGAGTTCCCCCCACCAGGACAACCGGTTCGCCATTTTCATCATATTGATATACGGCTCCGTAGATTTCTCTCCACGAAAGAGTACCGTCTTCATTCCGAAGCTGAAATTCCTCGTCAAAGAAGTCCGTTTCCTTTCGTTTCAGTCTGTCCAATGCCCGGTTGATGTTCTCCCTGTATTCAGGCAGGATAAGCATCAGATGTTCGTCAGCATCGACTATCCTATCCATTGCACCTTCACTGTCTCCTTTCCAGGTGATCTCTTTACGCCTCAAATCCCATGTCCACAGCTTCATACCGGTAGCTTTCAGCAATAAGCGATGCTGAATATCCAATTGTTCCAACTGGCATCGCTTTTCTGTTGCTTCCGTAACGTCCACAGCCGCACTAATCAGCCAGCGGGGCTCGCCCTTGTAGTACAACAACTGCTTATACATATTCAATACATGCCCGCACCCATCAGCCAATATCAGATGCTGAAAGGTGTTTGATTGGCCGGAACGTATCGTTTCCCGGTCTGTCTGTTGAAAGGCAGAACAAATTTCGGAAGGCAGAACACTTGCGTTCTTCCCGACCAGGTCGTCCTGAGAGACACTATATAAATCTTCGGATTTCTTGTTCCAAAAGAGATAGTTACAGTTATCCTTGATGTCCTTCACCGTAGTCGGAATCGGAAGATTATCCAGCAACTCCCGCATCAGGAAATTGTCTTCCCTCATTTCTTCCCACTCTTTTACTGATATGCCATGAAGTTTATACAATCGGAAGTAATAGACTGCCGCTACAATTGAAACAATAAAAGTAACTTGAATTGATAGACACAATATAGACATTGTATATACAGATTTTTGTCATTATAATATTGCAAAGGAATGAAATATCGCAAAAATAACCGATATACAGTTTGTCATACATATAAAGAATTGTCCTCAAATATATTAAAAAAAGTAATATATTACTGACATACAGAATATTACTTTTTCAGTTCCTTCTCCGCATTTTTAAATTCGGAAGGAGTCATGCCCGTCCTTGCTTTGAACAACTGGTGGAAAGTAGGCATACTGTTGATGCCTGACGCTTCGGCAATGGCACGTAAGGTATATTCAGGATGTTCCTTCAATAAATGCATGGCATGATTCAAGCGGAGATTATTGAGATATCCGTTCAGGTTGGTGTCCGTATTCTCTTTTATCATCCGGGCAAAACGGGTGTTGTTCATCTTGACCATCCGGGCAAGTTCTTCTCGCGATATATCGGCGGACAGATACAGGTTATCCCGTTTGATAATATAATCCAGTTTACCGAAAATCATCTTATTCATCCGGGCTTCCTCTTCGTTACCGTCGGATGCTTCCGGCTCTGCCTGCTCCGTCTCCGGAAAAGGCTGGCTCCCGGACATTCTCTCGGCATCAGCCTGCAAGCGGTTCATCTCCTTCTGCATGGACATCTGCTCGTTGACGCGCTCCACCAGCACACGGTTCTTACACTTGATTTTGCGGTTCTGCACCCACATGCGCCACAGGAAGAACAGCGACAACAAGGAAACGCAAAGGACAAAGACTAATGTAATGGTACGTATGGTCAGTTGGAAAGCCTGTTCCGCAATGCGGGCTTCCTTCTCGTTCACTTCGTAAAGGTTATCCAGTTCCAGTGCGGCATTGGTTTTATCACGCCGGTAGATGCTGTCCGTTATGGACAGGATGGAAGCACGCAGCGCGGCTACTTTCTCATAGTCTTTCAGGGCAAGATAGGCGTCTATCTCCCGTTGCAGAACACCGACGTACTCAGTATTCAAGGTATCTTGCTGACGCATCAGCTCCTTGAAGTCGCGGCAATGGTCTATTACAGCCTGATATTGTTTGGTGACAAACAGATAAGGGGTGGCATCGCGCTTACCGGCAGGAGTGCTGTAGATGTGGGTGGACTTGTATTTTTTATGATACTCTTTCCCACACTCCACATCTCCCAGCAAATGGCAGATGCGGGATAACTTGGAATACACATATCCGTATTGCTGGTCGAGGAAAGCCTCACGCACTTCCGGATTGCCTTTCATTCCATCCAGCAGTTTCTCACGTTGTAAACCTACCTGCAAGGCATCTTCCAGACGGTTGTCATTAATCAGATATCCCATCTTCACCCCATAAAAGTAAGAAAGCATCGACTTGCTCAGTTTATCTTTCCTGCCATCCAGCAGGGCAATTGCCTTGTCGAAAAGCTCATATCCTTCCTCTTTCAATGACAGCATCCATTTGTTCTCGCCCATACAGAAGAGTAACTTGCATTCCGACTGCGGGTCATCGAGCCTGCATGCCAGTTCCAGCCCTTCAACCGCATAACGGTTACTTTCTTTATAGTCACTCAGGGTATGGGAGAGGTCGGCCAAGGTTATGGTCATCCTCAACAAGTGGTCAGGGTGGTTTCCGGAGATGGAGTCGTGCACATAGGCCCGGCGGGCATAGTGGAATGCCGATTTATCCTGATACAGGTATGAGTAGACCATACTACGCAAATCATCCACCATGTATATAGGCAACGCCTGCTTTGTTTCAGCTTCATCCAGCAGTTGCAACGCGCGTTCCGGTTCATCCATATAGATGTCCGTGATATACTGTTCCGTATATATATCCTTTGTTTCTTTATCTCCGCTTGCCAAGGCAGATGCTGACAGAAAGCCTAACAAGAGGAGACATATATAGAAATGTCTCATACACTCAATCGTCTGTGTCTATTTTCTTATGGACTGCGCAGTCGGCGCAAATCCCCTTGATTACATAATTAATTCCCGTCTGCATGAATCCCTCCGGAAGCGTGACTGACGGGGCGTGCACACTCCGGATGCAATAGGTTTTATGGCAACGCTCGCAATAGAAGTGCATGTGCTGGTCTTCCACCGTACACATGCAGCAGTCTTCGCAAACGGCATATTTCAATGAACCGCTTCCGTCGTCCACACCATGTATCAGGTGATGGGAAAGAAACAGGGTCAGTGTCCGGAAAATAGTGGATTTATCAACCGTATCGAGTTTATCTTCCAGGTCTGCCATGGACACAGCCCGCTTCATTTCCATCATGGTGCGGAGAATCAACAGCCTCATTGCTGTAGGTTTGATGTCCCGGAGGGACAATTTATGTAGATATACGTCTTTCATACTACTCAGAACTTCTTGCCTAATATGCGAACCGAATTGAGAACGACCAGCAAAGCTACTCCGACATCGGCAAACACCGCCGCCCATAGCGTGGCAAAGCCAAAGGCGCCCGCAATCAGAACCAATATTTTCACGGTGATAGCACCGACAATATTTTGCATCACAATCCGTCTTGTGGCCCGTCCGATGGAGATTGCTGTCGCCACCCGTGACGGCTGGTCGGTCTGGATCACTACGTCGGCACTTTCGATGGCGGCATCCGAACCCAGCCCGCCCATAGCAATCCCCACATCACTGAGAGCCAGTACGGGAGCGTCATTCATGCCATCGCCCACAAAGGCTACAGACACGTCCGGGGCGGAATTGAGTTGTTCCAGATGGACGGCTTTATCTTCGGGAAGCAGGTCACCGTAAGCCTTATCAATTCCCAATTCTGCGGCAAAGATATCAACAATCTCTTGTTTATCACCGGATAACATTTGAATATTATCTATTTTTAAAGCCTTTATTTTTTTTATAGCATCCGTGGCATCCTCCTTCAAAGTGTCCGAAAGCAGCAGGCAACCGGCATACTGCCCGTCGACGGCACAAACAACGACAGTGGCCACACAGTCCGTAAGTTCTTCGGGTACAGGTATCTTGCGGTCCTTCAACAGGCGGATGTTGCCGACAAGGACTTTGCGGGGGCCTACTTCGGCCTCCAGACCATAACCTGCCAGTTCATTCAATGTAGTTACTTCCAGAGATTCTACACCCCGTTCGGCTGCGAAGCGGGCAACGGCTTGTGCCACAGGATGGGTACTTTTTTTCTCTACAGACAGCACCAAGCGCAGCAATTCATCTTCCGTAAGCCCTGCCGCCTGCATGGACGTCACACGAAAACCGCCGGTGGTCAGCGTGCCTGTTTTGTCGAAGACGATGGCATTTACGCGGGTGATGGCATCCAGATAATTACTTCCCTTAAACAGGATACCCATGCGGGACGCCGCCCCTATTCCTCCGAAATAGCCCAACGGGATACTTATAATCAGTGCGCACGGGCAGGATATTACGAGAAACACCAAGCCACGATAGAGCCAATCGTTGAACACATAGTCGAAACCCGGGTGCACCGCCGCAACAAGTGCGGGAAGGGCTACTATCAGGACAGCCAGAAGCACGACAATCGGTGTATAGATGCGGGCAAACCGCCGGATAAACAGTTCGGCAGGCGCTTTGCGCTCTGCTGCGTCCTGCACAAGGTTGAGGATGCGTGCCAGCGTGCTGTGGTCGTAAGGTTTCGTCACCAATATGCGCACCGCCTGTCCGCTGACAATCATACCGGCAAGGACATCACCACCTGCGGATACATTGCGGGGCATGCTCTCTCCGGTCAGCGCCGAAGTATCGAAAACGGCCTGCGGGTTTTGCAGAGTTCCGTCCAGAGGGACACGCTCGCCGGGTTTTACTTCAATGGTTTCTCCCACATTGACGTCACGGGGAGAGACTGTGTAGAGCGTGTTTTCACGATATACATCCACCCGTTCGGGGCGCACATCGAGCAGGCCGCGGATATTGCGGGTAGCCTGGTTCACGGCTTTATCCTGCAACATCTCTCCCAGAGTATAGAGTAGCATCACGGCAAGCGCTTCCGGATATTCTCCGATATAGAATGCTCCGAGGGAGGCTAAAGCCATCAGGGAGAATTCATTGAACCAGTCTTTCCGCAAGATACCCTCCCAGGCTTCGCGCATCACGGGAAGTCCCACGGGCAGGAAGCCCAAGAGGAACCAGCAGAATTCAACCACCGGCTGGCTGAATCCTACCCATTCCTGATGCCGGAAGATGATACCCGTGATAAGGAATATACCTGATAGCACCGGAGCTCCTATCTTACGGATTATAGATTGCTCTTTCTCTTTGCTCTGCGGAGAAGTATGTGTATGTGCACAACCACACTGACATTTTGTTTCCATAATCTTAATCTTATTATTTTGTCCGGTGCAAAGGTAAGGGATGGAGGGTGCAACCGGGTTGCAAAAAGCTTATACTTTTTCTTTCTTTTGCATCAAGGCAAAAGAAAGTACGCCGCCTCCCAACCGATAATCGCCTCCTTCCGCACCTCCCCCCAATGGTAATTTCCGATGTCCCCTGTAGCTTTTATCACCCGATGACAAGGTATCAGAAACGCAACCGGATTCCTCCCGATAGCCGTCCCTACGGCTCTGCAAGCTCCTTCGTGTCCCGATTTTGTTGCCAGGTCGGCATAAGTAGTCAAACCGCCCGCCGGAATTTCCAATAACGTCTCCCATACTTTCAACTGGAAGGAAGTGCCTTTTAAGTGCAGTTTTATTTCGTCCGGTTTACTCCAATCCCGATTAAAGACAGAGAGAGCATCCTCCTGTTTCCGGTCGGGGCACTGTGTATAGGCAGCATTTGGAAAAAGCTGTTTCAAAGAACCGAGCGCCTCCTCCTCCCCTTCATCCACAAAAGCGAGATGGCAGATTCCCTTATCAGTAGAAGCAACCATCACCCAGCCGAACGGAGTTTCGGCAAAAGAATAATTGATACGAAGCGCCTGACCACCGTTTTTATATTCCCCCGGCGTCATCCCCTCGATGTTGACAAACAAATCATGCAGACGTCCCGTCCCCGACAAACCAACCTCACAGGCAGTATCGAAAAGTGAAGCATGCGTCTGTTTCAGAATACGCTTGGCATATTCCACATTCAGATATTGCAGGAAACTCTTCGGACTTATCCCCGCCCACTCCTGAAACATCCGTTGGAAATGAGCCGGACTCATATTCACATGCCCGGCTATCGTCTCCAACCGGGGCTGCTCCTGCCTGTTCTCCTTGATAAAGCGGATGGCAGCAGCAATGCGTTCGTAATTCAATTCTTGTTGTTGCTTCATTTAGCAAAAGGGATTATGGCAAAGCCTTATTAATAAAAGAATCACAGCAAAGACACCGCCGATATCTCCAGTTCCAGCAAGAACTGTTTGGCAGGAAGCCCCCCGCCATATCCCGTCAGCTTACGATTACTGCCGATGACACGGTGGCAAGGCACAAATATGGAAATAGGATTCGCCCCATTCGATGCCGCCACGGCACGGACAGCCTTGGGATTACCCAGTTTCCGGGACAGTTCTCCATACGATACCGTCGTCCCATAGGGAATATTCAACAGCTCATGCCACACAGACTTCTGAAACTCCGTCCCTACAAAGAGTAGTGGCACACAGAACGTAGTCCGTTTGCCCGCAAAGTATTCATCCAGTTGGGTAACGGCTTGCGCCGTCACTTCCGAACTACCTGTTTCATAGCCGGCATGCAGTCCATCCTGCATCCTCTTGTCAATGATGCCTCTGCGCTTCTCGTCCACCCAGTCGCACATACAGAGCTTATCTCCGAAAGAGCCAAGTATCAACTCTCCACATGGAGATTGATAATGTTGTATCAGAATCCTGTCCATCACCGTCATACACGTTTTTCGATTTATTCTTGTTCAGCATGCAAACATACGGACTTTACGGCTGATAACCGACCCGAAATATGCGAAAATCACTTCCACACTCCTATTTTTCCTTTTTCGACAAGTATCAGTACTTAGAAGATTAAACATTCCCTAAAAGAATGTCGTTCGTAAAACTTCTTTCACGGAAAGACGGTTGTTATTATATAAACCCTAAAAAAACGAACAACATGAAGAATGTAGTACTAATAGGAGCAAGTGGTTTCGTAGGAACCGCCATCCTGAACGAATTGCTGAACAGAGGCCATAAAGTAACCACCATTGTGCGCGATGCCAAGAAGATGACCGTCAGCAACCAGAACCTGACAATCGTCGAAGCCGACGTCACCGACACCGATGCCCTGAAAGAGGCCGGCAAAGGAAAAGACGCCGTAATCAGCGCCTATAACCCCGGCTGGAAGGATCCCCATATATACGAAGATACCCTGAAGAATTATCCCCTGATAGTGGAAAGCGCGAAGCAAGCCGGCGTGAAGCGTCTGCTCATTGTGGGAGGTGCCGGAACCCTGTTCTATGCCCCCGGCAAGATGGTGATGGATGCCGATGATGTGCCCGCACAGCTTCTGCCCGGCATTAAGTCCTTAGGCGAATTCTACCTGAACACGCTCCGCAAGGAAAAAGATATCGACTGGATTTTCCTCTCCCCCGCCGCCAACATGACACCCGGCAAACGCACCGCAAAGTTTCGCATCGGAAAAGACGACCTGGTGGTGGATGCCAACGGAGACAGCAATATATCTGTCGAAGACTTTGCCGTAGCCATGGTGGACGAGCTGGAACAGGAGAAGCACCACAAGGAACGTTTCACTATCGGATATTAAACAAAGCTATTTCAGAAAAGAATTTCTTTAAATTTCAAAACAGAATAAATGCCGGCAAATAAAGAATCACTCTTCTTTTTGCTGGCATTTGTCTTTTTACCAAACTTAATTGAACTAACCCTATTTATTCTGCATTCTTTTTCAGCCATTCCAACCTGCGCATATCAGGCAAGTGCTTCACTTTGAAGTTCTCAAACTTAACATTAAACCCACCTCCGTCAGGACAGGCAGCCATGAATCCAACCTTCACAGGAATATTATCCTGCAACCATGCATTCCGCATCATCGTATAAGTCTTGTCATCAAACGAATAGAAGATTTCAACAGCATCCAGCCTGCGGACAGCTTTAATCCAAATATAAGGGACAGGCTTATCCAAAGTGATTACGCTCCAATCACTGGTCTTGTGAGTCACTACTGTACTCAAATTAAATTTTCCGTCTACAAACTCAATACCTGCTTTGATGTAGTTTTCATGATCGATGCGCAACATCAGTCCCGCCTGGTCAAAGCGCGCCTTATAATCGCCCGTCACTTTCACTTTAGCTTCAAATTCACCACCATACGTTGCATAATAGAAGGGGGCATCATCTACAGTAAAACCATAATGAGAGATGCGCCAGTAATCGCTTTGTGGAGTGACAAACATCGAAAGGGTTTTATCTTTTATCTCCCACTGTTCGGGTTCATTGAACCATTGCATCTTCTCCAACGTCTGCGCAAAAGAAGTTTGCGCCACAATAGCCATCAACAGGCCAAAAAGTAATTTCTTCATTTTCCGTGTTATTTTAATTAATCGTTATCCTTATTTATCCAACTCCACTTTTTTATTCGGCACCATATTTCATCCTGTCCGCCTCCGTTATCTGACGAACCACCCGGCAAGGATTTCCAACCGCCAGCACATTGGCAGGAATGCTCTTGGTGACGACGCTTCCTGCACCGATAATCGTATTATCACCGATTGTCACTCCCGGCAGCACACATACCTGCGCACCAATCCACACATTATTCCCCACCGTAATGGGATAAGCATATTCAAGCCCCCGGGTTCTTTGTTCCGCATCCAGCGCATGACCGGCCGTATAGAAACCGCAGTTCGGCGCCACAAACACGTTATCACCGAATGTCACCTTCGCGCCATCCAGAATAACGCAATTCACATTTGAGTAAAAGTTCTCCCCTATTTCGATATTGTAACCGTAATCACAATAGAACGGCTGTTCTATCAGAAAAGACTTTCCCGTCCTGCCAAACAATGCGCGGATTATGTCTTCCCGTTCCTTCTTCTGCGAAGGACGCAGGCGGTTCAGCTCATAGCATCTCTCCTTGCAGACGTCTCTCTCCGCCAAAAGTTCCGCATCACTATTGGCATCATACAACTTTCCGGCCTTCGCCTTTTCCTTTTCAGTCTCCATAATTTCCTTGTTTTGATGAAATAACAATCTGTTTTACTTACCTTTGCAAAGGTAAAGGCTTGCAGGCAAACAGGCAATACTGATTAATAACCATTTTTCGCCCCCTCACGCACCATGGATATCATAGATAAACTGAATGAAGAATTGCTGAAACAAACGTTCGCGAAAGAACGGAAACTGACGGAACATCTGGATGAGTATAAACACATCGCCTCCATGTATGCGCGTACCGAGAATGCCGTAGCCGTATTGAGCGATATGAAAACAAACACCAGCTACATCTATTATGGCGGGGTAGCGGAAAAACTCGGACTGGCAGAACGGGACACCTGCAAGACAGTTCATTCAATATGGGAAGAAGAAATATTCGGCCTGATGCACCCGGACGATTTACTGGAAAAGCATTTGCAAGAACTCCGCTTCTTCCATTTCCTGAAAAACATCCCAAGCCGGAAACGCCAGGACTATTACCTCACGCACAACATGCGTATGCGGGATAATTCCGGCAGGTATGTGCACATTCTGCACCGGATATTCTACATAGCCAACGACTCAAACGGCAGCGTATGGCTGGCCCTCTGCCTCTACAACTTTTCCATAGATACCTCTCTGAGCTGCATCATCATCAACTCCACCAACGGGCAAGTCTTGGAATTGGAAAAGCAAAGCTGCAACGACCTGCTGTCCGACAGGGAAAAAGAAGTCCTGCAACTAATTGATAAAGGGAAAATGAGTAAAGACATCGCCCGGATATTATCAATCAGCATAAACACCGTGAACCGGCACCGGCAGAATATTCTGGAAAAGCTGCAAGTGAGTAATTCCATTGAAGCCTGCCGGGTAGCAAAGGAGTTGAATTTGCTGCACGCCTGACAGGAATCGGGCTGCGTTATCAAAAAAATCTCAGAATTATCGTATCTTTGGGCGATTAAATAAGCCAAAACTAAGATTCACTTTACTGACAACCCCGTAATGAAAACAAATATCTTTTTAACCTGCATACTGCTGGCAACCCTATTCAGTGCCTGCAATGCCTCCAAACGTAACCAACAGAAAGAACTAGAACAGCAAATCGGGCAAGTCCTGAAAGATAAAAAAGCAACCGTAGGCGTTGCCGTATTAGCCAATGACACAATCGTTGCGCTCCATAACAATCAGATTCATTTCCCTCTGTTCAGCGTCTTCAAGTTCCATGTGGCACTGGCTGTTTTAGACAAAATGGATAAGGAGCACGTAAGTTTAGACAGCATCATGGAAATAAAAGCAGCCCAGATGCTGCCCAACACGTACAGCCCGTTGAGGCAGAAATTCCCCGACCGGGATTTCAGCATATCCCTGGGAGAGTTGTTAAAATACAGCATATCATTGAGCGATAACAATGCCTGCGATGTGCTCATTGACTACGTCGGTGGTATAGATAAAGTAAACAGCTACATAAAGTCATTAGGCTTGAAAGACTTTAATCTGGCAGCTAATGAAGACCTCATGCACCGGGATGTGGCAACCCAGTATCAAAACTGGAGCACTCCGGAGGCAGTAGTCAGATTACTGAATATAGCCGACAAGCAAACACTGTTTGCCGCCGGATACAAAGATTTCTTATGGCAAATCTTGAAAGAGACTTCCACAGGTACGGACAAACTGAAAGGAGAATTGCCTCCTGATGTTATCGTCGGACACAAAACCGGTTCTTCGGACAGAACACCCGAAGGTGTGAAAACCGCCGATAACGACGCAGGCTTCATTATTCTTCCGGACGGACGGAAATATTACATCACCGTCCTCGTCATGGAATCGCAGGAAACCGACCGGGAAAATGCAGCCATCATCGCCCGTATATCCAAGATAGTATATGATTCTTTAAATCCTAATATCCAATGAAAGAGAACAACGCCCCTCTCTGGCTCGAATGGGCCAAAGAACTCCAGTTCATAGCTCAAGCCGGACTAACCTATTCCAAAGATCCTTTCGACCTTGAACGCTTTGAACGTATCCGCGAAATATCAGCAGAGATAATGAGCCACCAGAGCGATCTGCCAGTAGAAAAAGTGAAAAACCTGTTCTGCAACGAAACAGGCTTTCAGACGCCTAAACTGGACACGCGGGCTGCCATCTTCAAAGATGATAAAATTCTCCTGGTAAAAGAAAAGGCCGGTGTATGGTCTTTGCCGGGTGGTTGGGTGGATGTGAACCAGACCATCAGGACCAATACGGAAAAAGAGGTAAAGGAGGAAGCGGGATTAGATGTGAAAGCAGTCCGCCTGATTGCTGTGCAGGACAGGAATCTGCACAACATACCGCCATACGCATATAATGTCTGCAAAGCCTTTGTACTGTGTGAAGTAACAGGCGGAAGCTTTCAGAGTAATATAGAAACGACTGAAAGCAGATATTTCTCTCTGGATGAGATACCGGAGTTAGCGGAAGAAAAGAACAGCAAAGAACAGATAGCCATGTGCTTCGCTGCCTATCAGGACGAGAACTGGGAGGTGCAGTTTGATTGAGGCATCTTCTACAGCCTTTCAGCAAGCCTCCCCTATTCTATCTCCAGAATCTCCTTCATCCTCGGTCGGAAATCATCTCCCCATGCTTCAAGCAGTTCAATTATGGGAATTAAAGTTCTTCCGGTCTCAGTGATGGAGTATTCCGAATGGGGCGGAAGTTCCGTAAATATTTTCTTCTGTATCATTCCATGCATTTCCAATTCCTTTAATTGCTGGTTTATCACCCGCGGACTTGCATCGGTAAACAAACGATGCAGTTCACTGGGACGCTTAGAACCTGTAACCAATTCCTGAATGATACAGGATTTCCACTTTCCACCAATCACCTCCATGGTAATCTTGATGCCACAATCAATATCAAAAGGAATTTTCTTCTTATACATATACTCAAGTTTTGCACAAAAATAGGAATATTGGAAGAAAGATAAAAACCATAATGATACATTTCGTCATTATCTTCAAAATCACCCTGTCTTCATGACTAAATGTTATATTCGTTTTATTACTTGAAAAAGACAGCAAACTATTTTCTGTTCGCCCTTGTTTATTACATGAAATACAGTTCTTTTGCATAAAGAAAGGAGAACATATTATGGAACTGTCATTAAATCCCACGGAGTGGTATATGAAGTTATTAGCTCCGCTAAGCCCGGATATTAAATTGGATTTAATCAGCAAATTGTCTGAGTCTTTAAAAGAAAAGGTAGCTCATCCTGCAAAAAAGACACCTAATTCCGAAAACTTCTTTAGTGCATTGTCCGGTGCATGGGAAGACAGTATTTCGGTGCATCCTTCAGTAACAATAAAGAAGAACGTTTAAAAGACGTTGCTTTTGTGATTGACCACTTTAAAGTAATTCCTGTTTCCGAAACATTACCTTTATTCGGAGATATTAAAGCGAATTTAAGGAGAGAAGGAAAACTAATTGATGATTTTGATATATTAATAGGTTGTGCAGCCATCCTTAATCATTTAACAATAGTCACAGATAATATAAAACATTTAGGCAGGCTGCCTGGTATCATTGTTGAGAACTGGACGAACCGCTCCATTTAAACTTGGATTTATTCTGATAATATATAGCCAAATCGCCCCACTACATTATCATAGATGTAATGGGGTGTTTCTTTATTATATTGTACCCTCATACTCTATATCTCATGTAACAACTCATCCATAGGGATAAATTTATCACTATATGAATAATTTAGCCGTACTTGTATAAAACCGAAGGGCTTCCTATTTTTGTACCTAAAAAAATGAGAAGCTTTTTAGTATCCATCGCATTAATCATTGGAGCCACTTCAATGTATGCACAAAAAAACAATAAAGATATGAAGAATGAAACGACTCCTCTCCGCCTGATTTACCCGCAATGGCAAGGTGGAATTATAGATCACTGGATGCCTGATATTCCTGCGGAAGACTCTTCCAGAGGCTATTATTTAGGTGCCCAACTCTTAAACCTGCTGGCTCCCGAAAGCAACCAGAAGACTGTGGAAGTTCCGGTTTCACTGGACATAAACGACCGGGCCATAGAGAAAGGCATCAGCGCCCGCAATGTCATCGTAAAACAAAGCAAAGCAGCGCTCGATATACTTAATGAAAACAATCCGGACCGGATTATCACCCTCGGCGGGGAATGCTCGGTGAGCGTTGTCCCGTTCACTTACCTGGCGGCTAAATATCCTGACGATATAGCCGTAGTCTGGATAGATGCACATCCTGACATCAACCTGCCTTACGATGCATACAAAGGTTATCACGCAATGGCCCTCACAGCCTGTCTGGGTATGGGTGATGAAGAGATTATCAATATGTTACCCGGTAAATTCGATGTGTCCAAAGCATTGATTGTAGGTTTACGTTCGTGGGACGAAGGTATGCAAGCAAGGCAAAAGGAATTAGGCATAAAAGGTCTGGCTCCCAAATACGTGGCGGAGAATAGTACCACCATCATGGAGTGGCTGAAAGGAATAGGAGTTTCCAAAGTCGTCATCCACTTCGACCTGGACGTGATAGACCCTGCCGACATGATTGCAGGCGTAGGCGTTGAACCTGACGGGATGAAGACCGTGGAAGTGA
Source organism: Bacteroides sp. Phil13 (assembly GCF_001940965.1). Lineage (NCBI taxonomy): Bacteria > Pseudomonadati > Bacteroidota > Bacteroidia > Bacteroidales > Bacteroidaceae > Bacteroides > Bacteroides sp. Phil13. The sequence goes on along the minus strand of NZ_MSHA01000015.1, from coordinate 26,140 downwards.
TACGAGTGATTAATGATATAGCCGCCAAGTATGATTTAGTCGGCCTGACCGTAGCCGAGCCCATGCCCCGCATTGCAATCAAAATCAGAAACATGCTGAACCGCTTACCTTTATTAAAAGAGTAAGAAAAAGCCCATACAAATAATCTCTATATTTGTATGGGTTCAAACAGATAGAACCGGTATCGGTCAAATGGTCTGCTATTCAGAAAAAGATTCATCGCATACTTCAGTGACTTGTTCATAAGGAATGCATCCATAGCTGCGGTCGTCCAGATAACGCAATGCTACATACGGTACGTCTGCCCCGGAAACATACATTTGCAATATAGATATAACCTCCGCCATACGCGAAGTGAATGAACCATTTCGTTCATTATAAACCTTCACCCACACACGGTCTCCTCTTTTGATGGAAAGTTCTATATTCTTCATAAACAGTATAATTAATGCGTTTGTTGGAATTACTTGCATAGTAACGGCAAA
>NZ_MSHA01000015.1:0-25496 GCF_001940965.1 Bacteroides sp. Phil13 | reverse complement strand
TTTGCCGTTACTATGCAAGTAATTTCACCTCAACGAAGTACCATACAGCATATTAAATCTGCCATCTTTCCTCTTTTTACTTTTCTTCACCAAGGAAATCACTTGCCTGTTTATTCTGTCTATCACCTCCGCATCAAACGGTTTCAGATAAGTCATCGTCACCCGAATGGACGAGTGCCCCAACGACTGGCTTATCAGTCCCACAGGTACACCATTATGATAAGCAAGTGTAGCCCATGTATGCCTTGCGGTGTATGAACTTACGGAAACACCGGGCAATAACTGCTTCATCAACCGCGCCAACTCCCGGTTGAAATGCCGTAATGTTTCTTGATAACGGTGGTGATGTTCCTCCATGAACAAGCCACCATGCAGCAACGGGAACAGATACTCTGAATCCGTCTTGTCCCTGTACTTCTGCAACAGCCTCATCGCATCGGGCGGCACATCCACCACCATCAGTTTCCCCGTCTTGTGCCGACGGTAAGTGATGCGCCTATTTCTCAAATCCGACTTCCGCAAGTGTGCCAGGTCGATGAACGGCATACCGCGCAACATGAACATCAGCAGGAAGTAGGTAAGCACTTGCTGTTGACGCAGTGTCAGCACACTAAAGTCCGTATTCCTGAGTTGCTCCATCTGCTCGGCCGTTAGCGCCCGCTTGGTACGCGACTCCACTTTCGTATAAACATCCTTGAACAGCACCGGATTGTACCCCTCTATGCCCGGTGACATCCAGCGATTGTACACCGCCTGCAGCGTACGCATGTAAGTGGAGATCGTGTTCGGACTGGACTGTTGTCCAGCCAACCAGTCCTCATACTCTTTCAGCCTCTCCGGGGTGAAAATCTCCTGCATGGACAGGGAAGCAGTGGTGTTTTTCGGATATCTTTCCTCTGCACAAAACTTCTCATAGGAACGCAGCGTGCAAGCATAAACATGCATTGCCGGGAACTTTCCTTCCCGCTTCAGCATCCCGATAACTTCCGGCATGTAGAGCCGTAAGTCATCTTTCGCATTTTTTCTTTCTACATTCATAAAGCATTGATTTTAATTACATGATTCAAAAAACTGCTTGTACCACAGAACGTACGTGCAGTAGTAATGTTTATGAGCGCCAAAGATAAAGCTAAAGGAATCCGACAAGAGAATATTTATAAATTATACGAATCAGGTATTGAATTTGATTTATCACGGAAAAGAAAGAGTTAATTCAACCCCTGATTCTCATAAATTGTGAAATAGTAGTAATTCTTTCCCTCCCCGTTGAACTAATGCCTTGTACACTCTGTTCTCTGACCAAAATAGAACATTAATTTAGTTTTTAACCATTAAACCTGTTTAATTATGACATGTAAAGATTCTCACTTTTTGATTGGCCTTGGAATAGGTTCAATCTTTGGAGCACTGGCTTATGGCTTTGCCCGCAGTGCAAGAGCAAAAAAAATGAAAGCAGAAGTATTCGATGCCCTGCACAGAATTGAAGGACATACCGAATGCCTGATTGAATCTGCTAAAGAAAAGGCATTGTATGCCGGAGAAAAAGTTGCTGACAAAGTAGCCAATGAAACGTCTGTCATTGCTGAAAAAGCCAATGACATCAAAGGCAAAGTGCACTCTATGGCTGATGAAGCTAAGAAGTAATCAATCTGTTCATTATTGCAAAAACAGAGGGAGGCGGAGGATCATACCTACACTCTCTCTGTTTTTCATTATATACTTGTGATTGAATGAGCCTCACTCACCAATGAAGCCGGATAATCGCAAATCTCCAATATCTTAATTGCATTATGCTCGGTCGCAACTCCGCGCTTCAACTTGTAATCGAAAGACAGGATACCATCTTTCACCGACTCGCTGAAATAGTATAATTCGTATTCATCTTCCAGCATATCGGCCAGTTCTAGATCGTGCGTAGATACAAATACCACATTATCACTTTTCACCAGCCAGGAAAGCACAGCTTTTGAAATCGCTATCCGCTCCTTGGTATTGGTTCCTCTGAACAATTCATCAAGCAGGAAGAGATAATTCCCATGACCGCTTTCATCTACGAAATTCTTGATAGTCGTCACTTCCTGCATAAAGTAACTCTTATTCTCCATCAAGTTATCTCCCTGGTGGATGGAAGATAGAAGAGAAATTCCGGTATTTATCTCAAAGACTTCTGCGAAACAGGTATGAAGTGCTTTCGCTGCCAACAGATTCACTCCTATCGTACGCATGAAACAGGTCTTACCTGCCATATTCGAACCGGTTATCAATGCCGATTTCTCATGTAGTACCATATCGTTCGGAATACAGTTTTCTATCAGAGGATGATACACAGCCTGTGTACGCAATCGCTCCCCTGCCCTGTTATCTCCCGGCAGACAATAATAAGGTAGCTCCTCCCTCAAGATGGCAACAGACAAAATGGAATCCAGAAAACCTATGAAGCGGTAAACATTGTGAATAGCCGTCGCCTTCTCCTTCAACAGATGAAAAGTTCTGCCTACCGCATACGCTTCGTGGAGAAAGAATACCCGGATTAATTCCGCTACCATATAAAACATAATAGCCATGTCGTTATCCAGACTGAGGTTGAAACGGAAATAAGAGATATACTTCTTCAGCCCCTCTACAGCCTTCAGGTCATTCGTGATAGAAGGATCTACAGAGACAAACTCCTTGTTCTGCGCCAGCTTTCCCGCCTGTCTTATCATTTTCAGAAGTTGAGGTATGGAGAAAAAGTATCTCTGGATTTTCGCCTTATTACGATAGTGCAACACTGCATTCGCCACAAATGAAAAAACAAATAAAGTAAGAAACACTCCCGAATGAGTGAGCAGCATCAGAGCCAGAAACAGCAAAGGCAGAAACCGGCAGACATTAATAAGAGCCATCTCCTTGGCACCAATCCCTGTATTATCATTTTCCAGAATGGATACGATGGAATAAGCATCCGGTTTATCCAGTTCCTTCAGTGCATTGCTTAAAAGAGTACGCAATTCCGCATGAGTTGCCAATGAAGACAGAAGTGCTTCCTGCTTTTCCATACCGGAGGTTTTATCCGATAGCAGAAGATAATACAAGTACTGTCTGCCTATGCTGGAATGACAATAATCTATTTCGGCAAACAGGTCATCCAGATTCAGATCGTCAATACTGTTAGCGGATAATCCGGTTTCGCCTTCGGCATTTCTATAAAGGAAATAGTTCGCAATTTCGGACATGGTGTATTCTTTATGGTTCAGTAATTGTTTTGTGTATTTATTCAGCCTCTTCCGTATCAAGGCAGAAAGGATGTCCTGCCGGATCAAACATCGTTCGTGAAGTCCTGAAGTACTGCTCATCTGCCTGCCGGGCTCCCAACTGAATGGCATAAACCACAGCCTCCTCCAGATTTTCCACATAGAAATCAAGATGAAGCATTTGTCCCTGCTTACCTTCTTTCCAAGGCCATACAGGTGGCTGGTACTCTTCAATCTCCTGAAACGCCATCACCATACCGGATGGAGAAGTGATAGCCGCCCAACCATTCGCACGCTGATGTGTCAGCTCCCACCCCAGCAGTTTACTGTAAAACTCTGCTAAAACTCCTGCATCTTTACAGTCAACCACTATATTCATCTTATAGACTAAAGATTTCACATTTGATGTCATAAAGCCCTGTTTTATAATCAATTTATTGAGTAAACAACGGGAGATCCGGACTTCTACATCCGAACCTCCCTATTCTATACTCCTATCTACAAATACAAGTTTTACTTTATCCGCAATGGAAATACTTATTAACCAGTTTCAGCATTTCCTCCTGATTGTCACGTACTTCACTACGTAAAGTACGATCTTCATAGGAATGCAATTTACTGATAATTCCATCGACCATTGCAGAACTAAATACATGATACTGTTCGAAAGTAGCACGCTGTTTTTCCAGGCAATCGGCAGAAGCGGCACAGCTATCAGGGAGTTGAGCCAATTGTTTCAGTTTATCCTCATTTTCCTTCTTATGAATATTCACATTCACATAGGTCTTTTCCGCAATCTCCAAAGCATTTTCAATTTCAAAACCATGACGGCATGCTACGGCCAATCCGGCTATCAGTTGGTACAAATCGGCAGAACCGTCCGGAGAGCGCATTTCCACAGTTTGTTTCTGTGTAGTATCATAGTGGCTGGGAGCTTCCAATGGATTAGCCAGCATACACATATCTGTCTTTGCCGACCATCCAAGCGGAACACGTACCAATACGGAACGGTTACGGTCACCCCAGCAAATATTTGTCGGAGCTTCCTGATGCGGCACCAAACGGAAATAAGAAGTAGGATTCGTATTACCAAAAGCTGTAATGGAAGGTGCAAGCTCCATCATTCCCGCAATAGCTTTACGGGCAGTTTCAGAAAGTACGCCATCTTTCAACATCTGGTTTTGACCGTCTTTCATAATACGCATATGGATATGCAATCCTGAACCGGCCTTTCCAGCAGTAATTTTCGGAGCAAACGTAATGTCATACCCATATTGATAGGCCAGATTACGGATAACCCATTTCGCAATCATCAACTGATCGGCAGCCAGGTCGGCACGTACCGGTAAGAATTCAATTTCATTTTGCTCATAGATTTTACCGTCAAGCGTGAAGTTACCTACCTCGGAATGCCCGTATTTGATCTGTCCGCCCGCCTTTGCAATATGCAGCATACAGTCGGTACGGAAATCATTGAACTTGGCATAAGGAGCAGATTCATGATAGCCACGTTGATCAGTGGCAGGGAACAGTCCACTATCTTCTGATATCACATAATATTCCAATTCGCCCATAGCCTGGAATTCCATTCCGGTTACATCAGTAAAGGCTTTGCAAGCTTTACGCAACGTATATTCCGGTGAGCTTTCCAGAAGTTCGCCATCTTTATTGAAGTAAGAGCAAAGCATGGAAAGTGTTGTGGTTTCAGCAAAAGGATCAATAAAGGCTGTGCAAAAACGCGGCACTACATACAAGTCGCTACTGCCCGCTTCAATAAATGGGAAAAGGCTTGATCCGTCTACACGCTCACCACAAGTCAGTATGGCATCAAGGTAAGCAGCGTCGTTAATGACAAAATTCAATGTTTTCAGTCGCCCGTCTGCAGCGGGATACATGAAGTTCACCATGCGAATATCGTTCTCCTTGATATAAGAAATAATGTCTGCTTTCGTAAATTCGGAAGCCGGTTTTTGAAGAGCAGCCACCAGTTGGTTGGCACTCATCGATAGTTCATGATTCATACGTTGGTTGTTTTTTAAGTTATTGTATGGTTAACAATGTGTTGTCATGCAATGATTCCCCACAAAGATAATATTTTATAATAACTTCAATATATATGATACTCAAAAAAAGAAATAGAATGAAGGTTTGGCAAAAAGTGATGAGATAAACTATTTGTATATCCGGGTTGTTATAATAAGAAAAGTTATAGGGAATAGTAACCCGGACTACTATTCCTTTTTTCCGTCATATCCCCACTTTACATAAATAGCACCCCAGGCAAACCCTGCCCCAAATGCAGTAAAGATGAGGTTATCGCCTTTCTTTAGCTTATCTTCAAAATCCCAGATACAAAGCGGAAGTGTGGCAGCACTCGTATTACCATAACGCTCGATATTAACCATCACTTTCTCGGTTGGAATCTCCAAGCGTTGCGTTACAGCAGTGATAATGCGCTGATTGGCCTGGTGTGGAATTACCCAGTCAATATCGTCTTTACTTAAATGGTTTCTTTCAATGACAGCTTCACAAGCATTAGCCATATTGGCTACGGCATATTTGAAAACCGTACGCCCTTCCTGATAAATGTAATGCATATGATTTTCCAGCGTATAATACGAAGGAGTACATACAGAACCACCTGCTTTAATATGTAGGAAAGGCAGTCCCTTACCATCTGTTCTCAGCACTGAATCCATTACACCTAAATCTTCCGTAGTAGGTTCCAGCATAAAGGCTGCCGCACCATCACCGAAAATGGGACAAGTGGCACGATCCGTATAATTTATGATTGAAGACATTTTCTCAGCTCCTACTACGATAATCTTCTTGTAGTTTCCCGAGCGAATAAAGTTTGCTCCCGTCTCCAGTGCATACAGGAAACCGCTGCAAACCGCCTGTACATCGAAAGCAAAAGCACGTTTCAATCCCAGTCGCTCACACAGAATGGAGGCTGTAGAAGGTAAACGATAGTCAGGAGTAGTAGTAGCTACAATCACCAGATCAATTTCATCCGGTTGAGAATTCGTACGTTGCATTAACTGTTTGGCAGCCTTGCGGGCCATATACGAAGTTCCCAGTCCCTCTTCATGCAAAATACGTCTTTCCTTTATGCCTATACGTCCCATAATCCATTCATCGGTGGTATCGACCATTTTGGAAATCTCATCATTGGTCAGGATATAATCGGGTACATATCCTCCGACTCCTGTAATTACTGCGTTTATTTTCTCCATAAACTCTACCTAGTTTAGTAAATTCTGATTATAGGGACAATTATATATAAGTGATACTTAAGAAAATGCGGGCGCAAATATACAGAAAAGACTATGAATTCCAAGAATTGGCCAAAAACACTTTGGTCTTTTACCAATGAAAAGGAATAATTGACCAAAATTTCGTTGAATATTATTTCTTAATCCAAATATTAACGATTTCTGAGATAAACATTTGATGTTTGGAAGGTTCGTTTTTATAAGCTTCTTCCATAATTTTTGATTTATAAGGTTCGGTCAGGTTGGCATAGTCCAACTCCTGAACAAACATTTTTTTGCACTCAATAATCATTCGTGCTTCTTCAAAGCTCATTAATCCTGAAGGAGTTTCCAGAGAAGTAAGTCCGGCCTCTTTCACCTTATCCGTATTCCTTCCTGACATTGTACCGCATATACGCAGGGCATTGCGATATTTTTCATTAAAGAAGCTGAGGGTGAAACTCTCATGCTGTTGGAGGAATTGATAAGTATAGCGGGTATCGCGTATAAAAATAAAGGTAGAAGGACGTTCCCAAATGTATCCCATACCACCCCAACTGGCAGTCATTGTATTGAAAGAGTTTTCATCGCCTGCCGTTACAAGCATCCACTCTTTACCAATCAGCTGAATCACATTGTCGGGCAAATCGGAGGCTTCAAGTTTATCGTAACGAGATTGCCAATCAGTAGAGGTTACACCACTTTCGGAGGATTCGGAAGTTTGATCATTTACCTTCTTATCACTGGGATTCGTGCAAGATGCAAGGAATAAGAAAAGACTGATTACTGGTAATAAAATAGTTGTTTTCATTGATATAGGATAATTAAGTTATGAATCATTTAGTGTGCTCAAAGATAATCAATTTACTGAAAAGCCTTCTCTACTTTAGGAAGTGTTTGTTCAATAAGAAGTTTATTCATAAATTCACTTGGACTCATGTTATGACACCTCTTAAAGTTCCGAACAAAAGTACCAGTGGTTGCATAACCACACTGCTCCGGCAAATCTTTAAGGGCAATTGAAGGATTTTCTCTCATCAGTTGTTCGGCATGCTGAATACGGAAATTATTCAGCCAAACACTGAAGCCTTTATCACAGAATCTATTGATGCTAACCGATAAATAAGAACGATTCGTATTCAGTACATCAGCCAATGTCTCTATCGTAAGGTCACTTTTAAGGAAGTATTGTTCATCACGAACTTTATGTAAGGCTTGCCAGAATAAAAGTTCATATTGATCCATAGATACAGAATGTGATTCAGACGCATCCCCTTCATCGCATTTCTTAATCATTCCTTGAAGTCTATAATTTACGGCACCTTGTTTCTTCAACTTACGGTACATAGATATGGACTTGAATGTAGCTGCTACAGAAATTACTAATAGAAAAATACAGATTGCAGCCACATGTGTATTTACTCTATTGGCATCTTCACTCTCATTTAATTCATGTTTCAATTCCTGAATCTTTAAACGCTCTGCATAATTCTTTTTATCGTTCTTTGCCTTAAATTCCAAATACGTTTGCAAAACAGAATCTCGTCGAGCTAATAAATCAAGAGCTTTTTCATATTGCTTAGTTTCACGGCAGAAAGAACTGAAATTGGTAAGAGCTTTTATTTGGAGCTCCATCCGAACGGGCGTTTTAACCCTCTCTTTCATTAAAGGTTCAACAATCATATAATATTGACTTGCTTGTTGAATCTTACCTTTTTTCCACAATAAATCAGCAAACAAATAACAAGGAGATAAAAAACAATTAGGCAAGATGGCTTCTCTACCTTGTTTTTGATAGTTCTTCGCTTTCTCTTTATAAGATTTCATAGCCCTATCCAAAAACACAAAAGCGGAATCTTCCTGTCCTTCTGGAATATAGGTTTCAGCCATCATACAGTTTAGAACAATCTTATCACCTCTTTCTGATAACAACCTTGCAGCTAAGTAAATACGTGCACTATCAGGCTTATTAAGCTCCATATAACTTTTTACAACTTCATTCTGCATTGAAGGATTAAACGCTATTTCCGGTTTTATTTTGTTATAATATTCCAATGATTCCGAATAATACCCTGCTCCACATAAATATTTTATCAACATAATACCAGAGACTTGTTGTAATTCTATGGATTTATGTTCTAATGCCAACTGGTATGCCTCCTTGTATAGTGGTAATGCATTTTCATAATCTTCCAACATTATAAAATGATTCGCTATAGTTAGAAGGCACTTGCCCACATCTTCCGGTCTATCAGCCTCACGATACTGTTTTAATAATTTATACCAAATAGGAAGAAATTCATCTTGATTCCCCCGTTCGTTAAGCAATAACGCTTTCATTTCATTCACTTGCCATTCTTCCTTCTGTGAAAGTGAATGATTGGCTTCTAACATTTCTATCCATTTAAGCCCCTCTAAATAAGCACCTGAAACTCCAAATCTATCCAAATTACTATAAATCGTCACTAATTGAAGTAAAATTTTCTTTCTATTTCCACCAGAACTTAAAGGTAAAACCTCTATTAAAAGTCGTTTCTGTTTTTGTATTCCATCTATCTCTTCTTCGTTTCTATACGATATTTTAATTATAGATGCTATTCTATCCTGATCTGACATTTTTTTGACCTCAGATAATAAAGAATCAAAAGAAACTGATAATATCGGCATCTTTGATAATTCTTCATCCAAAACTTCTCTTTTACCTGAATTAGAACAAGCACTGCATAAGAACAGAAAAAGAAATAGATAGAAACTCTTCACTTGGTATAACTATCTAAAGGTTATAGCCCTGAATGCACAAGCACTAGCACAATCTTCACACTCACTACAGTATCTTTCTTCTTTCATCTTAACCTTCTCATTTTCAATGTAAAGAAGTCCCAAACTGCAAGCATCCACACACTCACCACATCCCGTACATTTGTCAATGTAAATAATCCATCTACCGACAGGTCCCGAACCTAAATTCCGGCCATCCAAATTTTCTTTCTTTTCCATAACTTTGTTGTTTTTGAGTTAGTCGCCTCAAAACTACGGAATCTATTTAGAAAAACAATCCTATTTGTACAGAAATATTTTCCTTATTTGAATTAAAAAGATTTTTAGAAGCATTTTCATATCCCGCCGTCAATCGGGCAAACCAAGTAAAAGAAGCTGTATAAGTATAAGTTAGAGATAAATGCAATGCCCATCTGGGCTCTGTTAAGTAATTGTACTCCTGTTCCAATCGATCCATATTCTGCCATAATTTGATTGCGGGCGTATTCTGTCCTGATTGCAGCTGTTTTTCAGCTATCATAGTTCCACCTCCTTTACCGTACTCTGCCCCAATAGCTAAATCAATTCGGGCATTAGATAATAAGAAATTCCTAGTAAATGTAGAATATGTAGTAAAACGGCATACAGTTTGCGAATATTCAGCCGGATAAAAAAGCAATTGACTTTTTGTCTGCTTAAAGTCAATTCCCGAAACGATAGAATAACGACTATTCCACTCATTATAAAGTTGATAGTAACCATAAGTCAACCCATATTCATTAATACGGGCAGTAGAACGGAGAACCTTCCCCGAAGAATGCCATGTACCCATGTTCTCTTCCTGCAGCTGCAAAAGATCATAACTATCCGACTTGTCAAACAAAACTTTACAACTCCATTCGTGTCGATTAAACGCAGAGACTAATGAACCTACACCTTTATAATCCAGTTTCCAGCCATCTGTTTCACCTTCTTTCTTGTTTTGTATACGGTCACTTACTGTATTTTGTCTGACAAGGCTCCCTCCTATCTGTTGAAATAGCCGGAAGCGTCCATAAACTCCCTCTTCTTGTAAGAATCCTCCGAACTCCTGTGCAGAATAATACCATTTTATATTTTCTCCTTTAGGCAAAGTTTTAAAGTACCCTAACGGATAAGAAACAAAGAAAGGATATGTCGTATGAGTACCTATATTCTGATAATCCACCGTTTCTTTACGATTGCCATAAAATATGGAAGCACCCAAACGGTGACTTCCACACTCATAACCAACTCCGGGAGTTATTTTCCACTCCATCCACTGGTTTTCATTCCGGGGATCTGTATCCTTGGCATTCAGGTCAACTAAATAATCGAACCTCGAACCAATCAGCCAACGCAAAGAAACGGGTAATGAAAATGCACCGGACAGTTGATATTGTTCCGAACGTTGATCGCCACTCACTGAGTCACAAAGATTTATTCCACGCCAGCAGTCACCGGTCATCCCATTCCAGTTCACCTCTTGCTTCCGGTTATTCACATATCCTATTTTTCCATATAAAGAGACATTACCTATAGTCTGGTAGGATTCACCAAACACCGCATACTTATTGGATGAAGCGGGCAAACTGACATTACCAAAGTTTCCATCTTCAAACCTATACCCCACTTCCGCCACAGAGAACGAGCGGAAACGGTTGAATGACATTCCTACCGGATTAGCTCCTGTCAGCCAATTATTCTGCTGATAAATCTCTTGCATAGAATAGATATGTAATGAATCAGACTGCGCATATATGGGAATCGCCGACAGAAGCCATAAAATAAATAATGTACTCCGCATAGTTGCTTGCTTATTTTTTCAAAGACGGTTTGGATACGATAAAGTCCTCCGCCGCATTGTTCGTATCCTGATAAATGAAACGCCCGTTGGTTGATGCTGCACTTTTACGTATCAACGATTTCCCGGAATAATCTCCTTCCGGAATATACACAGGTTCATGGTTCAGTTCATCAGGCACACGCTTATTGGCAAGCTTGGCTTCATTTTCCACGCACTCCGCACAATCAATCACCCACTCTTTCGGAATCATCAAATAGAATTTAGTCTTATTAGAAGCTTGGGGCCTGTTTTCCCTGTTCAATGGATTATTTACATATTCCTCCGCACTAATACCTTCAAATCCAAATATCATGAATGTGGGGCCAACTACCGGAAATGAATACATCCATGCAGTCGAGTTAAGATTTAAAAGCAGATTTAATGGTTTCACACCGGGTGCTATGTTCTGTTTGCTCAAACTTACATGCCAGAATCCCCAGTCAACTTTAGATAAATCAACTGAATTGGCATGCTGATATTCGCCTCCGGTATGATCTACAGCATTCGTTGCAATGGTAGTTTCTGCTCCGGGCAATAAAGGATACTCCTTACCGCTACCCGGAAATTGCCAAGTCATATCAGCAACGGGAATCCGTTTCATATCCGTATATTTCACCCAAGGAGATACAATACCTGGCATCGGATCCACCAAAGCCAGACACAATCCATCCAGATATACAGTCTCATCAGAGTTATTATAGAGTGTAACATATTGATCTGCCTGATAATCTGCTCCCAACTCTCCTTTACAACCCACATAATAAATCTCTTTAATGACCAATGCATTTATTTTAGAACGAGCCAGTTGCAACTGGACTTTCATCACTTCTTCACCCAGTTCGGGCAATAACGACAAAGATTCCAATCTTCCACTGAAAATAATTCCGGAAGCAGATTGATAATGTACGGCAACTGTATAATATCCATATTCCACATTAAACAAAGCTACTCCATCAGAAGAACATGAAGAGGTATAAACCGTACCTTGATCCTTATTTGTCAATACCACCTCCATCTCTTCGAAAGGCAAGGTCACTTCATCCGTAGAAGAAAGTAGTTGAACACTCACAGAGCATGAAGAACGATTCTCATCCCCGGTACAAGCACATAGGAATAACACGAAGAAAAACAATACATAATATTTCATTCTCATTCAATATCTAAAATTTAATACCAACTTTAAAAACGGATACTAATTTCCGCACCATAATATAAATCCGGATTCACAACTGCATATTTCTGTATACTCTGCCGATATCGTTTCGGATTGGATTGCAGCAGATTATTAGCACAAAAAGCAACCGAAACATGACGTCCTATCTCTTTAGTAACCCGAAGATTCAATAAGAAATAAGGTTTATACGAGTCCGTCAGAAAAGCGGTAGTTGTATTCGCCCTGATCACTAAATCAGCAAAACATTCATCCGTCGCCATGTCCGGCGTGAAAGGATGTTGGTTTCCCTCTCCATCTATATAATAAACCGGATTCAAGCACTTCTGATTATTACTATCCGTGTACATAGGATTATTAAACCGACTCTCCATTCCCCGCTGTTGTTTATCCATCCACACCGCCTGAAGCGTTAGGCTTGTGATCAAACCGATTCTGGGAATTTGAGTAACACACTGAAACCGGCTATTCAATTGCTGCCAGATTTGAGTATTCGCAACAGAAGGCCCTGTTTCGTAAATACCTACATAAGGGTAAGCTTTTCCATTCACTTCTATCTGGGGATGCAAGGCAGAAAGTGCCGTATTCTTTTCGCATACATCCAGATATCCGCCACTTATGTAAAATGAAGAACGCAGTGCCTTTGAATGAATCGGACCAATGGTATATTCAATACCTTGTTTTTCCTGTTCTATACCATTCTGGGGTGATAAATAGGTAGCAAACGTAGTATTCAAAGTATATGGAAGAAGTTCACCATCATTCATGACACCCTCATCCGTCAATTCCGGTTGTTCTCCTTTACTGATCAAAGGGGAATAGCGGCGATAGGAAAAAGGTTCGGCAAGTTGAGAGGTACAATAGCCATTTTTGAGATGTTCCTTAAACCATACCACATCCGCAGTAACACCTCCTATCCGGAAATTCACCCCTATTTCAAACTTCTGATTAACAGGCAAACGCAAGTCGGAGTTAAAATTACGGTCAGTTATAAATGTATGCATGACGGTCAGACGCTGATTATTCTCAGCATCATTGTACGTAAAACAATTCATATCCGTATACGATTTATCGGGATACAAATAAGTAAGTACAGGCATCTTATGCATCAATCCCCACCCCAGACGTACACTGAAACGACTTAGAAAAACATCATCCGTCCTATCAATAAATATCTGGGAAAGATTGATACGCGGATCAACAGAAGAGTTCCGTTGTAGACGCTTAGTCGGCAACTGAGTAAAACGCACCCCCGCCTGCACTTCGGTCCGCATCTTCCCATAACGGAGAATAAAGTGATTTTCAGCAAAAGCAGAATACTTATATAATAAAGGTATATCCCGATAAGACCTTGTCCGCACTCTGAGCATTTCCAAGGGAGGACGAAGAGGATCGAAACTGATTCCTTTTCCACGATTCCCTTCCACCTCAGCATGAAGCCCCAGTTGAAAATGGTTACTGATATTCTCACCCATCGTTTTTCTGTGATTGGCAGTCAACGATACATCTCCGCTCAACGGCTTGCCTTCAACGGATAACTGAGAGAAATAATGGGGAGGCAGGAACACTCCGGCATGTTCACCTGCCTGCGCGGTATAGGTAGTGACTTGCTGTGTTCCCGAATAATATGTACTGGATTCATTCTTCTGGCTCCCATACGTAAACCCTAGCTGATATTCAAGATTGGAAATCCAGGAACGATTCAATTTCCACTGTCCATTAGCAGAAAAGGATATGTTTTGATCCTGATATTTCCGAAATTCACCATCCACCGTATTCTGCCCTCTTTTATCATTGTTCTTCATCCAATAACCACGCATATTAAGACGCAAAGTAGCAGACCGGAAATCCTTCGCATAAGCCGCTTGGATTCCAAATCTTTGAAAAGATTCTTCAAAGACTTGAGGCGATTGATTTGAAAGTGCATAATCTGCTCCTAAATAGAGAGTTCCCCCATTATTACTGATCGCAATGCCCTTCCCCACAGAAGCAAGTTTCTCCGTAGCTGTCAGACGAATACCGATGGTAAGAGGTTGTATCCCGGCTTTCGACTTGACCAGAACAACCCCACTGGTCACATCTCCATAACGTGCCGAAGGAACACCACGTATCACCTCGACCGACTCCACAGAAGATGGAGACAAGGAACGCACGTCGAAACCGGATAACACCGTGCTATTAAAAAGGCTGCCCCTACCTTCAAGTCCCATTTGCTGCATATTGGCATTATTATTCATGCGGAGTCCATCCACCTCTATGGTTGTCCCTAAAGCATTAGTCGTATTTTCAGAAGTTGCACTGCGGATGGTAAAGGCAGCCGGAGCATTCAGATCCGGATTGCGTACAAGAACGCCGGGTAATAATTGAGATAAGCCAGAAAGGTCAGTAACCTGTATATGACAAATAGCATCCTGCCCAATGACAGAACGGGTTCCCGGAGCATCTGATTGAGTAGCAGTAACAATCACCTCCTGTAACCGGATGTTGCGAAGAGTATCTATAGCCTGCATTTCAGTCTGTCCATATACCGCCAGCGAACAAACCCAAAAAGCAATTAATATATAACCCCTGTAACAATTATTCATTTGTACAACCCAAGATGGTAATTTACATACCTAACGAGCGTTATATAGCAACCCTCAGATTAGGGGGGCAAAGGAAACAATTTTCTACCAACATTTCATCACCAAACTTAAAAAAATGCAGAATAAAATCATTCTTTTCGGACTTTTGTGTGTACATTTGCAAGCAACAGAACAACAATATCATGCCATTTTTCATATTAAAGACATTACTTATTTGTACTTTTCTGCTGACTTGGGCTGTACTAGGTCTTGCTTCTATCTCTCTGATTTGGAGAAACAAGCATAAAAAGGATTTGGCCATATTATTAGCACCAATCCTACTAATATACTGGGGGTTAACGTCGTATAGCACATTATACGAAAATTTCTTCCTGCTTCAAAGAACATCCCTCTTACCCACCCTATACTGTTGGGGACTGACTTTTCTCCCTCCTTTACTCTATTTCTTTATCCGCTTCCGTATTACCGGAATATTTCCCCAAAAGCCACAATGGTGGAAACATATGTTACCTTCGATGGTCTTATCGTGTTGTTACATATTGATGTCAGTTTTAAGTCCGGTGGCAGATCGCTTAACTTACAGTTGGGCTGAAATTCTATCATCGTTCCCGGCTTGGTGGACACTTTTCCGTTTAACGTGTATAATAACAGGGATCACACAGACTTTCATTTACGTATTACTCTTGCGAAAGATGAATGAAACAGACTGTATATTCCTAAAATCAGCTTCCGATATTCAAAGAAAAAGCATCCTAATATCAGGGTTCTTCTTCATGTTCTTACTGAATATGTTCACTTCTTCATATATCTGCAATCTTTTATACAACCTTTGTATTGGCATATTAAGTGGATATATCTTTTATAATTCTCTCTTACACCAATTCGTAAAACAAAAGCTCAAGTTACGTATTTATCGGGAAACATCGTCCCAGTTCCCTGTGAATAACCTAAATCAACAACTAGAAAGCAAATCAGAAAAAGAAGTCGTAGAAAAAGAGGTGCTCATAAATGGCAAGAAGAACTCCAAAGTATACTTGACTCCTCAAAAGATCGATGAAATAAACCAACTATTACAAACACCGGAATTCATTTATGATCAAAAAATAAAATTGGAGCAGTTTGCTCAAAGAGTGGCAGTCAATTCCACCTATTTAAATAGATATTTCAATCAAGAATATGGATGTAGTTTCCTTCAATACCTTACGTCACTTCGCATCGAAAAAGCAGAAATGCTGCTAAGAGATTCGAATGCAGAAATAGAAGACATCTGTTATAATACAGGTTTCAACAGCCCTTCTGCATTTCACAAAGCTTTTAAAAACCGATATGGTTGCTCTCCCTCGGAATGGAGAAGAAGATGTCTCACTTAAAAGTTGAATCGCAGTCAATCCGTATCAGAACGATGCATTTATTTATTTCACATTAGGAATTATTCTACTGAAGACCAGAGATATATCTCTTTATCCTTAGGAACAGTCGAGTGTTGACCTAGGTTAACAAGCCTATCAACCTTGGTTGACGAGCCGATTAACCTTGGTTGATAGGCTTGTCAGCCAAGGTCATCCCCCAATAAGACTTATTGGAAAACTCAACACACACAGGGCAAGAGACAAATGATCCCTTGTTTGTTTTCTAATCACTGTTGAAGCTTTTACCGCAAAACATATGGATAAATCTTGTTTAGCACACACTTCATATCATCAAAAAAAGGTTGAAATCGTAAAAACAGAAAGATTTATTCTGAATAAATATTCTGAATTTCAGCCACTTAAAATTATTATTTTAGTTTACTGATTTTAGCATTTAGATTTCCCAACTTCCAGCTATTTTTGCCTGTGTTCATCTGAGGGAACAATAATATAAACCAACGGATATTTCCGGATAATTGTTATGAAGGAATGGTTGCATTAGCCATTTTATAAAACAGCTAAAAACAAACTGAAAATCAATATACAATAATCAACAAATACAATATTAATTTTTATTCTTATGAAAAATGCAAAAATAGACATGAGTAGGGAAACGGATACTTTCCGTGTCTCCCAAGAAGGAATGTATATTATTACAGGTACCAATTCAAGACATGGAATAACAGTATCTGCCGGAGTACGTGCAACAATTGTTCTACAAGATGCTAACTTATGTGATCTGGAAAACATGGGTGTTGCATTCCATATTGCGGAAGACTGTCATATCACGGTGATTCTTGAAGGAAACAATATGCTACACAGTGGCCGTGAAATGGCTGCAATCCAATCAAGAAAGAATTCCATCCTGATTATTAAAGGTGATGGGAAATTAATTGCGTACGGTGGAGAAGGTGCAGCTGGTATAGGATGCGGATATGCTACCGAATGTGGTGACATTATTATCGAAAGTGGAACGATAGAAGCCTATGCGGGTTATCAGTACGAGACTTCCTGGCGCGCGGGATCTGCAGGAATAGGCGGTGCCGGTCAATATGCAGGTCGAAAAAGCAAATGTGGAAACATAACTATTACAGGAGGAAAAATCATGGCTAAATGCGACAAAGGAAACTGGGATATTGGTCCGGGCGATGAAGGAACTTGTGGCAGTGTAAAAGTAGATAAGAATGCAATAGCTCCCGGAGTGCGTGTATATGGTTCTCATTTAGGTACAGAACAATACAGAGATTTGAAACACATACCTATATCCAATGCAGGATTGGTCATTCTCTTCCCATTTCTACCAATGCTTTTTATGAGACTTAATATGTTAAGCCAAGATCGCAGGGATTTCAATAGTAACGAATCAAAAGTACGAGCTATATTCATTTTACAACACCTCATGGCAAGTGAAGACAGGGAGTATGATGAAAAAGATCTGTTCCTCAACCGTTTGTTAATAAATTATCCCTTCAACGAGCCACTCCCTAAAAGAATGGAACTAAATCAAGATGAACTTAACACAATAGATTCTCTATTGGAAGCAGCAAAGACAAACTGGGAAAAAATGAGGAATACCTCAATGAGAGGTTTTCAAGAAGCTTTTTTGAGAAGAGCAGGATTTATAGAAAAGACAGAAAGGGAATGGGTTCTAACTGTAGAAGAACGTGCATTCGATATATTATTGGATAGCATTCCCTGGTCATACAAACTTGTACGGTTACCATGGATGGAAAATATACTTAAGGTTAACTGGAGATAAACTCCTGCTCTGACAACAGTTCAGAAATTCACTTTTACATTTAAATAATCAGTATAGAAGACCTTTATCTTCTATACTGATTAAAAATTTTATGCAATCGTTATTGAAGAATCCAAATAAACATCCTGAATGGTATTCAATAATTGAACACCCTCTTCCATTGGCTTTTGGAATGCTTTCCGTCCACTGATCAATCCCATTCCACCGGCACGTTTATTGATAACCGCTGTAACAACAGCATCACGCAAATCCGATTCTCCATGAGATTCACCACCGGAATTAATCAAACCGACACGCCCCATATAACCATTAGCAACCTGGTAGCGACAAAGATCGATAGGATGTGAAGTTGCGAGTTCAGAATACATTCTTTCATCCGTTTTACCAAAATGGATAGCCGTGAATCCACCATTATTGGAAGGAAGTTTTTGCTTTACAATATCAGCCTTGATGGTCACTCCAATGTGGTTAGCCTGTCCGGTAAGGTCGGCTGCCGCATGATAATCAGTGCCATCTTTCTTAAAATCATTGTTTCTGAGATAACACCAGAGAATGGTTGCCATACCTAACTCATGAGCATATTCAAAAGCTTGTGATATCTCAATAATCTGACGACGACTTTGCTCCGAACCGAAATAGATAGTAGCACCAACAGCTACCGCACCCATATTCCATGCTTCTTTTACGGTTCCAAACATCACCTGATCATAAGAGTTTGGATAAGTAAGCAGTTCATTATGGTTCAGTTTTACAACGAAAGGTATCTTATGGGCATATTTACGGGCAACAGCCCCTAATATACCAAATGTGGATGCAACTGCATTACAACCTCCTTCGATTGCCAGTTTCACTATATTTTCAGGATCAAAATAGATCGGATTAGGAGCGAATGATGCTCCGGCTGTATGTTCTATATCCTGGTCGACCGGCAGAATGGATACATACCCGGTATTCGCCAAGCGTCCATGCCCGTACAAAGCCTGCAAGCTATTGAGGGTACGTACATTTCTGTCAGAGTCCACCCAGATTTTATCAATCGCATCAGGTCCAGGAACATGAATTAATTTCTTATCTATTGTCTTACACGTATGGTTCAGGTAATATTCTGCCTGTTGTCCCAACAAATCAACTGTTTTACTCATAATATATTCGTTTTTAATTTAGAATCATACTAAATAAACAGTTTCCCTTTGTCGATTGTTTATTAGTCTTCCGGGAAAGCCATAAGCATAATATGAATTATCGGTGATATTTTCCTTTATCTTTTACCAGTATCACCTTTAACTGCGGATCGAAGAGCATCTCGCGTCCTATGGAAGACAACAAAAGTTGTAACTGACTGCTACGATGTTCCCAAGTCAATAGATCTATGGAACGGTTCAGACTTTCTTTTATCTCAGCATACCAACATCCGGGAAAGGACAGAGCACTCACAACCTTTCTATCTACAATTTCCTGCAAGCCCTTAATAAAGCACTTCTGTTCTTTTCTGCTTAAATTATCCGGATCATCATAAGGTATATAATATGAAGTATAGTAACCATTTTGAGTAAAGACTTCCAAAGCTTTCCAATTTTGTCCTTCTATAATCAACCGTTCTTTCTTTATCTGAAAATATTCCATTAACTTATTCAAACTTGAAAGTGCCGTTATTCTATTCTCAAGGGTCAGATTCTTTATATCCAGCCACATTTTACCTTTTTCCTTTTTCATAAAAGAAAAATAAGATGCCAGACTCAGATTGAAGCTGGTATCAGCATCATGCGTTACATCAAATTTCCGATTCTCACGGAAAACGAGATCGACTTCTATATTCGGATAAATCATATGCTTCTCATATAACTTCTCCATCGAATTACAATGATGAAGCCAGATTTTATCCGGATAACGGCCTATCTCCCGGAATCCCATAAAAAAGATACACATCAATGTCAATACGATTCCCACCACAAGATGAATTGTTTTCATAATCAGTTTCGATAAAAAAATATTTGAAATAAGTTTTTATATCCCTGTTTGGGTAATGATATTGCCTGTTTGTAATGACAAATATAAGATTTTTTATTCAGATAAAAGAATAGAAATAGACGAATCGCTTGTTTCTTTCTGTAAAAATGGTACTTTAATCTGCAATTTATCTAATTACAAATACCATTAGCTGCCATAGCTTTACAACAAAAATAAATTTAAGAATATCCTTGGAACATCTTTGAGTATTCTCATTATCTCAAAATATGATTGTTATGTTATTGCACCACTCCTTTATGTCACTTATAGTTTAGAATGAAATATAGAGCAAGATCTACAGTATAAGTTCCTCTAATGAAAACATATTAAATAACCTTCTATTAACCATCTTTCAACATCCAGCTATTTATATGATTTTTTCCTTCATCATTTTTTGCTATTAAACTTTCCGAAACGCAAATGTTATTAGCCTGCTCATGAAATAAAGTTCATTCATTTTGGTGTATATTTAACCAATATTTTATAATTTTGCAGATGTATTTTTGAATCTTCTGCGAGAAATATGAAAATATCTTTAAACATTAGACAAATTTTTCTTTTTACTGTTCTTTTCATCAGTAGTTCCGTAAGCAGGTGCCAAGTTTATAAGTACATAGGACTGGAAAACGGCTTGAGCAACCAGAAAATATATTATATCCAAAAAGACCGAAGGGGATATATGTGGTTTCTAACCCAGGAAGGGGTAGACCGCTATGACGGAAAATATATCAAGCATTACAATTTTTCAGACGATAGTATAAAGCTAGACTCACGAATTGCTTTGAACTGGCTCTATATGGACAGCGGGAATATATTATGGGTAATCGGTCAGAAAGGTCGTATTTTCAGATATGATTCACAGCATGATAAATTCAAACTGGCCTACATACATCCGGAACTGATCAGAAATAAGCCACAGGCATTTCTAAATTACGGTTATCTGGACAAGAACGACCGCATATGGCTATGTTATAAAGATAGTATTACCTGGTATGATATCCGTACCGGAACGACTTTGCATATGCCTACACCAGTCAACGGTGAAATAACTGCCATTGAACAGACGGATAGCAACCATTTCTTTATCGGTACAGGAAATGGCCTGTTTCATGCCGGGATAGAAAAGGGGAAACTAAATATAATGCCTGATAAAATGGTAGAAGGTATCAGCACATCAGTACATGAACTCTACTACCATGCTGTTTCAAAACAACTGTTTGTGGGAAACTATAAAGAGGGAATACTTATATATGACGTAGGAAAAACAGGAAAAATCATCCCTTGTCAATCACCCAACAATGTAGAGATAAACCGGATCGTTGCTTTGAATGCCCATGAACTTCTAGTAGCCACAGGTGGAAAAGGTGTATATAAACTAGATATGAATACATGCATGAGTGAACCCTATATAACTGCTGATTATAATAGTTATAACGGGATGAACGGAAACAATATTAATGATATTTATGTGGATGAGGAGGAACGTATCTGGCTTGCCAATTATCCTACTGGTATTACCGTCCGTAACAACCGTTATGGAAGTTACGACCTGATAAGGCATTCCCTTGGCAACAGTCTTTCATTGGTGAACGATCAGGTTCATGATGTATTGGAAGATAGTGACGGTGACCTCTGGTTTGCAACCAGCAACGGTATCAGTCTTTATCAGACCGATACAAAAGAATGGCACTCGTTCCTTAGTTCCTTTGATCCGGTACCGGATGATGAGAATCACATCTTTTTGGCACTATGTGAAGCCTCTCCCGGAGTGATATGGGCCGGCGGTTTTATGTCAGGCATTTGCAAAATAGAAAAGAAGAAAGGATTTAAGATTAGCCACATTTCTCCTGCTGCTATTGCAGGAGTACGTCCTGACCAATATATATTTGACATTAAGAAAGATTCGGGCGGTGATATCTGGTCCGGCGGATATCATCATTTAAAGCGCATCAATCTTGAGACAAAAAGTGTGCGTCTATATCCGGGAGTAAACTCTATCACTACCATTCAGGAAAAGGACACCCGGCAGATGTGGATTGGTACAAGAATGGGGCTCTACCAGCTTGACAAGGAATCGGGAGTTTATCAGTATGTTGACCTGCCCATTGAATCTCCCTATATATGCGCTCTGTTCCAGAGAGATGACGGCATCCTATATATCGGTACCCGTGGAGCTGGATTGCTTGTATATGACATTAATAAAAAGAAGTTCATCCATCAGTACCGTACAGACAATTGTGCGTTGATTTCCGACAATATCTATACAATTCTTCCACGTCAGGACGAGAGTCTCCTTATGGGTACGGAAAACGGAATTACTATTTATTCACCTAGAGAACACTCCTTCCGCAATTGGACGCGGGAACAAGGATTGATGAGTGTCAATTTCAATACCGGCTCTGCTACAACCTATAGCAATAATACACTTGTTTTTGGTGGAAATGACGGGGCTGTCAGATTTCCGATAGACATACAGATACCAGAGCCACATTACTCACGTCTATTACTACGCGATTTTATGATAGCCTATCATCCCGTTTATCCGGGCGATGACGGTTCTCCGTTGGAAAAGGATATTGACGAGACCGACCGACTGGAACTGGCCTACGGACAAAACTCCTTTTCTCTTGATGTAGCTTCCATTAATTATGATTATCCTTCCAACATTCTTTATTCATGGAAGATTGACGGTTTTCATAAAGAGTGGAGCCGTCCGAGCCTGGACAATCGAATTGTTGTAAGGAATCTGCCTCCCGGCAGTTATACATTACAGATTCGTGCCATATCCAATGAGGAAAAGTACAAGACCTATGAAACAAGGAGCATTCAGATTGTCATAACGCCTCCGGCATGGGCCAGTGTATGGGCCATGGCTGGATATGCAATCCTACTGGTGTTGGTTATGGTTATCATATTCCGTATCATCATACTGCACAGACAGAAGAAGGTTTCGGATGAAAAAACACGATTCTTCATTAATACGGCCCATGATATACGTACTCCGCTTACATTAATAAAAGCTCCGCTGGAGGAAGTCATAGAAAACCGTATGGTGAAGGAACAGGCATTGCCGCATATAAATATGGCTCTAAAAAATGTGAATGCATTGCTTCAGCTGGCGACCAACCTGATAAATTTCGAACGGGTAGACGTCTACTCTTCCACCCTTTATGTTTCTGAATATGAATTGAATTCCTATATGGATAATGTTTGTGCTACTTTCCGCAAATATGCCGAGATGAAACATGTCAGGTTTGTTTACGAAAGCAATTTTGATTATCTGAATGTGTGGTTTGACAGTGACAAGATGGGATCTATTCTGAAGAATATTCTGTCAAATGCATTAAAGTATACACCTGAAGGTGGCAGCGTACGCATTTATGCCTGTGAGGAAGGAAACTCCTGGAGCATCGAAGTGAAAGATACCGGAATCGGCATTCCCTCATGCGAACAGAAGAAATTGTTTAGGAATTGTTTCCGGGGTAGTAATGTCATTAACTTGAAAGTGACAGGTAGCGGAATCGGTCTGATGCTGGTATACAAACTGGTCAAATTACATAAAGGCAGGATTCATATTCAAAGTACTGAGCATGAAGGCACTTGCGTGCAGGTAACTTTCCCGAAAGGGAACAGCCACCTACATAAAGCAAAATTCATCTCTCCCAAGATACCGAATGAATGTTCGGAGACTATCGTATCTGGTGGCACTCCAGGGTTACTATCCATGGAAATATCCCAAGTAAACGGCTCTCTACAACGTATCTTGATAGTAGAGGACAATGATGATTTGCGCAATTATCTTATTGATATGTTCAAAACGGGTTATAATGTCCAGTCCTGTCCGAATGGAAAGGAGGCACTTGTCATAGTACGGGAGTTTGACCCGGATCTCGTCATATCCGATATAATGATGCCCGAAATGGGTGGAGATGAACTCTGCTCAGTTATAAAAGGTGATCTTGAAATATCTCATATTCCGGTCATTTTGCTGACTGCACTGGGAGATGAAAAAAATATGCTTGAAGGACTGGAAATCGGAGCGGATGCCTACATCACCAAACCTTTCAGTGTGGGGATACTCAAGGCAACAGTCAAAAACATACTTGCAAATCGTACTTTGCTCCGTCAGGTTTATAACAGCATTGAAGATAGAGAACAGACTCTTCCAGTCAATTGCACCAATACCTTGGATTGGAAATTCATAGCCTCTGTCAAAGAATGCATAGAGAATAACATGGGAAATTCGGACTTCAATGTAGACATGCTCAGTAGTCAGCATCACATGAGCCGTACAAGTTTCTTCAACAAATTAAAGGCATTGACCGGTTACGCTCCAGCTGATTATATCCGGATGATACGTTTGCAACATGCCGCACAATTGCTAAAACAAGGCGAACATACAGTAACAGAGATTGCTGACATGGTTGGATTCTCGGATGCAAAATACTTCCGAGAAGTATTTAAGAAATATTACAATGTAAGTCCAAGCAAATTTAATACAAAATCAGAAAACTGATGGTCAATAAAGTTGATTACTCAACTGTTGAGCAGCTGACAAGAAAGGCATTAACTACCGAAGAGAATCATCGTAATAGCCGGAAAAAGATTCCAACTATTACGATGATAAAGAACGACGTTACCAGCATCTTTTTAGACACTGTAATAAATATCTGATCACAGTTTATTACAACAATAGGTTCTTTATCACTCACCCATTGCTTGAAATATAAAAATACATTTCAGAGCACGCACTCAATGTTTAAATTAATACAATATATTATAGAGTTCGTATCATTGATGAAAAAGTCCTCAAAGATCATTTTTTAAAGAATGCTTTGATATGCTTATGCTATACATCAAAAATAAAAAATCCCTGTAAAACATAATTTACAGGGATTTTTTATTTTGCAATTCTTTCCAGCGGAGAGACAGGCTCTCGAACCTACGCTTTCAGAAAATATCATAAAATTGCAAATCACTGATAATCATACACTATCCACGATGCAGAGTAAATCTAAATCTTTCTAAATACCTTTTGCTATTTCAATTTTTGGGTGTATATTTGGGTGTAGAAATTCAAACGCACCCAATTATGAATATCAAACGTAACATCATTTTTGCATTGGAGAGCCGGAAGAAGAACGGTGTGCCAATCGTAGAGAACGTGCCTATCCGTATGCGTGTCATATATGCAAGCCAACGCATCGAGTTTACAACAGGCTACCGGATTGACGTAGCCAAATGGGATGCCGACAAACAACGGGTAAAGAACGGATGCACCAACAAGCTGAAACAAAGCGCACCCGAAATCAACGCGGACTTGCTGAAATACTATGCCGAAATGCAAAACGTGTTCAAGGAGTTTGAGGTACAGGAAACCATGCCCACCACCCAACAGCTAAAGGATGCGTTCAATCTGCGGATGAAAGACAGCAGTGAAGAACAACAGGAAGAAGC